>JASHQC010000098.1 GCA_030037735.1 Thermoplasmata archaeon
ATCACCGGCATCGCGAGCTCAATGATGCCGAAGTGGCCCGGGCATTCGTTGACCCGGCCGCCGCAGGTCCGGCACCGGAGGTTGGGCTCGATGACGCCGAGATGGAGGTCCATGAGGCCCATCTCGATCGGGTAGCCGTCGTCGTCGTAGGTGTCCGCGGTGATCACCTTCACAGCGTTCATCCGCCGGATCTCGTCGGGAGAGAGGAAGGCGAACTGGAGACTCTTGATTCGCTTGGACAGTCCTTGCGCCATCGCGGAACCTCCTACCGCATGTCCTCCAGCTGGAGCCGCATGATCACGCCGAGGCTGATCAGCTCCTCCAGGAGCAGCTTGAACGAGTAGCTCATCTCGACGGGGTAGATCGACGAGGTGTTGCCACAGCTCGGGCACCGGAGCGAGCCGGTCCGGGCGTCTGGGATCGCGATGTGACCGCACTCGGTGTTGCCGCAGACGTACTGGATCGTCCCGTCCGACTCGTCGAGCAGCCGGTCCTTGATCACCATCGCCACGCCGTGGCCGATGAGACAGTCGCGCTCCATCTCTCCGAACCGGAGTCCGCCCTGACGGGATCGCCCCTCGGTCGGCTGGCGGGTGAGGATCTGCACGGGGCCCCGGGAGCGCATGTGCATCTTCCCGGCGACCATGTAGTGGAGCTTCTGGTAGTAGATCACGCCGACGAACACCTCGCCGGTGAGACGCCGGCCGGTGACGCCATCGTAGAAGGTCTCCCGCCCGGACGGGTGGAAACCGAGCGTCTTGAGCGACTCGCGGAGCGCCTCCTCGCGCTCCCCGGAGAATGGTGTGCCATCGATGACCCGGCCCTCGAGCGACCCGACCTTGCCGCCGAGCATTTCGAGCACGTGGGCGACGGTCATGCGCGACGGGATGGCGTGCGGGTTGACGATGAGGTCCGGCGTGATGCCGTCCCGCGTGTAGGGCATGTTCTCCTGGGGAACGATGAGTCCGACCACGCCCTTCTGGCCGTGCCGGGAGGCGAACTTGTCGCCGAGCTCGGGGACCCGCTGGTTGCGGACCTTCACCTTCACGAGCTTCGAGATGTTCTCCCCCTCGGTCAGGATCACGCTGTCGACCCAGCCGGACTCGCCGGCCCGAACGGTGACCGACGTTTCACGGCGCTTCTGCGGCGTCAACAGATCGGTTTTCTCCTCCAGGAACCTCGGTGGGGAGGTCTTCCCGACCAGGACATCGCTCTCGGTGACCTCCAGCTCGGGGAAGATCAGCCCGTCCTCGCCCAGATTCCGGTAGGCCGTGTCGACCCGAGCGCCAGCGACATCGGGCCGCGGGATCTCGAAGCGGTCCTCCTGGCCGCCCGGGTACTTGCGCTCCTCTCCCCGGTACGTTCGGAAGAAGGAGGAGCGGCCCAGGCCGCGATCGATCGCCGCCTGCGAGAAGACGAGGGCGTCCTGCATGTTGTATCCCTCGTGCGTCAGAACGGCCACCACGAAGTTCTGCCCGGCGGACGCTCGGTGAACTGCACGTAGCGCATCGTCTGGGTGCGGAGCAGCGGCGCCTCCGGGTAGTGGAGGAGATGGCCGCGAGTGTCCGGCCGGCGCCGGTAGTTGACCGACTCGACGCCCAGCGCCTGCTTGGCCATCCCGGAGCCCATCGTGTTCCGGGGTGTGGAGTTGTGTTCCGCGTACGGGATGAGCCCGGTGCAGACCCCGAGGATCAGGTTCGGGTCGATCTCAAGGTGCGTATTCTCCTTGCGTAGGAGCGACGGGGTCGGGAAGACGTGGTGGCAACGGCCGCACTCCACGTCGGCGACGTCCTTCTTCTCGCCGGCGGAGACCCACCGGATGTCGCTTCGGGAGAGGGCCCGCTCGCAGTGAGGGCACCGCTCCGGCATCTGGAACGCGTCCACCCCGATCAACGTGTCCTCTTCTTCCTCGGCGTCCAGCCACTCGACCTTTCCCTGGCGGACCAGGTCGGTGTAGGAGAGCGTGCCGCGGGCCAGCTCATCCAGATCGGAACGGGTCACACGCGTCGTGCCATCCCGGACGCTGATCAGCGGACGGCGGAGGCGGCCCGAGTCGCAGTGAACGATCACCTCGTTCATGCGGCTGTCGCTGCGGACGTTAATCTCATAGATCCTGTCGCCGAGGGTGGGGGAGAGAGTTCCGGAACGCCGGCGTTCCCGGATCTCCTGGACCAGCTCGGTCGGGTTCGAGTGGAGGCCGACCAGGTTCCCGTTGACGTAGACCCGGGCGGCACGCTTCCCCTTCGGGCCAGTCGCCTCCTGGAAAACCTCGGGGCCGATCTCCCGGGTGTTGAGGTCCCGGAGGATGAGCGCCACCTCCTCCTCGTCGGCGCCCTCCGAGACATCCACGCAGAGGGCGTAGTTCTTGACGAGACCGCAGTTCTGGCCCTCGGGCGTCTCGTTGGGACAGAGCCGGCCCCACTGGGTCGGGTGCAGGTCCCGCGCCTCGAAGTGCGGCTGGCTGCGGGTGAGCGGGCTCGTGACCCGCCGGAGGTGAGAGATCGTCGACATGTGGCTGGTCCGATCGAGGAGCTGGCTCACGCCGGCCCGGCCACCGACCCAGTTGCCCGTCGCCAGCGCATGGACAAGACGCTGGGTGAGCAGGTCCGGCCGGATCGCCGAGGCGATCCGAAGGTCCTTCTTCCGAGCGAAGGAGCGCTCGAGCTGGTACTTGAGATCCTTCAGGAGCATCGTGAACGCTACGCGGAACAGGTCCTCCATGAGATCGCCCGCGAGCTTGAGCCGCTTGTTCGCGTAGTGGTCCTTGTCGTCCTCGCCGCGTTGACCCAAGTTGAGCTCCAGGACGGTCCGCGCCATCCGGCCGAGGTAGAGGGCCTTCTTGAGACGGTCCGGCTTCGAGTCGCCCAGGTGCGGCAGCAGCGACCGGTCGAGGATGCCGTCGACCTTCCGCTGGCGGTACTCCTTCGCCTGTCCCGTGGCGAACTTCTTCTCCAGGTAGAGGAGCGCGTCCTCGGTGGTCAGAATCCCCTCGGGTGGGTAGAGCTTCTTCGAAACGCACTCTTCGAGGTTGACGTTGAGAAGGTGCTTCATCGTCTGGACGAACGGCTCGTCCAGCGGCAGGAGCTCGCCCAGTACGGCCTGGTAGATCTCCTCGTCGTTCTTCATCCCGAGGGCCTTCATCAGGATGGCGAGCGGGATCTGCCCCGAGGCGCTGGGGACCGAAACGTGGAGGACGCCGTCCTTCTTCTTCTCGACGACGGTGAGGGACCGGTAGCCGCCGCGCTGGCTGAACACCTTGGCACTCTCGATCGGCGTGCCGTAGCGCTCGTTGAACTCCGCGAAGATCCGGTTCGGCGCCAGGTCCTCGAGGCTCATAATCACGCGCTCGGTCCCACCGATGATGAAGTAGCCCCCGGGGTCGGCGGGGTCCTCTCCGTACTCGACGAGCTTGGCGCGGTATTCCTCCGCCGAGAGCGGGAAGCCGGAGTCGCGCTCGATGTTCCCCTGGTGGAGGTTGCACGGACGGCTCTTGACCATGATCGGCAGGTCGCCGATGTGGACGTCCTCCGGCGCGCGCTCGACCCCGTTCTCGACGACCGTGACCCGCAGGTAGATCGGCGCCTGGTAGGTGAGGTTCCTGAGCCGTGCCTCCATCGGGGTGAGCGTGGGCTTGGAGCCGACCGGCTCCTTGACAAACGGCTGTCCGACGAACACCGTCGGCTCGGACGTCACGTCCAGTTGGCCACGGGCGTCCCGCCGACGGCCGACCCGCACGTAGATCGAGCTCTTGGTCTTCTGCACGTCGAGCCGAATCACGCCGCGGTCCGTCGAATCCTCGCTGACACGGGCCTCGTCGACGATCCGCTGCATCCGCGAATTCGGGTTGTCGGGCGTCGGAAGGAAGTCGTTGAAGCTCGCGAGGTGGTGGTTGACAATCGACCGCTCTCGGAAGAAGGCGTCTACGATTTCTCGCATGAGCGTGAACCCCTAGTCCCCCAGGTTGGCGATGACGACGCGATACGTGATCGCCTCACCGGCCGTGGGGGACGGACGACGTATGCGGACCATCCGGCCGGCCAGCGGCTCGGAGGCCTCCTTCGCGGCGCGGACCTCAGGGCTCGTGAGCAGGCCGGGGTCGCTTGCGAGGATCTTGGGAAGACGTTCGACCGGTGTGGCGAGTTCCTCGAGGACATTCCGGGCCTCGTCCTCGCTCAACAGCTCGTGCGGGGGGATCAGGTGATGGGTCTGGAACTCCCGCCGGGGTGGAGCCTTCAGGCTCTTGGTCGATTTCCGGGGCCGCGCGCGCGTGGGGCTCATGAGGACTCCAGCGGAGCGGAACGGGCCCGGGGGGATTTCCGGAGCGCGACGGCCGGTGCGGCGCCGCTCGTTCGAACCCCCGACCGCCTGGTTAAAAGCCAGATGCTCTGTGCCGGGCCGACGGGCGCACCCACCGACCTACCGAACTGAGCTACGGGCCCGCGATCGCTCCGTCCGTTCACGACCCGAAGGTCGTATTTCAGGTTTCGCGGCTCGAAGTTCACTGGAGGCTCTCCAAGTTCGAGATGATCGACCAGATGGCGGTGCGGCCGTGGGTGGGGAGGTTGGAATCGTTCGCGAGGTCGTCCAACACGTAGACCGCGCTCGCCACGCGGACGTCGAGCGCGACGGTGGCTTTCAACAGCTCGTCTCTCGCAGACTGCGCGCCGCGCCGGATGTTCCGGGGCACAGACCCATCCTCGCTAAGGGCAGTGAGGGACTGGGCGATGCGTTCGACCTGGGTCGACTTGCTCGAGCCGACCGCGGGGTCGGCGACGGCGGGCGTTACGGCATGGCTGTCCGTTGCGGTCATGGATGATGTCGGGGCCCGTGTCGCTTACGCGCGACGGGCCTCGCCTCCCTCCTTGTAGGCCGTGACGACGAGGAGCGTCTTGGTCTCCCGGATCCCCTTTACGACCGGGAGGCGGTGGAGTACGAACTCCTTGAGCTCCTCGTAGTGCGGGAACGTGACCTTGACCATGATGTCGGTGTCGCCGGTGACGAGGAACACGTCCTCGGCCTCGGTGAAGCGGGCGACCTCGGCGGCCACCGCGTCGGCCTCCGCGGTCTCGACCTTGAGAGCGATGAGCGCGGTGACGTGCTCGTCCCCCCAAACCTTCGTGAAGACGCTCTCGACGGCTCCGCTGACCGGCCCCTTGCTCTTCGTTCCCTGCTTCTCCATCGATACCTTCCCCCTACTCTGACTCTCGATCGGCCGCTGGCGGTCCGGCGCTGGCGTCGGAGGATGGTCCTGTGTTCGGCGTAACCCTCGTCAGGTCACCGGTGCCGACTCGAACTCCTCTTGGAGGTCGTCGACCACCTGTTCGATCACAGAACCCGCGGCGGGCGCATGATACTCACGCACTCCCCCCGCTTCACTCGAAACGCGCGCGACGAGCTCCCTCCGACTCCGAAGAAACTCGACACTGCAAATGAGCTCCTCCACCCCAACCCCCAGACCCTCGTTCCGAAAAACGTTCCCTATATAGGTTTTGGGGCGACAAATTTCGCCTCCTGATGGCCCCGTTCACCGGCGGTCGGACGGATTGTGCTCCGGCCGTCGGATGTAATATGGACCGGTACGCTCGAAGCGGTCGAGAGATCCAGATGGGAAGCGGCGACCGGGCGCTCCGGGTCGAGGTTCGAGTGGAACTGAAACCGGGAGTCATGGACCCGGAAGCCGAGACGATCGAAAAGTCGCTCGCACTGCTCGGAATCTCCCCTGTCTCGCGGGTTACGACGGCCCGCGTCTACGTGCTCGAGTTCACGAATATGGAACGTGCCCGGGCCGACGCGCTCGCCCGGGACGCGGTGGACCGGCTGCTCGCGAACCCCGTAATCCACCGGGTCACCGTCACGCCGCTCTTGGACTGAGGAACCCCATGCGCGGCTCCGTACCCGCTCTGGACTCGCAGTGGGCGGCCGGCGTGACGACCATTCCATTCAGAAAGGAGAGCCGGGCGGCTCTCCTGCGCGCATCCAACCGACTTAGCCTCGGACTCGATTCGGTGGAGGTCGGGCGGCTGCAACGATACTACCGCCGAATCGGAAGGGATCCCACCGACGTGGAGCTCGCGGGGGTCGCCCAAAGCTGGAGCGAGCATTGCAGCTACAAGAGCTCCCGTCGCTACCTGAAAGCGGCCTTTGGAAAACTGCACCCCCCGCGCCGGGTTCTCGGGACCGGGGACGCGGGAGTGATGGCGTTCGAGGATGGTTTTGCCTACGCTCTTCGAATCGAATCGCACAACCATCCCTCCGCCGTCGAACCGTACGGGGGGGCGGCCACGGGCATCGGCGGCATCCTGCGGGATGTGCTGGCCGTCGGCGCGAAGCCGATCGCGCTGGCGGACCCGCTGTTCTTCGGCCCGCTCGACTTCGCTCCGAAGGACCTCCCTGCGGGCGTGAAGAGCCCCCGCTACCTCTTCGACGGCGTCGTCGCCGGCATCCGAGACTATGGAAATCGGGTGGGCGTCCCGACGATCGCCGGGGGAATCTACTTCGATCCCGGCTATGTCGTCAATCCCCTCGTCAACGTTGCCTGCGTCGGCTTCCTGCCCAAGGACCGGCTCCTTCCCAACCGGGCCCGCGGCGTCGGCGACCGTCTCGTCCTGGTCGGAGGACGCACCGGGAGGGACGGAATCGGGGGCGTGTCGTTCGCCTCCCGTGAACTCACCGAGCGGAGCGAGACCGAGTCTCGGGGCGCGGTCCAACTCGGCAATCCGATCATGAAGGAGCCCCTGATCCATGCCTGCCTCGAGGCCTTCGACCGAAAACTCGTTCGGGGCCTCAAGGACCTCGGGGGAGGCGGCCTCGCGACCGCCTCCGGGGAACTCGTGCACGCCGGCGGGTTCGGGTCCGAGATCGAGCTCGACCATGTGCCGCTCCGGGAGACCGGCCTTCTCCCCTGGGAGATCTGGGTTTCCGAGTCCCAGGAACGAATGCTGCTCGATGTGCGACCGAACGACCTGCCAGCCCTGCTGGCCATCTTCCAGCGCTGGGATGTGCCCGCGTCGGACGTCGGGCGCGTGACCCGGGGGCCCCTCGAGCGGATTCGTTTCAAGGAAGCCGCGGCCGGAGAACTCCACGTCGGCTTCCGGGTCGCTCCGCCTCCGCGACACCGGTCAACGCGGACCCCAAGGCCCGGCCCACGCAGACCGTCTGCCCGTGTTCCCGACCAGGATTTGGCCCAGCTAATTCGCGAGCAGACGCTCGCACCCGATTCCGTATCCCGGGAACCGGTGATCCGGATGTACGATCACGAGGTATTCGGGCACACCGTGCTCAAGCCCCTCCAGGGTCAGGTCACCTCGCCGTCGCACGGAGATTCGGCGGTGCTGCAACCCCGAACCGGGAGCTGGCGAGGGCTCGCCCTCGCGATCGGGGCCCAGCCGTGGGCCTGCGCGGAAGATCCTCACGGCGGCGCGCGCTGGGTCGTGGAGGAGGCGGCCCGGAACCTGTACGCGGTGGGTGCTCGTCCCGACGCGTTCACGAATTGCCTCAACTTTGGGAATCCCGAAGACCCGCGCGTGCTCGGACAGTTCGCAGCGGTCGTGCGAGGGCTGGCGGAGGGGGCCCGGGGCCTGGAGATGGCCGTTCCGTCCGGCAACGTGAGCTTTTACAACGGTGGACTCGGCGCGGCAATCCCGCCGACGCCCGTGCTGCTCGCCACCGGTATCGTCCCCGACCTCCGGTACTCCACCACAGTGGACCTGAAGGAAGCCGGAAATCCCCTCTATCTAGTGGGCCAGAGCCGGCCCGAATTGGGAGGGTCTCTTTGGGCGCGTCGCCACGGGATCCGGGGCCAACCGATCCCGCCGACCCAGCCGTCGCGGTTGCGTCGAATCGGTGACGCTCTCCTCTCCGCGGGCGCCTGTGGAACGCTCCGGGCCGTGCACGACGTTTCCGATGGCGGACTCGGACTGACCCTGATGGAGATGGCCTTTGGCGGCGGGCTCGGCTTTTCGGTGGACCTGGCCGCTACGCTGCTCCCCGGCCCGGGCCTTGCGGCCGTAGCGGAGGGCGGCTCCCGGTGGGTCGTGGAGGTCGACCGGTCAAAGGTCGATGCATTCGAAGTCCGGATGCGCGGCGAACCGGTGACGCCTCTGGGTCACGTTACCGCGGCGGACGGGGTTTTCCGATGGGGAGAGCAAATCCAGGCCCAGCTCGACCTCACCGAACTCTACTCGGCGTGGCGTGGCGGGCTCGTGCTCGGTTGACCGAGGAACTCCGTGACGGTCACCGCACTCGTTTCCGGCGGGAAGGACTCGGTCTTCTCGGCGTATCTGGCCGATACGCAGGGAATGAGCGTCGACGAACTGGTAGTCCTGAAACCGGCCGACCCGGATTCCATGATGTTCCATACCCCGAATCTTACGATGGTGGCTCTGCAAGCCCAAGCTTGGGGGAAAGCGACGCGGACCATTGAGGTCGGGGGAACCACTGAGGCCGACGAATCGGCGGCGGTCCAGAAGGCGCTCTCCGGCGCGACCGGGCCGGTGGTCACCGGAGCGATCGCCTCGGCCTATCAATGGAGCCGTCTCCAATCGATCACGTTCGATCTCGGACGACCCCTCTTCGCGCCGCTGTGGGGAAAGGACCCCGGGCGGATCGTCCGCGAGGAGATCGGCGCCGGGCTAGAGATCCGGCTCGTTCACCTGGCGGCCGAGCCCCTTACGCCCGACTTGCTCGGGCGCGGGCTCGACCTCGAGATGCTCCGGGAAATCGAACGGCGGAGCCGAAGCGTGCGGCCCGTCCATGTGGCGGGCGAGGGCGGGGAGTACGAGACGCTGGTCACCGACGTCCCGGACTGGAGCCACCGGCTGGTGCTCGACCGCGTGGAATCCGAGCACCGGGGCAGCGTCTCGCGACTGATTGTCCGCGAGGCCCACCTGGAACCCAAGACGGCGACGAACCGCTCTGCTTAATCCCCAGGCGCGTTGGGCGCCCCCCTCCACAATGCCGACGCGTACCGCACTCGATACTGAGCTTCGAGAGACGGTGCAGGCGCTGGGAGACCGTCGCGCTCTCCCGAACCGCACGTGGCTGTCGGGCCTGTTGGGTCTAGCGTCGAAGGAGATCGATCCGTTCTTGGCGGAAGTCGGCGCTCTGGCACCCCTCGAGCGCGCGCTTTACCGCGCTCATCAGGAAGGCGGCCGCGGGTTCTACGCTCAGTTCCGGGCCCCCTTCGAGCTGTACGTGATCACCCGCGCTCTACGGCCCGACCATGTGATCGAAACGGGCGTTTCCTCTGGTGTCTCGTCAGCCCACTTTCTTGCGGCCCTGCAACGGAACGGCCGTGGGACGCTCCACTCCGTCGATCGACCGATGGTGCAGACCGGACCGACCCTGGGTCTCGGCGAATCCTCGGTGAGCGTCCCGCCGGGCCGGTCCAGTGGCTGGGCGATCCCGGAAAGCTATCGGGTCGGATGGGACCTGCGGCTCGGTTTGAGCCAAGAGAAGCTCCCCCGGTTGGTGCAGGAACTCCCCACGGTCGGCATTTTCTTGCACGACAGCTATCACACCCCGACGCACCTCAAGTTCGAACTGGAAACCATCCGACCGAAACTCCGGCCCGGTTCCATCGTCCTGGCAGACAATACGGAATGGACCGGGAAGGCGTTCCCGCGATTTGCGCGGTCGCTGGGAGCCAAGGTTTGGCGTCGCGGGAGCTCCGACCTCGTCGGACTCCGCATTCCCGAACGGCCTTAAGGTCGCAAGGTGATGGCCGTAGTGATGGCCGCGACCCAACCGGCCGACCGCCGATCTACGACGGGAGTGCCCGGAACCGGCAAGCCACGGGGGGCTCTGGCCGAAGCAGAGATTCGTTGGACCGAGGAGACCCTTCGCCCATTTCTTTCGAAGAACCCGGAGCGCCGCGACAAGTTCGAGACGCTGAGCGGCATCCCGGTGGAACGACTGTACCTTCCCACGGACAGCACGCCGGACCCGGACCGTATCGGGTACCCGGGCGCGTATCCGTACACGCGCGGCGTCCACCCGACGATGTACCGGGGCCGCGTCTGGTCGATGCGGATGTTCTCTGGTTTCGGGACCCCGGAGGCCACAAACCGGCGGTTCCACTACCTGCTCGCCCATGGCGAGTCGGGACTCTCGATTGCTTTCGACGACCCCACGCTCTACGGCATCGACGCCGACAACCCGGAGGCGCTCGGCGAGGTGGGAAAGTGCGGCGTGAACGTCTCCTCGCTCGATGACATGCAGCGCCTGCTGCGCGGTATTCCGCTCGACAAGGTCACGACATCGATGACGATCAACGGCCCGGCCAACATCATCTGGGGGATGTACCTGCTCGCCGCCGAAGCGACCGGCGTACGCCAAGCGTCCCTTGGGGGAACTACCCAGAACGACATCCTGAAGGAGTACATCGCGCAGAAGGAGTTCCTCTACCCGCCCCAGCCCGCGGTCCGCCTCGTCACCGACACGATCGAGTACGCTACCCAGCACCTAACGAAATGGAACCCTGTGTCGATCTCGGGCTACCACATCCGGGAAGCGGGGTCGACGGCCGTCCAGGAGCTGGCTTTCACGCTGGCCGACGGGATGTGCTACGTCGGAGAGGCCCAGCGGCGAGGAATCCCGGTCGACGACTTCGCCCCCCGACTCTCGTTCTTCTTCAACTCTCACAACGACTTCTTCGAGGAGATTGCGAAGTTCCGGGCGGCGCGTCGGATCTGGGCCGACGTGATGAAGAACAAGTTCGGAGCGAAGAAGGAGCGCTCGCTCTGGCTCCGGTTCCACACCCAGACCGCCGGCTGTTCTTGCACCGCGCAGCAGCCCGAGGTGAACATCGTGCGCACCTCGGTGCAGGCCCTTGCCGCCGTGATGGGGGGCACCCAGTCATTGCACACGAACTCCTACGATGAGGCGCTGCAGCTCCCCACCGAGGACGCCGCGCGCATCGCACTGAGGACCCAGCAGATACTGGCCGAGGAGAGCGGCGTCGCTGACGCCGTCGACCCGTTCGGCGGCAGCTACTTCATCGAATGGCTCACGGACAAGATCGAGGAGGAAGCCCACCGGTACTTCGACCGGATCGATGAGCTCGGCGGGGTGGTGCCGGCCATCGAGCGCGGCTTCTTCCAGCGCGAAATCCAGGAAGCTTCGTTCCGCTATCAGCGGCGGATCGATTCGGGGGATCTCCGGATCGTGGGGGTCAATGCCTACGCAGCGCAGGAGCCCGTGGAAGTGCCCCGCCTCCGCATATCGGAGCAGGCGCGAATCGCCCAGTCCAAGCGGCTCCGACAACTGCGGGCCCGCAGGAATGCCTCGAAGCACGCCGCCGCCCTGGACGCTCTACGCCGGGTCGCGGAGAAGCCGGAGGCGAACACCATGCCGGCGGTGCTGGAGGCGCTCCGCGCCCGGGCCACGCTCGGCGAGGTGGTTTCTGCGTTCCAGGACGTGTTCGGCGCCTACCGCGAGCGGTCGATGTTCTGATCAGACGCCCCACGCCCGGGCATCGTTATAGCGTATCTTCCCTGACGGGGCACCGACGACCCGTGTCCGACGACTCGTATCGGGAGTCCCTGGCCCACCTCTACCAACTGCGGCGATTTGGTGCGGAACCGGGACTCGATGTGATGCACGGTCTCTTGGAGGCCCTCGACCACCCCGAGCGCCGCTTTCCGGCGATCCACGTCGCTGGCAGCAAGGGGAAGGGCTCCGTCTCGGCCCTGACGGCGGGCATCCTCACCGCCGCCGGCTTCCGGACCGGCCTCTTCACGTCGCCCCACCTCCAGAGCTACCGGGAACGGATCCAGATCGACCGACACCCCATCGATCCCGGCGCCGTGGTCCTTGGGATCGACCGGATTCGTAGCCTCGCCGTCTCGCTGGCCGGAACCGGTCGAATCCCCCGACCACCGACCTTCTTCGAGGTGACGACCGCTCTGGCGTTCGAGTGGTTCGCCCGGGAACACGTAGACGCGGCCGTCATCGAGGTCGGTCTGGGCGGTCGGCTCGATGCCACGAACGTGCTGACGGCCAAGGTGGGGGTCATCACGACGATCGAGCTCGAGCACACCGAGGTCCTCGGTCCGACGCTCACCCACATCGCCCACGAGAAAGCCGGCATCCTGCACCCCGGCATGCGCCTCGTGGTTGGGGAGACCAAAGAGGAACCGCTTCGCGAGATCGCCCGCGTGGCCGGAGCCGAGGGAGTGCCCATCTGGCGGCTCGACAAGGAACTTCGGCTGAGCAACCGGGTCCTATCGGCCCACGGTCAGAAGGTGGACATCATCACGCCGCACCGCGAGCTGAGGGGGGTCGATATCCCACTCCTGGGCAATTTCCAAGCTCGCAACGCGACCCTTGCCGTCGCCGCGGCCGACCTGTTCGCCCAAAGCGTGGGCCGCCCGCTTTCCGAGGAGGAGATCCGCAAGGGGCTCCGGACCATTGAATGGCGCGGGCGCTTGGAGCTCGCCGCCCAGCGCCCGCCGCTGTTCCTGGACGTCGCTCATACCCCTGAGTCCGCCCGCGCCGTGGCCCAGAGCCTCGTCGAGCTGTTCCCGTTCGCAGAGCCCGAGGCGAGTGCGGTGCTGTTTGGCTGCCTCACCGGAAAGCGGTTCGACCAGATGTTCGAGTCGCTCTCCCTCCTCGCCCGCACAATCGTCCTCGCCCCCCTCCGGTCCGACCGCTCCGCCGACGTGGAGGAGATCCGCCGAGCCGCGCGCCCCCGGTTCCCCCGGGTCGTGATCGCCCGCTCGGCGAGCGAGGGACTCCAGCTGGCCCGGGCCGCGACCCGGGCCGAGGGATATACGATCGCGCTGGGGAGTGACTACCTCGTGGGGGAGCTCCTGAACGCGCTCGAAGGAACTCCCGCCGACGAACCCGACCTCTCTGACCCGGCGATGCGAGGACCCGGACAGGAGGCCCCGCTGGCCGCCTCCCGCGGACGCCGGGCGCGATGACGGAACCTAAGCCGCTCGATTGGGACGTCATCCTCGACCGGCTCAGCGCCTTCTACCACCGGGGCGACTGGCGTGTCCCGTATCTGCGGGAGCACGCACAGAACCCGTTCCAGGTCCTCGTCGGCACGATTCTTTCCCAGCGGACCCGGGACGAGAACACCGACCGGGCCAGCGCGCTGCTCTTCGCGAAATACCCAGGCCCGAAAGAGCTCGCGGAGGCCTCCCTGGCGGGCGTTCAGAAGCTGATCTATGGCACCGGCTACTATCGGACCAAGGCCCGTCACATCCGGGCGACCGCCCGGGAGATTCTGAACCGATTCGACGGCACAGTGCCGGCCGACCGAGAGCTACTGCTAAGCCTTCCGGGCGTCGGTCCGAAGACCGCGAACTGCGTCCTGGTCTTCGGATACGGCTTGCCGGCCGTGCCGGTCGATACGCACGTCCATCGTATCGCGAATCGGCTCGGCCTGGTCCGGACGAAGACGCCAGAGCAAACCGAGCTCGAAATCGTCCGGAAGGTTCCTCGGCAGTATTGGATCCCGCTCAACCCCGTGCTCGTCCAGCATGGGCAGAACATCTGCCGGCCCAACCGGCCGCTCTGCGACCGCTGCCCGATCATCGACTACTGCGCGACCGGTCTCGCTTTGCGCGAGGGTCGCGCCCCACCCCGGAAGGAAGATCGCCCTAGGTCCCCTCGGTCCCGGCAGAAACGAACCGGCCCGTCGGCTCGACGTAGAGCGAGCGAATCGTTTTAGTGGGACCCGGACTCGACGAGCCACCGATGGACCCGAGCGAGTACGACCTGAAGTTCTTCCACCAGGAAGGGTTCCACCGGCGGACCTGCTCCTCTTGCGGCCACGCCTTCTGGTCGCTCGGGGACTTGGACCGGTGCCAGGAGGACCCCTGCACCCCGTACTCGTTCATCGGGGCACCCCCCTTCAATCGGGCCCTGACTCCCTCCGAGATGCGGGAGACGTTCCTCTCCTACTTCGAGCGGAACGGGCACACCCGAATCGGCCGGTACCCGATCGTGGCGCGGTGGCGTAACGATGTCTTCTTCGTGCAAGCGAGCGTCTACGATTTCCAGCCGTGGGTGACGTCGGGTCAGATCCCTCCCCCGGCGAATCCGCTGACGATCAGTCAGCCGTGCCTTCGGCTCAATGACCTGAAGGACATCGGCCGAGAGAGCCGCTACTTCTCACAGTTCGAGATGATGGCCCACCACGCGTTCAACCGCCCCGGCCACGAGCTCTACTTCAAGGACCGGACAACGGAACTGTGCCACGGGCTCTTCTCGGGGGAGCTCGGCGCCGATCCGCGGAAGATCTCCTACAAGGAGGAGGAGTGGGAAGGGGGCGGCAACCTGGGCCCGTCGATGAGCGTCGGGCTCGCCGGCCTCGAGATCGCGACGCTCGTCTTCATGGAATATACGCGCGACGGGGACCGGCTGAAACCGATGCCGTTGACCGTGGTGGACACGGGGTACGGACTCGAGCGAAACACGTGGATGTCGCGGGGAACCCCCACCGCGTACGAGGCCTGCTTCGGCGAACTCTACGACGACCTCCGAGGGATCTTCGTGCCCCACGAAGCGGCGATCCTTGCCGACCACGCCCGCTCCGTCAATTTCCTCGTCACCGACGGCGTGGTTCCCTCGAACGTCAAGGAGGGGTACTACGCGCGCCTGCTGATCCGGCGCATGCTTCGTATCCTAGCCCGGGCACCGGGCGCTCCAGACTTCCTCCAGATCGTGGACCGCAGCGGGCGAGAAATCGCCCGCTCGTTCCCCGAGGTCGGCACGAACCGGGAGGACCTGCGCCGCGTCTTGCAGGCCGAGGTCGACCGGTACGAGGAGTCGATCAAGCGCGGCCGCTCCCAGGTCCGACGCATGGAGGAGCGCCTGGAGAAGGAGGGCCGGACCGTCACCGTGGACGACCTGGTCGAGTGGTACGACTCACTGGGGCTGCCGCCCGATGTGGCGGTCGAGGAGCTGAGGGTGCCGCCCGCCGTTCCGGACAACTTCTACGCGCTCGTCGCGGATCGCCACGCCGCCGACAAGCCCGAGAACGAGTACTCGGAGTCGGGCGACGGGCTTCCCGAACCTCCCCCCAGCACCCCCGCGACCGAGGTGCTCTACTATCTCGACCCGTACACGCTCTCGTTCCGGAGCCATGTACTCTGGAGCCAGGGCCCTTGGGTCGTCCTCGACCGGACCTACTTCTACCCGACCGGCGGCGGGCAGATCACGGACACCGGAAAGCTGGGCGACCTGGGGGTCACTGAGGTCGCTCGGAAGGGACCGTGGGTGCTCCACCGGCTCGAGCGCGCGCACCAGTTCGAACCCAACGAAGAGGTGCACGGGCAGATCGATGCATCCCGACGGCGCCAGCTCATGGCCCACCACACGGCGACGCACATCCTGAACGGCGCCCTCCGCGCCGTGCTGGGACCTCACGTTTGGCAGGCCGGAGCGTACAAGGGGATGGACCTGGCCCGCATCGACATTACCCATTACCGGCCTCTCCTGCCGCTGGAGCTCCGCGAAGTGGAGCGGCTCGCCAACCGGGTCGTCTCGGAGAACCGGCCGGTCAAGAGCTACTTCGAGCCGCGCACGGAAGCAGAACGTCGCTTCGGATTCACTCTATACCAAGGGGGTGCCGTCCCTGGGAAGGACCTCCGGATCGTCGAGATCGAGGGATTCGACGTCGAGGCGTGTGGCGGCACCCATTGCACCCACACGAGCGAGGTCGGCGCGATTCAGGTGCTCGGCACCGACCGCATCCAGGACGGAATCGTCCGGTTAACGTACGCGGCCGGCGATCGCGCCGTGACCGTCCGCGAAGAACGGGATGCGGCGCTCCACGAGGCGGCCCGGCTCCTCGGCGTGGGTCCGGAGAAGGTTCCCGCCGCCGTCGAGCG
>JASHQC010000099.1 GCA_030037735.1 Thermoplasmata archaeon
CGTCACGCCGACGCCGGTGCGTCCCGGAGACGGTACTCCCAGAGGGGCGGACGGTCCCGATGCCACGGTCACCCGGCCGTTCCGGCTCGCCGATTTTCTGTCCGCGCTCCGCGGGTCCGTAGCCGGCCGGTCCAATTAGTCCGCTATACCGGGCCTGCCGACTCCGCGAGTCGGGGCCGTTCCAGGGCGGCCTTCTCTTCGAAGTGGAGGGTGCGCGCCGGTACTACCAAGCAGTGGAGGGGGGGACCAAAGTCCACCTTCTCGAGTTGCCTCCAGGGACCATACCATGCCTGAGCCGTGTCGGTTCCCACTCTCGCCACGACGGCGATCCCCAGATCGGCCGGGAGGATCGGGTCGGGTGAGCCGGTGTCCCGGTCGGCGAGGATCCGGAACGCCTCGTTCGCCGTCATGAACCGGCCTTCCTCCGGGCGAAGGTCGAGCAACACGAGGGTGTGGAGGTCCTGCCTCCGATTCTGGGCGATCCCCTCCAATGGGGAGCGCGGTGCGAAACTGGGCGAGGGAAATGGGAGGGAGACGGTCCGGCCGAAGCGGTAATGCTGGAGTCCCAAGAAGCTCGGGGCGGCGGTCAGCACGCTGGCCCCGGGAAAGTAGATCCACGAATGCCCGGCCTTCTCCGACGCCAGTCTCAGCGCCACATGGGTGGTAGCGGCGAACGGATCCCCGGCGCAGAGGAACCCTACGCGGGAGTGGAGGGCCAGCGCCTCCAAAACCGGTTCTTCCGATTCGACCTGGTCCCGGGAGAGCGTCACGATGGGTCTCCCTAGTGCCTCGGCCAACCGCTCGAGGCTACCGGGCATCAGCAGGGAAGTGTAGCTCTCGGAAAAGATCGCCCCGCAGCGGCGGAGATGTTCGCGGGCCCGGGGGGACAGATCTGGATCGCCGCCGAGGCCGAGCCCGATGAAGGCGAGCTGTCCCATGGTCGCCCGATCCCCGCCCTCCGCGGGAAACTAACCGCGGACGGCCATAACGGGGCAGGGCGCGGTGCGAAACAGGTCCTCGACGAAACGCCGGGTGATGAGCGGTCCCCGGGCGTTCTGGCGGTCCTCGACGACCATCAGGAAACCGTACCGCTCCCGGGCGGCGGCGGAGAGGATCAGTTCCGGGATCCGATGACGGCGGCCCAGGAGCGACTCCGGCAGGAGCATGTGGCGGTGGCGGAGCTCGAGCCCCCGGGGGGTGCGGTCGATCTGAGGGGTTTCCTCCTCGGAGACGGGTTCGCTCGAGATCGTGAGGGAAACGATCGGTGCGCTGTCGTGCTTGAGCGCCAGCGCTTCGGCGAGCTGCATCGCTTTCGGCGACGGTCCCGCGCCCAGGAACGACGGCACGAGGATTTTCGTGAACGGCTGCGTGGCCAGCGCGAGCCGGTTCACCAGCAGGACGTCGGCACTCGCGTGCTGAAGGATCGTGCTCGCGGTGTGGCCCACGAACGGGTTCGGACTCCGGGGACTCCCTCGGAGCGTCATCAGGATTCCGTCGATGGAATGGCTCGTGGCGCTTTCGATGATCTCCCCGGCGACGTCGGGGGCCACCCGGACCTCGGGGTCGACCGGGACCTCGAGGGCCGCGGCGGTCTCGTGCGCCGGCACCACGATGTGGACCGACTCGCGCCACGCGCGGGTGATCTCCGGCAGGCTCAGATGAGGGATCACGTGGAGGAGCCGGATCTCCCCCTCGGCGTCCAGGAGTTGCGCCCCGAACCGGATCAACGGCTCGACCTCAGCGGCCTCGTTCACGGGAATCAGGAGCCGGTGATACACGTTCCCACCCCCTGGTGCTGGGCGTTTTCGCAGTTATGCACCAGATAAAGGTCGAGCAGTAGGACGTTGACGTAGTACGGCCCGATGAAGCCGTACAGCGGCGCCGTGATGAACTTGTTCACGAGCGCGTTCAGCACGGGCAGGGAGAGGCCGGTCGCGTTCGCGATCCGCGGGATCTGCACGAGGGTCGCCCCGGGCGTCAGGTCCGGGTCCAACCCGGAGCCGGAGACCGTGACCAGGATCTCGGGCACGGTGGCGTTCACGGCGTAGGGCCCGTATTCCTGAAGGTAGCCCTCCGTTTCGTTGTACAGCGCCGGATCGGAGTAGCCCAACAGCGTCGGCGAGCCGTTGAACGAATTATAGTCCACCGGCGAGGGCCGCTCCCAGAACAGCCACGGAGCCGATAGGTTCTGGGCGATCAGCTCCGACCCTACGGCGGCTCCGGTCGAGTTGTAGAGCAGGCTTCCGTTGGCGGTCCAGGGCGTGACCTCCTGCGCGAAGACCGTGAGCGCGCCGGGGTAGGCGAGCCCGAGGAGTACCATGGTGAGGATCAGCAGCACGATGGAGGCTCGGACATGGCCCAGGATCGGATGGTGCCCCGCGGGAGCCGTGGGCCGCTCGGTGGCCGTCTCGTCCGGGATAGTATCGAGGGGACGGGGGGGCCGGGGGGAACGGGCCGTCACAGGAAACCTCCGGGCAGGAAATGGGCGATCTCGGTGAGGAGCGACTGCCAGCCCGGGATCTGTCCCAGCCACCCTAGCACGATGTACACCGCCTTGATGCCGACGAAGGCGCTCACGAGCCCGCCAATGCCGTAGAGAATGAGGTTCTGCCGTAGCAAATCGATGGCGCTCCGGGGGCGGAATGGAACGCCGCGCAGCGCGAGCGGGATCAGCGCCGGGATCATGAGCGCGTTGAACAACACGGTGGAAAGCACCGCCAAATGGGGGTTGGAGAGGCCCAGGATGTTGAGGTCCCGGACCCCCGCGAAACCGGCCCCGGCGGTGGCGAAGAGGACCGGGATGATGGCGAAGTATTTCGCGACGTCGTTCGTGATCGAGAACGTCGTGAGCGCGCCGCGGGTGATGAGGAGCTGCTTCCCGATCGAGACCACCTGAATCAGCTTCGTCGGGTCGCTGTCCAGGTCGACCATGTTCCCGGCCTCCTTCGCCGCGCTCGTGCCGCTGTTCATCGCGAGGCCGACGTCCGCCCGGGCAAGGGCCGGCGCGTCGTTCGTGCCATCGCCCGTCATCGCGACCAGTCGGCCCTGCCCTTTCTCCCGGTTGATCACCGTGAGCTTCGCTTCCGGGCGGGCCTCGGCGATGAAGTCGTCGACGCCGGCCTCCTTCGATATGGTGGCCGCGGTGAGCCGGTTGTCTCCCGTGCACATCACGGTGCGGATGCCCATGCGCCGGAGTTCGGCCAGCCGCTCCTTGATGCCAGGTTTGACGATGTCCTTGAGATACACGAGCCCCAGGATCTGCCTGTTGCGAGCGATCGCCAGGACCGTCATGCCCTGACGGGCGGCTTCGGTGGCAGTCAGCGCCAGAGTGGGGGGCAGCTCGCCGGCGTATTCCCGGATGGCCGTCACCGACCCCTTCATAATCTCGGCCCCATCGCCGAGCTGGATCCCGCTCATCCGGCGTTCCTGCGAGAATGGGACGACCCGGAAACTTCCGGGCTCGAGTCGCCCCGGCTTGGCTCCCTGCCGAGCCGCGAGACGCACAATGGACCGGCCCTCGGGGGTGTCGTCCAAGCTGGACCCGAGCATCGCGACATTCAGGAGCTCGCCCATATCGACCGACGGGGCGGGAACGAGCTGCACGGCGAGCCGGTTCCCGACGGTGATCGTACCCGTCTTGTCGAGGATCAGCACGTCCAGGTCCCCGGCCGCCTCGACGGCCTTGCCGGACTTCGCGATGACATTGGCCTTCGCGACCCGGTTGATGCCCGAGATGCCGATGGCGGGGAGCAGGCCGCCGATCGTCGTGGGCAGTAGAGAGACCAGCAGCGAAGCGGCGGTCGCGACGTCGATCGCGGCGTAGCCGGTGATCTGGCACAGATAGACGAGGCCGAGCACCACAATGAACAGGGCGAGGGAGAGTGCAGAGAGCAGGACGTTCAACGCGATCTCATTGGGGGTCTTTTCCCGCGTGGTGGACTCGACCAGTCGGATTAGTCGGTCCAGGAATGACTGCCCCTGGACCGCCGAGACCCGGACCTGGATCTCCCCCTCAGCGACCTTGGAGCCGCCCAGCACGCTCGTCCGGTCCCCGCCGCTCTCCCGGAGCACAGTCTGGGACTCGCCGGTGAGCATCGACTCGTCGATCTGGGCCGCGCCCTTGACCACATCCCCGTCGGTGGGGATGTTCTCCCCCTGCCGCACGACGAACACATCCCCCACCCGGACCGTCTCCACCGGGACCGTGGCCTCCTGCCCCGCGGCGTCGACGCGGTGGACCACGAGCCCCCCCCGAATCTGCCGGAGGGACTCGGCCTGGGCGCGTCCCTGGGCCTCCGCGATCCCTTCGCTGACGGTAGCGAACCAGAGGGTCAGGAACAGGAGGATGGCGGTGCCGAGATAGTAGATCTTGTCGTAGTGGGCAGTGATGTCCGGGAAGAGCCGGGGGTCGAGCATCACCACGAGGATGAAGAGGAAGAGGATGTAGACGGTGAACATCACCGGGTGGCGGATCATCCGTCGGGGGGAGAAGCCCCGAATCGACTCGGCCAGGACGTAGCCGATGGAGATCCGGGATTCGGCCCGGACGTCGGCGCTGGGACCGAGGTGGACAGTGGCCATCGGTTAGCCTCCCGCTCCGATCTGGGTCAGCGGACCAAGCGCGAGCGCCGGGAGGAACAGGAGCGCGGTGAGAATGATCAGGAACAGCGTGAGGTAGATCATGAACGTGAAGCTCTGCGTCTTGAGCGTGCCGGGACCCGGCGGCAGCGGCGTCTGCACCGAGAAGTGATGCGAGATCATCAGCATCGCCACCATCGGCATGAACCGCCCGACGAGCATGACGACGGCCCCCACGACGTTGAACCAGAGCGTCGTGTCGTTGACGTAGACCGACCCCATCGCGCTGCCGTTGTTGGCCGCCTCGCTGGTGAACTCGTACAGGATCGAGGTGAACGTGTGCGCGCTCGCGCCGACGCCGGTCGTGGGAAGGGCAGCGAATCCCCCCAGTAGTGTGGCGACGAGCGGCCCGAAGATCAGCACCGGGTGGATCAGGAGCAACGAGGCGGCCCATCCGATCTGCTGCTTGCCGATCTTCTTCCCGAGGTACTCGGGCGTCCGTCCGACCATCAGTCCGCCGACGAAGATGGCGATGAGCGCGTTGGTAAGCAGGTAGCCCATCCCGGTCCCCACACCGCCCGGCGTCGACTGCGTGAACATGCCGAACAGCATGGCCATCTGGCCAATCGGGGAGAGGGCGCCGATCGCCATGTTGTTCGCGCCGACGTTGCCGTAGACGCTGACGGTCTGGAAGAGCGCTCCCTCCGGGAGGGTGAAGCGGGTCTCCTGGCCGGCGGAGTAGAACGAGTTCTGGGAGAGCGCGGCGATCGGACTCAATTCAGGGTTCGACGCCACTTGACCGATGATGAGGAGAGCTACGGCGATGAAGAACACGATGAGGATCGTCCCGAGGTACGGGAACGCCTCGCCCTTGCGGCGGACCGCGCTCGCGAAGGCGAATGGGCTCGAGAAGGGGATGAGCATCATCAGGCCGATCTCAAAGAGGTTGGAGAGGGCGCTCGGGTTTTCGAACGGGTGCGTCGAGTTGGCCCCGAAGATCCCGCCCCCGTTGGATCCGAGGAGCATGATCGATTGCCAGGAAGCGACCGGCCCGAGCGGGATGGTCTGGACCGGGCCGAGCAGGGTGTGGAACTGAAGGCTGGTGGCAAAGGTCTGCGGGAGACCCAGCAGAACGAGGATGAGAGCCCCCAGGACGGACAGCGGGGCGAGGATGCGAACGACGCAGCGCGTGATGTCGACGAAATAGTTCCCGATCGTACCGTCCTTGCGGACGAAACCGCGGATGAACGCCGCCAGGATCGCGAGTCCTGCGCCGGCGGACAGGAACATCGCCACCTGGAGGCCGAGTAGGAGCCCGCCCTCCGTGACCTGGCTCTCTGTCACGAAGTGCGTGAAGTCGGTGTTCGTCGAGAAGCTGGCCGAGGTGTGCAGCGCCAGGTCCCAGCTCATCGGTGGGATGTTGGGAGCAGCCAGGGGTAACTTGTTCTGGAGCTGAAGGAGCAGGAAGATCCAGATGATCAGGGCGGCGTTGGAGAGAAGGAAGGCGGAGATGTACTCGCGGACCCGCATCGAGTGGCGCGGATTGACACCGAGTAGCCGGTAGATGCCCCGCTCGACCGGGCCGAAGACCCCTTCCCCGAAGGTTGGGCGATTCGTGAACACGCGGCCCATGAAGTTCCCGATGGAGGGGGCGGCGGCGAGGACTAGGCCGAAGACGATAGCAACGTCTAGGTAGGACCCTACGAGCGCAAGCGGATTCGACACGTCGGCCACCCCGACCTAGAACGCGTCGGGCCGCAACATCGTGTAAATCAGATACAGCGCGACGGCGGCCGTCAGTATCGTGAAGACGATCAGCCCCAGGTGCGGGGCGATATTCAGGAGCGACACTGTTTGGGGCGGGACCGAATTCAGGACTATTTAGAGTTGAAACCCGCATGCGATGCCGTTGCAAGGAGCGGGTCTCTCGCCCCCAGTCGCGTAGCGGGCCGGACGACACCGAGCGGTTGCCCGAGGAGCGCTCAGGCGGTGGGAGAAGCCCCGGCTATCGTCCGGGCGCGCGACCGACGTGACAATTGGCCGACGATCTGCTTCATCGCACGTTCTCGTCGGGCTTCGGCCTTCTGGTATCCCACGTCCCGCGTCCCCTGCGTCAGGAGGACCACCACCCGGCCGACCGCGTTCCGGCCGGTTCGGCCCCGACGCTGAATCGTGCGAATCTCACTGGGGATCGCCTCGAAAAAGACGACTAGGTCGACATCGGGGATGTCAAGCCCCTCCTCCGCGACGCTGGTGGCCACGAGCACGGGGAACAGTCCGGCCCGGAACCCCTCGAGGACCCGGGACTGTTCCCTCTGGTTCATACCCGGGTCTTCGGCATCCCGAGTTGCCTGACCGACGAACCGCCCGACCGTCCAGCCCTCCCGCTCGAGCCGATCATGGATGCCCTGGACCGTGTCCCGGTATTGGGCGAAGACGAGGATCCGGACCGGCCGGCCCCCAGCCCCGTCGACGGTCTCCCGGACGATCGTCGCGAGCAGGTCCAGCTTCGGGTGGGACGCCTCTCGAGTCCTTCCGAGGAATTTGCGTCCGGCCGCTCGCGCCGCGGCCACCGGCTCCAGCTTTAGAAAGGCCGAGTCGCCGCGCGAGAGCTTCGGCTTCGCGGCGACCCGGTCTAGGTATTGCAGGAACGGCTCGACCCCCTGGGTCTCGAGGCGGTCCTGCGCGTGGTGAATGTGCAGGAGGATGAGCTGGTGGAACAGCGGGCCGAACTTCCTCGTCATCGGGCCGGGCCGGGCGAAGATCTCGGCACGGAGCGCGATCAGGTCCTTGACCGACAGGTACCCGATCGGCTTTTTCCGGAGGTACCCCATTCGTTGGAGCTTCCGGGCCTCTTCCCATCCTGCACGGAGGAGAAGTGATTGGATCGCCTGGACCGGCCGGGGGAGCCGCACCGAACGGAACAAGATCTCGATGGGTTGAACGAACTCTTTGACCCCGGAATCGTCCCGGGTCCGGGCCTCCACCCGGTCGACGTGCAGGTGGCGCACGACCTCCTCGACCCGCTCGTCCTTCCCGCCCGGAGAGGCGGTGAGCCCGAGAGCGTGACCGTCCCGAGGCCGCTCGGTCCAGTATCGCTCGCCGATGGCCACGTAAGCGTACTTGCCTACCGCTCGATGCGCCTCGTCGAAGATGAGGAGCCGCACGGACTTGAGGTCGTACCGGCCGGCGGCGAGGTCGTTCACGACGATTTCTGGAGTCGCGAATACCGCCTCGGCTGTCTCCCAGGCGCCCTCGCGTACCGGGTGGTGGACCGTTCCGGTGAACCGCGCGCGGCTCAGCCGTCGGAACCATCGACCGAACGTGTCGGCGTGCTGCTGGACGAGCGGCCGCGTGGGCGCGAGGAACAGCACCTTGCCCGATCCTCTTCGGAGCGACTCGGCGGCCACGAGGCCCGCGATGACCGTCTTTCCCAGCCCCGTGGGCAGCACGATGAGCGTGTCGTGCTCGAGGGCAATGCGGCCGAGTTCGAGCTGAAACGGAAGCGCCCGGATCTCCCGGTCGTTCAAGTACGGGTGGACGACCATGCCATCCCGGACCTCCCAGATCCCGGGAAGCGGAGGCGGCCGCTGTTCGATCTTTGGGGGGGCAGGGACGTCGGTCACGAGGCCAAAATCCTCGAGCGCACTCTGGTGTCCCGGAGCAGGCGGGGTCGAGCCGGGCCGCGCCGCCGGAGTCGTCACGCCCTCCCCACGGCGCCGACCCCTATGTCATTGTTCGAGGTCGAAAGAAACACGGTTTACAGGAACCGGATTTCTCGTGGGAGCTCCCCGGCATACTTTCGGAAGCCCGCCGGCCAACCCTCTGGGTCGAGACCTCGCTCGGCCAGGAAGGAGGTCAGCCATCGCTCGAGCCCGATCCCGGTGCATCCGGACCAGAGCTCGCCTTTCTGCGCCTTGATG
>JASHQC010000100.1 GCA_030037735.1 Thermoplasmata archaeon
CAGCCCGTGATCGAGACGATGGCGCGGGCGGTGAAGCGCCCGGTCATCTTCGCGCTCTCGAATCCCACCGAGAAGGCCGAGTGCACGCCCGAACAGGCGTACCAATGGACGAAGGGCCAGGCGTTGTACGCTGCCGGAGTGCAGTTCCAGCCCGTCATGTACGACGGAAAGACGTACCTGCCGGGACAGGCGAACAACTTCTACGTATACCCGGCGGTCGGTCTCGCGGTGTACGCCACCAACACTCGCCGGGTGACCGACGAGTCGTTCATCACTGCGGCGCGCGCGATCGCGGACCAGGTCACGGACGAGCAGCGCAACCTCGGGCTTCTCTTCCCACTCCAGAAGGACGTTCTCGAGGCGGAGATCCGCACCGCAGAAGCTGTCGCCACCCGGCTGTTTGACCAGGGATTCGCGCGTGTGGACCGACCGAAGGACATCAACGCCTGGCTCCGCGGTCTGCTCTACCGTCCAGAGTACGCACCGGTAGCGTAGCCTAACGAACTCTCGACGTTTGGACCCCACACATGGCAGGCATCGCTCGGGCACCTGACGACCCGCCGGCCGTCCACGATGTTCCCATCGGGACCGGTCAGACCGGTATGCGGAAAGAGAGCGACTCGATGGGGGAGATCGAGGTGCCTGCGGAACACTATTGGGGAGCCCAGACGCAGCGGTCGCTGGTCCACTTCTCCATCGGCAACGACCGGATGCCTGTCGAAGTCTACCACGCCTACGGGTACGTCAAGAAAGCGGCCGCGCTGGTCAATGGGAAAGCCGGCCGCCTTCCCCAGTGGAAGGCGGACCTCATCGCGCGCGTCTGCGACGAGGTCATCGCGGGTAAGCTGGATTCCGAGTTCCCGCTGTACGTGTGGCAGACCGGCTCGGGCACGCAGTCTAACATGAACGTGAACGAGGTGATCAGTAACCGCGCGATCCAGCTGGTCGGGGGAACCCTCGGCAGCAAGCATCCTATCCATCCGAACGACGACGTCAACGAGGGCCAGTCGTCGAACGACACGTTCCCGACGGCGATGCACCTCGCCACGGTCCTCGAGATTCAGAGCCGCATGGTGCCGCAGATCTCCGCGCTCCAGGACGCCATCGCGACCAAAGCGCGGGCGTGGGTCGACGTCGTGAAGATCGGACGGACACACCTCCAGGACGCCACGCCGCTAACGGTGGGTCAGGAATGGTCCGGCTACGCGGCCCAGCTGGGCGACGCGCTTCAGATCGTGAAGGGAACCCTGCCCGGCTTGTACCGTCTCGCCATCGGCGGAACGGCGGTGGGAACCGGACTCAACGCAGCTCCGGGATTCGGAGAAGCCGTGGCCGCCGAACTGGCGAGGATGACAGGGTACCCCTTTGTGACGGCTCCCAACAAGTACGCGGCGCAGGGATCGCTCGATGCGATGGTCGCTTCAAGCGCCGGGCTCCGGGCGCTGGCCGTATCGATGATGAAGATCGCCAACGACGTTCGCTGGTTCGGATCGGGTCCCCGCGCGGGACTCCATGAGCTGATCCTTCCTGCCAACGAACCCGGAAGCTCGATCATGCCCGGGAAGGTCAACCCGACCCAGGAGGAGGCCACGGTCATGGTCTGTATCCAAGTGCTCGCCGAAGACTCCGCGGTCGCGTTCGCGGGATCTCAGGGAAACTTCGAGCTCAACGCCATGCGTCCGATCATCATCAACAACGTCCTCCACTGCGCTCGGATCCTTGGAGACGCTGCCGGAAAGCTGACGAAGTACAGCGTGACCGGAATCGAGCTCGACCAGGTCCGGGTCGCGAAGTACGTGGACGAGTCACTGATGTTGGTCACGGCGCTGAGCCCGGTCATCGGTTACGACAAGGCGGCAGCCATCGCCCACCTCGCTATGGACGAGGGTCTCACCCTCCGAGATGCGGCGATCAAGAGCGGGTTTGTCACCGCCGAGAGATTCGACCGGGTCGTGGTCCCGAAGAAGATGGTGGGAGACCCCCGGCGGGACCTCGGGCTCGGCTCCTGATCCGGGCCGGGTTGCAATTACTGATGCACCTTCTAGTCTCGGGATCAATCTTACTCCCGGCCACCGTGCGGGTATGATTCCAACTGTGCTGAGGGCAGATAGTCGGAGGGGTTACTCGAACCCCCGGGGGTTTAAATCCGGAAAGCAAACGGGGAAAATCATCGACTGCTCGAACGCCCTACCTCTGCCGCATCCCATTGGGGGCCAGAGATCCGAGAATGGTCATGTTGACCTAAATCTACATATATTGTGTTGATATCGGTCGACATGATGTCAGCCTCCAGGTCTGACTCGGCTCTGGCGACCCGATTGGAGCGACTCACGGGTGAAGCGGCGTCGTGTTGCGTACCGGAGTACCGGGGTCTCGCGAAGGAAGTCGCCGCCTCGGCCCACTTCCCGGAGGCGTTGAAACGCGTGCGGGCTCTGGCGGACGAGAATCGGCTCCTCGCCGTTGGGCTCCTCAAGCGCCGGAAGGAACTCTGCGCCTGTGAAATCCAGGCGGCTACGGGCCTCACGCATGCGACCGTGAGCCACCACATGGCCGTGCTCGTGGACGCGAAGCTCGTGAAATCCCGTCGGGAAGGGAAATGGATGTACTATCGCCTGGCCGAGCGGCCGGAGGTGCGGGTCCCATGAACAAAGGCAGGAAAGCAAAGGCTGCTGCCGATCTTCGGAGACAGGTGGTCCGCGCTCGATATGGGGGAATCGCTTCCGGGGGCGGGTGTTGCTCGACCGAGGGAGAATCATCGAGCTGTTGCACTAGCGGAATCGATGGGTCGTCCGGCCCGCCAACGGCGGTGGCCACCCAGCTCGGGTATTCGACCCAGGATCTGGCGGCCCTTCCCGCGGGAGCGAACCTTGGCCTGGGCTGTGGGAATCCGACCGCAATTCTGGCTTTGAAACCTCGTCAGGTGGTGCTCGACCTCGGGAGTGGTGCAGGGATTGATTGTTTCCTGGCCGCGAAGAGGGTCGGGGCGAAGGGCCGCGTCATTGGCGTGGACATGACCCCGGAGATGGTCGGGAAAGCCCGGGAGAACGCTCGGAAGGGCCGCTACGCGAACGTCGAATTTCGGCTAGGGGAGATCGAGCACCTTCCGGTCGCGAACGATTCTGTGGATGTCGTGATCTCCAACTGCGTTATCAACCTCGTCCCGGAGAAGGGTCCGGTTTACCGCGAGGCATTTCGCGTGCTTCGCCCCGGGGGCCACCTTGCGATTTCCGACGTCGTGGCTACTCGCCCGATATCCGCCCGAGCCCGAGCTGACACGTCACTTTGGTCGTCCTGCTCGTCGGGAGCTCTCGAAGTGAAAGCGGTCAAGACACTCCTGAAGAAAGCCGGCTTCGAGGACGTTCACCTGGACCTGAAGATTCCCGAAAAGGTACCGGATTCCCTTCGCGGCCAAGCCTCTCTGGGCGTGGTCCCCGCGGATATCCGAGCGGTCAAACCGAGGAAGGGAGGGTAGACGGAGGAAAAAGCGGTCCTGCTCATCTGCGTCGAGAATGCCTGCCGGTCCCTGATGGCGGAGGCGATGTTCAACTGGAATCCGGCGATCGGGTGGCGAGCCATCTCCGCCGGAACCCAGCCCTCGGCAGCCCCCAATCCGCGGACGGAGGGCATGCTTCGTGAAATCGGGCTTGAGCTGCCTTCCCACCCGCCTCAGCTTCTGACGGACGAAATGATGCCGCGTCGAAGGTGGTCGTCACGATGGGCTGCCTCGACAGCGCGAGCTGTCCGGCGAAGCTGAAGGTCATTCGGGTCCGGGATTGGGCGCTGCCCGACCCCGCGAAGCTGGACGACGCGGGGTTCCGTCAAGTGCGCGGGGACCTCCAGGCCCATGTCGAGGGGCTTCGGCGAGAACTCGCTCTCGCTGACAAGCGACGGGCCGCGCTCGCCGAAAGCCGCTGAGCACGTGTGCCGCGACGCTTCCTTCACCGACGCCTCGCCGAGGTCGCCGGGACGGCCCTCCTTGTGGGAATTGGAACCGGGACGATCGTGGCCGCCGGTAATGCCGGTGGAATCCCGCAGTGGATGATGGCCATCGCGTGGTTTCTAGCTGTATTGGTACCGGTCGCGCTCTTCATCCGCATCTCAGGAGCGCATCTGAACCCCGCGGTGACTCTAGCGCTCGCTGCCAGCGGCCGGATTGCCTGGAAGGAGGCCGTTCCTTACTGGACGTCCCAGTTCACGGGAGCGTTCGTCGCGAGCTTCGTGGTGCTGCTGACCCTGGGCGGGGGCGGCCACCTCGGTGCGACCTTGCCCGCCAACGGCAACATCGTCTGGACCTTCGCCGCGGAAGCGGCTTTCACGGCCCTTCTCGTCGGGGCGGTTTTCATCCTAGCAGATCGCGGAGAGGGTCGTGGCCGGTGGCGCATCGTCCTTCCGCCGGCGGCGGTCGGTGTTTCGACGTATGTCATTGGCCCCCTAACCGGCAGCTCGCTAAACCCGGCCCGGAGCTTGGCTCCGGCGGTCCTTTCGGGGACGTACGTTGACCTATGGGTCTATTTGATCGCCGTCCCGTTGGCAGCGTTGATCCTCGCGATCGTATGGAGTCCGATGTCGGTTGACGTGGCTGACCGGGGACCCGGCCGCGAGGAAGTCACGCGCTAAAAGGTCGCATCAAATCCGGGGGGTGGATTCGAACCCCCCGGGGGTTCCAATCCAAAGTGTCGGAGGGGGTATTCGAACCCCCCGGGGGTTCAAATCCGGTGAAGCCGAGGCCCGGAGAGGCCTCTCAGCCGGGACCTTGGGGATCGGTCGCGGGAGTGATCGGGCGGTCGCAATCGCGCTGGACCAACTCCGTCGTTAGCCACCCGCGCGACCTTTCTCGGACGTTCGAGCGTATTCGTACAGTTGTCCCAACATGTACTCTTTGTCTTGGGGAAAGAGCGCATCGAAGTCGCGCGGACGCTTGTCCTTGAAGACCTCGTTCGCCCGATGCTTGG
>JASHQC010000101.1 GCA_030037735.1 Thermoplasmata archaeon
CGGCTGCCCCGGTCGAAACCGGTCCCGAATGGGCTGAGCCGGGAGCGCCGGCCACCGTCGGCGCAGCGGCAGGGGCTCCTGCCCTAGAGGAGGAGCCAGACATCGACCGGCTCATGAAGGAGCTCGACCAGATCAGCGACGACATCCTGAAGAAGACGCCGCCGAAGAAGGGCGCCCCACCGGAGCCACCCTCCGACGACGCCGACACCGGCACCTAGACCGTACTTCGCCCCGGGCCGTCCGATGAGCCGCTGACTCGGTGGCGCTGCCGCTCGGATGCCTTAAAGAAGGGTCGGAGACCTCCTCGGTACGATGTCCGCTTCCTCCGTGTCGCTCGAGGAGAGCCGCCTCTTGGGGGAGCTCCGGATCGCCGTCTCGACGGCTCCGCACAAGGTGAAGGAGATCGAGGTCGGCATCGCGCTCTCGATCGCGCTGGGCCGGCTCCGGCCCGCTGTCGCTTGCGGGGGCTGTCAGGACCCCCTCGCGTTCGACGGGATTCCCACCCGGACCAACACCGGCCTTAGGGTACCGTTCCGCCTGATCTACGACGAGGGGTCCTCTTCCTGAGGGCGCCTCGACGCCCCTCCGGGACGGTCGTTCTGTGAGCTCCATCCCGATCATCCAGGAAGTGGTGTCGGGGATCACCTGGGTGCTCCGCCTCGGGGGGTACCCGGGACTGTTCGGGCTGATGACCGTCGAGAGCTTCGGGATCCCGCCGATCCCCAGCGAGGTAATCCTGCCATTCACCGGGTTCCTGATCGCGATGGGCATCCTGACGTTCGGCGGCGCGCTCTTGACCGCCGAGGTGGGAGCGCTTCTCGGAGCGTTTCTCGCCTACGCTGTCGGCCGGTGGGGCCGGAACTGGATCACGACCCGGGCCCCCTCCCGCCTCCGCATCGATCCTCGTCACCTCGCCCGCGTGGACGACTGGTTCGCCCGCCACGGACAGCTGATGGTCGCAGTGGCGCGGATGCTGCCGGTCGTCAACGCGTACATCAGCTATCCCGCGGGGACGGCGGAGATGAACCCCGTGAAGTTCGGCGCCTTTACGGTAATCGGAGGAATTCCGTTCATCGCCGGCCTCCTGTATGCCGGCGTCCTCCTTCGAAAGCATTGGAACATCCTGGTACCGTACTTCAATTACGCCGACTATGCCATCGTTGTCGCGATCGCGCTGTTCCTCCTTTGGCTGTTCCTTCGATGGCACCGCGAATACCGGTTGGCCCGAGCGCCGCCCGCCGGCGGCCCAGCGCTCTAAACCGGCGCTCCGGGTTCGCCGGGTGCGAACTCGGGGCGAAGCAGCCGGCCTTCGTGAGCGCCCACGTACTCTCCGTCCTTCACGATCAGCTTTCCATCGATGTAATGCTCGGAAGGGAAAATGGCGGGCCATCCCTCGAAGGCCGTCCATCCGCAGGGTGCGTGTAACGCGCGGGCCCGGATCTCGGTCCGGCGCCGGAAATCGACGACGAGCAGATTGGCGCGGTGTCCTACGGCGATCCTACCCTGGGGAAGGCCGAGTAGCCGGGCGGGCCGGTCGGCGGCCGCGCGCAGCAGGACCGGCAAGTCCAGGGCGGCGTCCCGCACGCGCGCGAGAAAGAGCGGGAGCATCGTCTGGGCGCCCGGCATTCCGCTCGGCGCCTCGAGGAACGGCCGGGCCTTGAGCTCCGCGGAATGCGGCGCGTGGTCGCTGGCCAGGATGGGGACGAGTCCGCGCTGGAACATCTCCCAGAGCTCGCTCGACGCGGGAGGTTCCCGCAACGGAGGGTTCACCTTCCAGCGCGCGTCGGCGCCGCGGCCCGCGGAGAGCAAAAGATGCTGCGGCGTGACCTCGAAGGATAGCCCGTCCCGAAATATCCGGCTCGCCAGCCCCGGCAGCGTGACGTGGGCGACATGGAGCCGAAGTCCCCCCGGGATCGGATGAAGCAGCTCGTAGGCTTTCATCTCCGCTTCCGGGGGCCGCCGGGCGTTCCATCCCTCGGTCCCTTCGAGTTCGGTCTGCTCACGGAAGAACCGGGGGTCTTCCGCGTGGACCGCCACCGGGAGCCTCGTGGCCGCCGCGGCGGCCAACAGCGCCGGGAGCCGTTCGACCCGGGGTGGGTCGATCTCCGTGGTCGGAGCCATGTAGAGTTTGAATCCCGCCGCGCTACGCGAGAGGGAGGCGACGCGCTCCGGAACCGTGAGCGCCGCGTACAGCAGTACATCGATGGCCAGCCGCCCCTGCGCGCGCTCGGCCTTGCTCTCCAGCCGGTCGAGGGTGTTCGCCGGGGGCTGGGTGTTCGGCATGTCCACCGCCGCGCCAATACCGCCCAGGGCGGATTGTCGGGTGCCGGTCTCGAAATTCTCCGGGGCATCCGGTCCGCCGGGGTCCCGATAGTGGGTGTGGCAGTCCACCGCCGACGGTATCAGCACCGACTCTCCCACATCGTGCCGCTGGCCCCCGGAGAGATTCTTCCCGACCGCAAGGATCCGGCCGTCCATGCCAATGCCGACCTCCATCGGCTGGAGCCGTCCTCCGATCCAGAGCCGACCGGCCAAGACGAAATCGATCGGCGGGGGAGGGGCGGGGACCTCCGACTCCCGCGAGCGCTTCCGAGGCCGGGGCATGGTCCGCGGCACGGTTCGTCGGTCCGTATAGCCCTTCGGACAGACCCCGAGCCAGTCTCCCCAGCCGCCACCTATTTGCCCCCACTTCTCTCCCGTCCCCTGTGGTATCGCGTTCCGGTCAGCGCCGGGTTCGGACCTACGCCGCCGCGGGCGTGAGCCGGAGCCGTCAGGCCACGGCCATCGCCGCGTTGCTCGCGAACGCGGGCTATCGGGCCCCGCCGGCGAGCGGACGTTCCATTTCTCTCCCAGGACACTACGCCGGGCTCATCCGAATCGGGCGCGAGACGATCGCCATTACCACGGACACAGTTGGAACGAAGACCATCCTCGCCGAGTCGATGGGTCGATGGGAGGAAATCGGCGTCGACGCGGTCGCGGTCAACGTGAATGACCTCGCCTCGATCGGGGCCCGACCCGCGGGACTCGTCGACGTGATCTCCTGCCGTCAACCCGACCCGAACGTCTTCGAACAGATCGGCCGCGGAATCTACCGGGGACTCGAGGCGGCGAAGTGTTCTCTGCTCGGCGGCGAGACCGCCATCGTTCCGGAACTCCTCCACGGCGTGGATGTCGGCGGGACAGCAATCGGCTTCTTTCCCAATGGACGCAATCCGGTGACGGGGAACCGGATTCGGCCCACCGACGTGCTGCTCGGCATTCCGTCGACCGGTCTCCAGTCCAATGGGTTCACTTTGGCGAGACGCATCGCGTCCGAGTCGGGCGTAAGTCTCCGCTCCCCTCGAGAGGGGGCGACCCAGTCGCTGGGCGAGGAACTCCTCACGGCGAGCCGCATCTACGTCGCCGCTTCGGAGTCGCTGGCCGGCCAGAACGGAACCGTCGGATTCGCCCACATTTCCGGGGGCGGCGTGAGGAACCTTCCCCGGCTCCGGCGAGGCGTGCAGTTCGTGCTGGACCGGTGGCCGAGGCCCTTCGGGATCTTTCAGTGGCTCAAGGAGGCCGGGGGGATCGACCTGACCGAAATGTATCAGACGTTCAACATGGGGATCGGGTTCGTGGTCGTGGTCCGCGCTGCCGCCGCGGCCTCCGCGCTGCGCCGGCTATGGCGGGCCGGCTACGCCGACACGCTCATCGTGGGTCACGTGGCCCCGGGCCACGGCGTGACCATGCCGCACTTCGGAGTGGACTACTCGAGCTACTCGTAGACAGCGCACGGCCGACGCGTTTCGCCACCAATCGTTTTAGATTTCTCGCGGGTGGCGCGCCGGATGAGCGAGGGTCACGTGTCGTCGACTCCCTCCGCTCTGATGGCCCTCACCTCGGCATTCCTGTGGGCGACCTACTATTTTTTCGTCCTCGCGATGACGCCGGGCACCGCGCCGTCAGCCGTGGCGACGTACCCGTTCCTGATCGGGGGAACGGCGTACGTGGCCTGGGCGGCCTACTGGGGCCACGGCCGGGTCGTGCTACAGCTCTTCCGTGAAGGGTCGGCATGGGTCCGGGTCGCGCTGATCTGCATGATGCAGTTGTCCGTTCTCGCGTGTACCTACCTGGCCGGGGCGGTCGATACGTCCCTGTTGACCTTGCTCGGCGACGCGGCGATCACCCCGCTCCTGGCGATGATCGTGCTGCGGGAAGGGCGACACCGAGCGCGCTCCCCGCCGTTCGTGGGCGGTCTGGTGCTCGCTGGGATCGGCGCCACGTTGACCATCGTTGCCGGTGGCACGGCGGTGGGGTTCCGTGGCCTGTCGCTCGCGATCGCGCCGCTCGTTCCGATCAGCGTCGGTCTGTTCTACATTCTCTCGGCCAAGGAAGGCCAGCGTCGCCCCTCTAGCGCGCTCGTGGGGCAGTCGACCCTCGCGGGAGGGATCGTTTTCCTCCTCCTCGCCGGACTGCTGCCGGGCGGCTGGCACGGTCTCCTCCTGGCGACGCCGCTCCCGGTCGTGCTAATGTTCGGTCTCGCGGCGACCTCCTTCTTCATCGCTCCGGCGCTCTACTTCCGCGCGGTGGCCCGATCCGGGATTGTGCTGGCGGCCGTGTTCCAGGTGATGATCCCGATCTTTGCCTTGTTCTTGTCGGCCGTGCTGCTGCACAAGATCCCGGCGCCCCTCGGATTGCTCGGAGTGCCAATTGCGGTTTTCGGCGGGTTCCTGGCGTACCGGGGCGCGCAGACCCCGGCTCCTCCCACAACCCCCGAGGCGGCCTTGCTGACGGAGGGCGGCACGCTGGCCCCCGACGCTCCGGGCGACGCGCCGGAGACGGCGCCGCAGGACGTTAACTGAATTCGGACAGCGTTTTCGATTTCCGGGCACGCCTCGGCGGGCCGGCGAGGTTCGCGACCGGGTCGTTCATCGAGACGGCTTCCCCCGGCTCGCCGGGGCTGGGGGACGGGGTGTCCCCCAGTGTCTGCTGGCGGCTTCCTTTCAGGAGGTCGGCCGCGTTCCACCCGAATACCTCGGTCACGCGAGCAAGGGTCTGCGCCACTCGATCGGCATAGTAGCTGTAGTCTGGGCGAAGGTGCGACGGGAAGGTGCGGCCCTCGATCCAGGGCTCGACCTCTTGGGGCGTCTTCCGGGCGTTGGTCACGACCCAGGCTACCTTCATGCCGGGGATAACGTCGTAGCCCTCGGCCTGGAGCTTCTTGAAGACCCGAAGGAACGGGAGGCTTTCCCTCGTCGACACGTTGTACTCTTCCTCGGGCCGGACCGTGCGCGCGATCACCAGGCGCTCGACCGGCACGGTTCCCTGCTGCACCTGCGCGACAAGTTCCCGGGCCCGGACCAGGGTCCCCTGGGTATCGCCCGTGAGGACCTTGTCGAAGACTTCCCGCAGTGCGGCCGATTGGTAGTCGAAGGTGTCGGTCCGTTGCGTTTCGTACCCCCGGATGACGATGTCGTCTTTCGGCCAGACGGTGCGGCCCACGTACCGCTTCTTGGCCCCGTGGGAGAAGAGCGCCTCGTAGACGGACTGGAACTCGAAGGTGACTCCGGCCGCGGTGAATCGCTTGGCCAGGTCCTGGCCACAGCGCATCGCGCCCTCGAGGGTCGGCTCGGGCGACCGTACGAACACCGAGTCGGTGTCCGAGTAGACGACCTCGATGTTCTCCGCCTCGAGCGTCTTGATGATCGTCGTGATCGCCTGGCGACCGAACGAGGTGATCGCCGCGCCGATCTCCGGATTGGTGAACCGGTAGAAGCTCGAGGCCAGCACGCCGTAGAAGGAGTTCATCAGGATCTTGACCGCCGACTGGAGACCGTCGTAGTACCGCTGGAGCTCCGGGGAGGTGGCGTCCCGTCCCCGTTGGCGGATCGCGTCCCGCTGGGTGAGCAGGTCCCGGAGCACCTCCGGGATGAGCCCGGGACGCTGCTCGGCCGAGAGGAACCGGGCCCCGGTCGGGCTGACCGTCGGGCCGTCGGAGGAGAGGGTCGTGAAGCAGAGGTTCTTCGAGATGATGATGTTCGGGTACATCGACTTGAAATCGAGCACCACGATCCAGTTGTAGAGACCCGGCTTGATCGTATGGACGTAGCCGCCCTCGATCTGGGTCTCGCTGCGGCTGTACCGGTTCATCGGGACGCCGATCCCTTTCCGGTCGGCGCGTGGAATCAGGATCGAGTCAACGAACTGCGAGGTCCGGCCATTGAGGCCCTCCTCGAGGGGAAGGTGCGCCACCGTCGCGAGGTCGCTCGCCTTCTCGAGCGACCGGAGGCGCAACAGGATTTGGGCGGCGAGCCGCGCGTCGTGCTCGCAGTACTCCATCACCTTGGCCGGGTCCTTCGCCCATTCCCCGACGATGTTGCGCCGGTCGACGTCGAGCTTGCCCTCGCCGAGCAGCTGCTGGGCGACGAACTGAAGCGTCTCCTGCTTCGGGTGAAGCTCGGTGCGGGCCGACCACCAGGCGTCAGCCACCACGCGACCGTTGATCCGCCAGAGCCGTCCGCCGTCGTCCCCGGAGATGGCGGTCTGGTCCCGGGCGAGCGCGAGGCCGGGCAGCTTGAGTGCTTTGGCCCGCTCCTCGAGCAGCGGAAGGTCGTACCCCCCGATGTTGTAGCCGGTGATCACGTCGGGGTCGTATTTCCGGACCTTCTCGACGAAGGTCGTGAGGATCTCCGCCTCGGTGGAAGTCCTCCCGATCTGAAAGGCCTCGATCTCCTTGCCATCCCGAAAGACCGTGCCGCAGATGGTGAAGATTGTCCGCTCGCGGATCGCGTTCTCGATATCGAACGAGAGGACCGTCAGCGGCGGCCGGAACGCTTCCGCCGGCTCGACGTCCCGGTGGGTGGTGACTATTCGAAGGACGCGCCCCACCGAGTACTGGCGGGCCACCTCGGGAGGTTCCGGCTCGGCCTGGAACCGGAGGGTCAGCCCGATCCCCTTGTCATACAAGAACCGGTGAACGAACAGGATGTCGCACGCGAGGATGCTCCAGGGCTCCCCCTCCCGGCGGTACTCGTCCCGGTGGTCTCGCACGTTCCCCGGGTGCCGGACGGTGACCTTGACCGCAGGGCGGTCCTTTCCTTGGACCCAGAGCGTGGTATCTTCGGTGGAGACCACCCAGGACTCGCGCGTCAGCCGGGCGCGCTGCTCCTCGGTCGGCTCGCAGACGATGAAGTACGGCCGGAAACCGTAGTAGCGGGCAACGATCGACTCCCCGGCGTGCGTCCGGCCGAACAGTTCGACGACGACCCCGTCGCCGAAGGCCTTGTAGGAACCGCCGACGAGGAAGAGCTCGAGGTCTTCCACACGGACCGGACCGGGTCGTCCCTTATGACGTTGTGGCGGGGGACGAGACCGGCGCGGGGCCGGCCCCCGCGCCAAGACGCGAGAGAACCTTCAAGAGCGACTTTCCGTCGCGCTCCCACCGGCGACGGAGCGCGTTGGATCGCGCGGCGGCCGCCGGGTGAATCATCGGGAAGAAGAGCAGTCCGCGCCAGCGCGAGAGCCAGCCGGCGGCATGCGAGATCGGCAGAAGGTCGGGCCGGAATGCCGAGACGGCGTTGGCGCCCAATGGAACGATCATGATCGGCTGCAGGAACTCGATCTGCCGGGCGAGAAAGGGCCGACAGGCCAGGGCTGCCTCCAAGTTGAACGTGTTCCCTGGCGGTCGACACTTGAACACGTTGATGATCGCTAACTCGCTCTCCAGGAGTCCCAATTGCGCGACGAGCCGGTCGAGGCGTTTCCCCGCGGTCCCGACGAACGGAATGCCGGCCCTGTCTTCGGAGGCGCCGGGCGCTTCGCCCACGAACAAGACGCGCGGCCGGAGACTGCCTCGATGAATGACGACATGTGTGCGTAAGGAGCCTAACGAGCATCGCCGGCAGCGGTCGATCTCCCGATTGAGACGCTTCCACTCCGAGAGCGAACGACGACGCGTCCGCCGAGCGGAAGGCCAAAACTGGTCCACTGTGGGCAGACGACGCATCCGTTCCGGAAGGACCATCCCCTTCAAACGACTATGCGTGGGGGGTCTCGGGCAACCGGAAGAATCCGGATTTCAGTTGCATCGCGCCGGTGGCCCGGTCGATCTCACCGTGGACGCCGATGGCTCGGCCGTTGCCGCCCATCCCCACGACGTACCAGAACACCCGAAAGACGTTCCCGCTTGGGACCGCCTCTCCGAAGTGGTACCGGCTCCGCAACCACCAGTTCTTCTCCATGGCCGCGGCGTAGGTCCGATCCAGCGCCGCCTGGGGGGAGTCGACCGGGCCGGTGGAGGGAGGGGCCTTGGCGACCTGCATGCTGCGTTCTCCCGGTTCGGGCCCGCGCCCCAACCGGAGGGCTCGGTACCGCATCCGATAGTAGTCGGGGGTGTCCCGCTCATCGGTTAGGAGCCAGACCCACGGACTGCTCGTGGCTTCCACGGACGAGAATCCTTCCCGCTTAGCATCCCTGCCCGCCCGCCAGCGGGCGAGGCCTCGCAACAGCAGATACCCTCCGTAGACAGCGATCAGAATCCACGCAGTCTCGGTCCACACGTTGAATGCGACTCGTCCGTGTTCGTAGATGAGCACCCCCATGGTCACCGCCGTCAGTCCCAGCGTGGTGAAGTTCACCGCGGTGTCCGCGTCCATCCGGAGCAACTTCCGAGAGAACGGCGCCAGCGGCGCGACCGCATAGTTCGTGAACCCGTCGAGGACGAGGTGGGAGAGACCTCCGACCTCCATGGCCACGAAGTACAGGAGGGTCGACGCGTGAGTAAAGTACGGGAGGAACGGCACGAGGAAGGCGCCGACCGCCGCGATGACCGTCACTCCCAGGACGGAATGCACGAGGCCGCGGTGGTGCAGAGAGGGGAACCACCGCGTGAGGGGGAACAACAGGATGTCCGCGTCGGGGAGTCCTCCCGCGAGAGCCCCCGCGGCGATGTACTGAGGGGCGGCCGGCCCCCAAATGACGAAAGAAAGGAGGTAAGCGAAGATGACGTGGGTGAACAGGTCCATCCAAGGCGCCTGGATTTACACGACGCCAAGCGGGGATAACGTTCGCCGTTCCCTGGATACAGTTGCCGTCGCACACCGTGACCCCGAACCGTGGGGTTGCACCCCGGGGCGGCTCGGTTGCGGAACACCGTCCAATACGCCTTCCGGCCCGTTGGACGATAGCCGGTTTCCCTCGCTCGACGCTGAAGGTGCGAAACCCGACGGGACTGTTAAATACGGTGCGCCAATGGCTCGCCCCCTCCGACAGAAAACCATGCCTCCGCCGTCAGGACTTTACACCGGAAACCGGCTGGTCGCGCTCCGCAAGCGGCGACGCTGGTCGGATCGATACTTCAAGCGTCGGATGCTCCATCTCAAGGAGAAATCCGACCCGCTCGAAGGTGCGCCCCAAGGCCGGGGGATCGTCATCGAGAAGGTCGGGATCGAGGCCAAGCAGCCCAACTCCGCCATCCGGAAGTGTGTCAAGGTCCAGCTGATCAAGAACGGCCGTCAGGTGACGGCCTTCGCGGTCGGCGACGGCGCTATCAACTTCATCGACGAACATGACGAGGTCATGGTCGAGGGAATCGGCGGCCGGATGGGTCGTTCCTACGGGGACATCCCCGGCGTCCGCTACAAGGTCATCCAGGTCAACGGCGTCTCGCTGGACGAGCTGGTCCGGGGCCGGAAGGAGAAGCCGCAGCGATGAGCGCTCCCCGCGAGGAACTGCCGAAAGCGGCCCCGTCGTCTGCCGCCCGGACACCGGGCCTCGACGAGGCCCCGGCCGCACCGGTGCCCAAACCGGCCGCCCCTCTTCCTCCCCCGTTCCCGGTACCGCCGCTGTTCGGCAAGTACCCGTTCGAAGGCGTGACGATTACGGATCCGGGGCTGGCTCCGTACCTCTACCTCCACCCTGTCTACGTTCCTCATTCGGAGGGCCGTCTCTCCGGCCGCCCGTTCATGAAGAGCCACATGCATCTCGTGGAGCGCCTCGCGAACCACCTGATGAAGGGCGGGAATTTCACCGGCAAAAAGTCGAAGGCCCTGCGCGTCATCCGTGAGGCCTTCGCGGAGCTCGCTAAGAAAACCAACGAGAACCCGATCCAGCTCCTCGTCCGGGCCGTGGAGAACGCCGCGCCGAGGGAAGAGGTCACGCGCCTTCAGTTCGGCGGCATCTCGGTCCCGCGGGCGGTCGACGCTGCACCGGCGCGTCGGGTGCACGTGGCAATTCGCAACCTCGCGCAGGGAGCCATCAACGCCTCTCACAAGTCGACGAAGTCGATCTCCTCGTGCCTGGCCACCGAGATCGAATCGGCGGCCAAGGGCGAGCTGACGAGCTTTGCCGTCGGCCGGAAGGAAGAGGTTGAGCGGGTCGCTCAATCGGCGCGGTAGGGCGGGGGACTCGGTACATGGCGCACATTCGGGCGGAGTTGGCGAAGGCCATCCCCGAGATGATGACCCAGATCCACAAGATCCGGAACATCGGTATCGTCGCCCACATCCACCACGGGAAGACCACCCTCTCCGACAACCTGCTCGCCGCCGCCGGCATGATCTCGAGCGAGCTCGCCGGGAAACAGCTCTACCTCAACTTCGACGAGCAGGAGCAGACCCGGCTCCTCACGATCAACAATGCCGACGTGACGATTGTCCACGAGTACGAGGGAGAGCAGCACCTGATCAATCTCATCGACACGCCGGGCCACGTCGACTTCGGCGGCGACGTCACCCGGGCGATGCGGGCCGTCGACGGCGCCGTCGTCGTCGTCTGCGCGGTCGAGGGCGTGATGGCGCAGACGGAGACCGTGCTGCGGCAGGCGCTCCGGGAGAAGGTCCAGCCGGTCCTCTTCATCAACAAGGTCGACCGAGCGATCAAGGAACTCCAGCTGGGCCCCGAGCAGCTCCAGAAGCGGTTCCTGACGATCATCTCCGAGGTCAACGAGCTGATCCGGCGCATGGCACCGGACGAATTCGTCGACAAGTGGTCGGTCGATCCCCGGGACGGCTCGGTGGCGTTCGGCAGCGGCTACGAGAACTGGGCGATCAGCGTCCCCTACATGCAGCG
>JASHQC010000011.1 GCA_030037735.1 Thermoplasmata archaeon
ACTCGGAGGTTTCCCGAGGCCCCCGGTACGGGAGGTAGGCCTCGAAATCGATCGTTCCCTTGATCCGCTGGATCTCGTCCTCGATCCCAACGGCCCCGGCCTGCTGCATGTAGAACGGGGTTACCCAGGCCGTTCTCCACTCCAGCTCCAGGATATCGTTGAACACGTGGGCGTACCGGGCGAGGAGCTGCTCGCGAAGCTGGAGGAGCTGCTCCGGCATCCCGAGGAACACCGGCTCGATCCGATGGAACTCGTCGACGCGCTCGAGGCCGTGGCGGCCTCCGCTCTCGTACCGGTTCGAGATCGCCGCTCGGTCGAAGACGAGCAGCGGCAGCATGTCTTGGGCGATCGTGCGGCCGGAGAGCCACCAGTAGGTCGTCGGACACTGGGCGTAGCAGCTCACGGCCACCGGGCCGGAAACAAGGTTCGCGAGCTCGCCTTCGGGAACCTTCCGGGTGATCTTCACCAGGTCGGTGAACCGCTCCCAGTGGGCCGGGTCCCGACTCTTCGGCTCCGCGACGTAGTAGAACTCGCCGGGGAGGCCTTCCAGGTGGCCGGTCTTCAGCAGGGTGTCGAAGGAATCGTGGTGCGGCTGAACGACCTCTTCGAAGTGGAGCGGCCGGAGCACTTCTTCCAGGGCGATTCGCTCCATTGTCCGGAGCAGGTGCGCGGGAAGCGGTCCGAGAAACCATTTTCCCTTGGTGGGGCCGTTCTTGAGCCAATTCCGCTGGAGCATCGCCTCCGTCGGATCTTCCTGGAACACGAACTGGCGGGCGGGGCTCTCGGTCAACAGCTTCCAATACTGCTCCTTCCCCGTGTAGTGCTGGCGCCGGACCTTCTCCTCCACGAGGGCGACTGCGCGGTCGGACCAGTTGTCGCGAAGCGCCTCCTCGTCGAGACCGGTGAGTTCCAACGTCGCCGTGTTTCCCTCGAACCGGAGCTCGTGGGGGATGGGCAACGTCACAGGCGCCGTCGGGGGATCGGTCACGTCGAACGTTAGCCGGTAGCGCACGGCCCGGACAGTCCGCACTCCCACCTTCTCCCGACGACCCAACTCCTCCTTCAGTCGTCGGGTGAGGGCCAGGAGGGCTTGGTGGGCCCGGCTGTTGTCGGCATAAAGGGAAAGAGTGACGCGGTCTCCCTCAAGGCTCCAGGAGTTCATGCCACCGGGGACTCCCTTGCCGAGGCTCCGGGCCAAGGCCTCCTCGGCCACTCCGGGGAGAATGGATTCGAGTACGGAGCGTCCGCCCGGCAGCGGCTGGCTCAGTACGAGTTCCGCTTCCAACTCTCCCCGCATCGGGCGAGCTGACTCGGTGCGCGCATAATAAAGCTGAGCCGCGCCAATCCATTCCGTCCCTCGCACCGTCTCGCTGGGTCGCCGCTGCACACTTCCTCCCCAATCGTTTTAGCCATCGCTCTATCGTTGCGTGGATCGGGGACAGAGCAATGTCATCGTACCCGGAGATCGGTCTCTTCATCGGCGGAAAATGGGTCTCTCCTCTCGGGGCCGCACGGTTTACGACGCGCAATCCAGCCAGCGGCGAGGTCGTGGGTTCCTTCGTCGCCGGCACGGCCAAGGACGTCGAGGCGGCGGTCTCGGCGGCCGCGGCGGCTTTTCCCCGGTGGAAGGCGACGCCCCCGCCCATGCGAGGAGAGATCCTGCGCCGCGTCGCCCAAGTCCTGAAGGAGCGCAAGGAGCCGATCGCCCGAACCGTGACCCAGGAGATGGGCAAGGTCATCGCCGAAGCTCGCGGGGACGTTCAGGAGGCGATCGACTTTGTGGAGTATATGGCGGGGGAAGGTCGCCGGCTGTTCGGCGAGACGGTCCCGTCCGAACTACGCAGCAAATTCTGCCTGACCGTCCGTCAGCCGAAGGGGGTCGTAGCGTGTATCACGCCGTGGAACTTCCCCACCGCGATACCGAACTGGAAGATCGCGGCCGCGCTCATCTGTGGCAACACCGTCGTGTTCAAGCCGGCGTCGAACACCGCCATGTGCGCTACCGAGGTCGTCAAGGCGTACGACTCCGCGGGCCTCCCGGCAGGCGTGCTCAACCTAGTGACGGGCGCGGGCAGTGCCGTCGGCAATGCCCTCATCGACGACCCGCGGGTCCGGGCAGTTTCCTTCACCGGCGGCGTCGAGACCGGCCGCACGGTGAACGTGAGAGGGGCCCAGGACCTGAAAGCCGTCCATCTGGAGCTCGGAGGAAAGAACCCGATGATTGTGATGGACGACGCCAATCTTCCGTTGGCCCTCGAAGGTTTGCTGTTCGGTGCGTTTGGCACCGCCGGCCAACGCTGCACGGCGACGAGCCGGTTGATCCTTCACGAGAAAGTCTACGACGAGTTCCTCGGAATGCTGGACGAGCGGTTGGGGCGTCTCAAGATCGGCGACCCGCTCGACCCATCCACCGACGTCGGCCCCGTCGCCTCGGCCGACCAAGAGAAGAAGATTCTCGAGTACATCGCGATTGGCCGCAGGGAGGCGACGCTGCGGACCGGCGGCCACAAATTGACCGGCGGAAATTTCGACAAGGGCTTCTTCATCGCACCGACGGTCTTCGAGACGGCACACGGTACCCGGATATCCAAAGAGGAGATCTTCGGGCCGGTGCTGTCGGTCATCAAGGTCCCCAGCTACGAGGAAGCCGTGCGGGTCGCCAACGACGTCGAGTATGGGCTCTCCTCCGCGATCTACACGCGCGACGTCAATCGGGCGTTCCGTGCCGTCGACGACCTCGAGTGCGGGATCACTTACGTCAACGCTCCCACGATCGGCGCCGAGGTCCAACTGCCGTTCGGCGGCACCAAGCACACCGGGACCGGCGGCCGCGAGGCCGGCAGCGTGGCAATCGAGGAGTTCACCGAGATCAAGACCGTCTTCGTGGACTTCTCTGATCGCCTTCAAAAGGCCCAGATCGACACCGCGGAGTAGCGAGTTCGGAGGGTTCCGCTCCGCGGCTCGGACGAGCTGCTCGACCGCGAAGTCGAGGCCCTGGAAGGCATCGCTCGTCTCCGCGTGCGTCGGGTGGGGGCCGATCTCTGTGACATCGAACGGGAATTGTTTCAGCTCCGACGGAAGCGAGCCCGGCGGCGCGCGGCCTCCGAAGAGTCGGGGCTCGAACCCACCCCTTCGTCGGTCGAGCTATAGTTCGCGGGTCGGTCATTTCCGTCGGCGTCGGGAAGCTTGGAGTACCACCCGCCGGGCGTGCGATAGGGGACGGAAGCTTCGCAGCTCATCGCTGTGGGGAACGGCCGGGAGTGGGCGCCTGTCCCGGTGGAACCAGACCGACCGAATCCCGGCCCGAGCCGCTCCCACGATGTCAGATTCCCAGCTGTCGCCCACCATCACGGCGGTTCGCGGATGCGCGCCCGCCCTGCGGAGCGCGACCCGGAAGATGCGAGGGTCTGGTTTCGTTACCCCCACCTGCTCCGAACAGATCAGATGGTCCACGAAATGCTTCAGCCCAGTGACCCGGAGCTTCTCCTCCTGCTCGGAGCGAAGGTTGTTCGTGACCACGGCGACGGCGACCCCGACGGAGCGGAGGTGTCGGAGGAACGCCCCTGCTCCGGGGATGGC
>JASHQC010000102.1 GCA_030037735.1 Thermoplasmata archaeon
CGGAGCAAAATCAAGGTGGGCGTGGCCGTCGTGGTCATCCTCGCGATCATGATCGTTACGGCCGGGTGGTTGGCCGGGTGGTTTGCTCCGACAAGCGCGGACGTTGTTTCGAAGAGCTGCGCTGGAAATGTGGAGCTTGCCGGGGTAGGGGCATATTCCGTAGGCCCGGCGATGCGCTCGTGGTCCGCCGAATTCAACACAACGGCCTGCGCGAAGGTGGCCTATGCCAGCGTTAGTTCCGGGGTCGACGAGCTGGCAGCGAAGACCGTGGACTTCGCCGTGATCGACGCCTCCCTCAACTCCTCGGAGGCGACCGAACTCGGCTTGGCAGCGATCGTCCTTCCCGTCGCCCTCGAGGCGACCACGGTGGTCTACAATATTCCCGGCGTACCGACCGGTCTCCACCTCACCGGCGGCGTTTTGGCAGCGGTCTATCTTGGGGACATCACGAACTGGAACAGCTCGGCGATCCAAGCGCTCAATCCCACGGTTCAGCTCCCGTCGGATCTTCCCATCACACCCATCCACTGCTCCGGAAGCTGCCCGACGACGCTCGCTTTCACGGGGTACCTGTCGCGGACGAACTCGACGTGGAATGACACGGTCGGGGCCAGCTCTTCGCCGACCTGGCCGGCCGTCGGGGTAGGGGAGTCCGGTAGCCTTGCGATGACGAGTGAGGTCGGGTTCATCCCGGGAGCGATCGGATACGCTGAGCTCCCGCTGGCCCAACAGGCGAATCTGACGTGGGCGGATCTTCAGAACCCGGTGGATTCGTTTGTTGCACCCTCCGCGGCCAACACGACCGCCGCTGCGGCGAGCGCGTTTCCCACGCTGCCGCCCGAAACGGGCCTTCCCTCCAACCAATCCATCCTGAACGAGGCCGGCGTCAACAGCTACCCCATGGCCACGTTATCGTACGTCGTTGTCTACCAAGACCTCGGCGTCGCGTACAATGGAACGCTTACGAAGGTCACGGCCCAGTGGCTGGGGGCTTACGTTCTCTGGGTCACCACCGCCGCACAGCCGAACGGGATTCCGCTGGGGTATGCCCCCCTTCCGGCGATCCTTGTGACCTGGAATCAGGACTCGCTGGAGAGGCTACTTTACGACGGTGTGAGCGTTCTGCCCGGGGGAGATTCCGGGGGGGAGCCCTAGCCGGTTCGAGTCCGTCCCTCGCGTCGCCGCAGCGATCAACCGGGAATGACCGCTTCCTAATGCAATGCTCCCGGGCTATCCTTCTTGGTGGCGGCCGCGATTGGGATTCGGTCCCATCGGCAGGGCGGCCAGGGTGCCGTCATCGCATCGGAACTGCTTGCGCAGGCCGCTTCCCTGGATGGAAAGTTGCCGCAGAGCTTCCCGTTTTTCGGCGTCGAACGGCGAGAGACGCAGGTCACTGCCCTCACACGAACCGACTCGACATAGGGTCAGTCGGTACTTTCGGTACCTGAATTACAGGTTATACGGGCCCAAGGGGATTCGAACCCCTGATCTTGCGGTTAAGAGCCGCCTGCTCTACCGGGCTGAGCTATGGGCCCACATTGCCGGGCCCGCCCGATTTGGGGCAGCCCACTTAAGGCCTCTGTCGCTCGGCGACCGGCTACCGTCTCGGCCTAGTTGAGACTCCAGTTGTCCATCGGATCTACTGGCGTCTCAGGCGTTCGAGTGCCGCCCCGACCATCCATGGCAGCAGGACGGTGATGTCCCCCTCCACCGTCACGTGATGCGCCTTCGGCTTGACCTTACCCCACGAGACGGCCTCGCGGGTTCGGGCGCCGGAGAGACTCCCATCCCATTCCACGGCCGACGTGATGTAGAGCGCGGCGTCGAGCCCTTCGCGGAACTGGTTCCACCAGATCGTGTGGTGCTTCGAGATCCCCCCTCCGAGCAGGATCGCTCCGCTCCGCTTCGCTGCGAACACAAGGTCCGCGAGCCGCTGCTCGTCTGGGAACAGGTCGAGCTGGAACTCCTTGTGCATCTGCCAGAACAGCCAGAGCTGGGATCCGACGGCCCCATCGGTAATCCCGGGCACGAGAACCGGGACCTTCCGGTCGAACGCCGCCCTCGCCAGACTTCCCCGACCGGTTCGGGGGCCGAGCGCCTCGCCGATTTTCCACACGAGCTCGGCGGTCGAGAGCTTCCGCATTCCCTCTTTCCAGAGACGGTTCAGCAGCCGCTGCATGAACCGTTCGACCGTTCCGCCGTAGACCTTCTCCTCAATCACGAGGTTGCCGAGCCGGTAGAGTCCCTTCTTCCGGAGTTCGGCGTCGTCGAGCAGCCAATCGCCGTGGAGGTACGGTCCGTAGGACCGGGCGATGTCGTGGTCGAGCGTGCCGCAGGTGGTGACGACCGCATCGACGTACCCTCCCGCGATGAGCTGCTGGAGAACCCCACGGGTACCGGTGGCGACAATGTCGGCAGGGAACGACAGAAAGGTCGTCATCTCGGGGTCGCCGAGCATCTCGACCAGCAGGTCGACCCCTTGGGAGAACCCCTTGGCCGTGAACCCACCGGCCGCGCCGAGCCGGCGGGCGAGGGTGTCGAGCGAGGGCCGGTCGTGGACCCGAATGTCCTCCACGCGACGCCGAGCCATCCGGCCGTTCCCCCTAGAGGCTCAGCGAGAGACCCAGCCCGAACTGATGAAAGATCAGGAGATAGGCGAGGATGTAGCCCGACAAGGCGCCTCCGTTGAGGAACGGAAGTCCCGCTTGAGGGTTTCCCGACCGGGCGCGGCGCATGAGAAGGGCGTACCCCCCCAAGGAACCTATGATCGTGGCGACCGCCGCCCAGAGGTTGGCGCCGAGACCGGCCACGACCGGGTGGTTCGGTAGCCAGATGAACGCCGATACCACCAACGCGCCGGGGATCACCACATCGCCTAACCCCATGAACGTGGCTTCGCGCTCTTCCACGGGCTGTTCCTGACGGGCCTTGAAAGAGGGTGCCGTCGTGTAGTCATACCCCGCCGAGCTGGGCATCACCATGAGAATGGGAAGCCGCATCTCGGTGACGACGTCGGCGAGGCTGATCATGTGCTTCGTCCGGTACACGGCGATGTAGTCGTAGATGGCGAGCGCGATGAGGAGGATGAACACCGGCAAGATGCCGAAGGAGATTCCGAGTAGGGCGATGAGGGCCCCCGCCGCAAGGAAGCCGGCGGCGTCGACCACGTACCACTGCGGTTCGATCCAGAGCGCGAGGAGGATCGTCACGGCGATGGCTGCGGCGATCGTCTGGGCCGGGTCGAAGAGCAGCCCCGCCTCGGCAGGGGGGATGAACTGGGTCGCCGGCAACAGGAGCTCGATCGTGTAGTAGAGCGTCAGGTTGAGGGACGCGGCAATCGCGACCAGCAGCACGACCCGCAGTGTGGAGATGCCGCTCTTGCGGCGCGTGAACCAGAGGATGAAGAGCGGCGCGAGAACGATCGCGATGATGATGACGACCGGCGCGGCCGGACTGTTCGGGTTCGACGTCGTAGCGAGCCCGGCCGATTTGAACGGTACCGAGAGGGCGACCGCGACCAGCTGGGCGCCGACGTAGAGAGCGAGTAGTCCCAGCGAACGAAGGCTGCGCATGACGTCGGGCTAGGGCTGGACGATCGCGTAGGCGTTGTTCCCCAGCACCTTCGTGATCTTCGCGTTGACGGTCGCGCCACGCGTCGTGGCACCGGTGACGAAGACGACGAAGCCCTCCTTCCGAGCGACGCCGTCGCCCCGTCGGCCGATGTCTTCGATCGTGAGCCGGTAGACTTCGCCCGCCACCACGGGGGTTTTCGGCTTCGCCACCTCGACGACCCGCCGGACCGTCACCGGCCGCTGCGCGCCACAGGCCTCGCAGACGAGCAGTGTGAACTTTCCCTCTTTCACGAGATGGGTGTCCGGCCGCTTGCACTCGGAGCAGGTTACGTACTTCTCGGTGTACTCCCGGATGCGCTGAGCGATGGCATCCTTCGAGATGCGGGACTTGAGTACCCCCCGGGGCAGGTCGAGGACGCCGGGGCAGCCGAATTCGCGGGCCAGATAACCGATCAGATGGGCCGGCTCCCGCCGGAGCACGTCGGCGATCTCCTGCAGGTTCCGGATGACCGTATTCTTCCCATCGGTCATCACGTCGGGATCGGGCACCTGGAACCGCTCCCCACTGGTCCGGACCTCCGGCAGCTGGGCCCGTGCCCGGTCGAGGAGCTTCTGGTAGGCTTCCATTCCACTGGACGAAGGCCCGGCGGCGCTCAAAAGGCTATGCCGCTGCCGGAGGGCTTCCCGGCGGCCGGGGATCCTCCTCGATGAGCGGACCGAGCACGCAGCGGAGGTCCTTCTCGGTCACGACGTGGGTCGCTCGACGCCGGACATGCTCGTCTTCCGGGAGGAACGCGACGCCGATTCGGGAGCGCTCGAACATCGCCACGTCGATCTCAGAGTTTCCGACCGCCGCGCAGTCGTCGGCCGACAGACCGAACTCCCGCTGGAGGCCGGCCACGACGTCGCCCTTGCGCTTGATCGGCACCCGGATGATCCCTTCGTCAGTGAGGCGGCCCCGGCCGTCGAGGACGAACCCGTTGGCCAGGACTCGATCGATGCCAAGCTCCCGCCCGATCCGCTGGGCGATGATGTCCAATCCCCCGCTCACGATCGCCGTCCGGATCCCCCGGGCGTGAAGCGTATCGAACAGTTCGTGCGCGCCGGGCATCAGCGGGACCGCGGCCAGGATGGAAACGAGGTCGTCCTCCGTGATGTGCGGGCGGTGGCGACGCCAGAGCGCCAGGTCCCGACGCATGAACTCCTGGTCGTCGATGCGATCTTCAAGGAAGAGCCGAAGCGCCTCGGTGTTCTCGTCGCCGAAGAAGCGGTGGACCTCTCCCCACGAGCTCGGTACGTCGAGGAGCGTGCCGTCCATGTCGAACGCGACGAACTTAACCGGCGTCATGGTCCACTGCGATCGCGTCCGCTCGCGCCAACACCGAGGCGGAGGGTCGAGCGGCCCACGCGGCCAAAATCTCGTCGACTTGTTCGGGCTGGCTGGCCCCGAACAGCGGGGCCGCTCCCCGTTCCGACAGCCAGTGAAGCGCGAGAGAGGCCATCGGCACTCTCGCGTCTCGCGCGAGGTCGTGGAGCTGACGGGCCATTCTCTGTGCCTCCGGCAGCCGCTCGCGGAGTCCCGTGCTCCGGGCGGGTCCCACGGGGACGGTGCCCGAAAGGTACTTACCGGCGAGCAGGCCGCGGGCCAGCGGAGTGTACGCCTCGACCACGATCCCTTCCTTCCGGCAGTAGGGAAGGATCTCGTCGCCGTCGGCGCGCTCGAACAGGTTGTAGAGCACCTGGTTAACAACCACGTCGGTTTCCTTGAGGGCCGCCCGCGCCTCGGCCATTTGCGCGACCGAGAAGTTGCTGACCCCGATCGCCCCGATCTTGCCCTCTTTCCACAGGGCTTCGAGCGCCGACATCGTGTCGGCGATGGGGACGCGAGGGTCCGGCGAGTGGACGAGGTAGAGGTCGACTTTCGACCGGCCGAGTCGTTGGAGACTGCCCATCAGCGCCGGACGTACCTGGGCAGGACGCAGATGCTCCCACGAGAGCTTCGTGACGATCATCGCGTCGGCGGCGGCGGGCCCCGCACGATAAAACACGTCGCCGAGGATGCGCTCCGAACGCCCGGCCCCGTATACCTCCGCCGTGTCGAACCAGCGAACACCCCGCTCAAGCGCGCGGCCGATGGCGGCCTTCGTCCGCGCCTCGTCCTCCGGTCGCCAGCGACCAAGGGCCCACAGTCCGAGGCCTAGGGGAGGGTGCAGGCGCCCGGTCTTCCCAAGTGGAAATCCTCCCTCGAGCCCTGAGGCGGCGCCTGGAGCGACGGTCTTCTTGCGAGGGGCGGCCCTCACGGGGGTGGATCTGGGGGAGGAGCTCTTCTTCGTCATCCGGTTCCGGCCGGGGCGTCCGCGGCCAAGTGTTCCTGGATCCGTCGGATCCTTTCGGCCAGGTCACGGGCCTTCTCTTCGCTCGCTTTGAGGACTTCGGGGGGGGCCCGGTGGCGGAATCCCGGGTCGGCGAGGCGCTGTTCGGCCCTTGCGAGCAGCCCCGTCAGTTTGTCGCGCTCGCGCTCGAGCGCTTGGCGTTCCGCTCGGGACCGCTCGGAGGGCAGGGCGAGGAAGAACTCCCCATGCGGCGTCACACTGGGCGCGCTCCCCGCGGGAGGCGGCGCGTCGCCAGCGAGAAAATTGAGGGCGCCGACACGGGCCTGTTCGAGCACGAGGGATTTCTGCGCCCGTAGGACCTCGGCGGTCTCCTCGCCGGACGGGCGAACCCAGGCCGGCGGCAGGGAGGTAGGAGCGAGCCGGTTCTCCGCGCGAAGGCTCCGAAGCGTCCGGATCGCGTCGTAGACGACCTCCATCGCGACGACGGCTTCCGGATCGTCGGGAGCCTCGTCGGCACGGGGCCACGGAGCGTGCGCAAGCAGCTCGCCCCGGTGCGGGATGGCGTGCCAGAGCTCCTCGGTGACGTGCGGCACGATGGAGTGGAGCAGCCGCAGGGCCCGCTCGAGGGTGAACAGCAGCACCGCCCGGGTCTCGTGCCGGAGAGGCTCGCCCCGACGCCCGGAGAGCGCCTCCTTGCTCACCTCCACGTAGCGGTCGGCGAAGTCGTACCAGAGGAAGGAGTGAAGGAGACCGGCGGCGCGCGTAACCTCGAAGCCGGCGATCGCCTGCTCGAAGTCGTCCACGGTGCGTCGCCAGCGCGCCAAAATCCACCGGTTCTCGAGCGGGGAATCGGCGGTCAGGGCCGGGGCCCGGTCCGGTGGATCGGTACCGTCTGGCAGGTGCGCCTGGGCGAAGCGCACGAGGTTCCACACCTTGGTCAGGAAGTTGCGTGCATTGTCCATCGACGCTGGGCTGAAGCACCCGTCCTGGTCGACCGGGTTCGGGAACAGCACGGCGAACCGTAGTGCGTCCGCCCCTCGCTGCCGAAGGAGGTCCATCGGGTCGGGAGCATTCCCGAGGTGCTTCGAGAGCTTCCGGCCCTGCTCGTCGCGCAAGATTCCGTGGAAGAGCACCGAGCGAAACGGAGGCCGTCCCTGGAAGAAGTACGAGGACATCATCATCCGCGCGACCCAGAAGAACATGATGTCGCGTCCGGTTACGAGGACGGTCGTCGGGAAGTAGTGGGCCAGGTCCGGCGTGTCGTCGGGCCACCCCAAGGTCGCGAAGGGCCAGAGCCACGAAGAGAACCAGGTGTCGAGAACATCCGGGTCCGGCTTCAGGGGAGTGTGGCCGCACTCGGGGCATTCCGTCGGCGGCTCTTCCGCGGCCGTCTCATGGAGGCAGGCCGAGCAGTAATACACCGGTATCGGGTGGCCCCAGGCCACCTGGCGCGAGATGCACCAGTCTTGGACCTTCTCCATCCATCGGTAGAACGTGAGCTCCCATCGGCCGGGGTAGAGCCGGATATCACCGGACCGCACGGCCTCGACGACGGGGGGCACCATGGGGACCATTCGCACGAACCACTGGGTAGAGAGCCGGGGCTCGATCACCGCGTCCGAGCGCTCGGACCGTCCCACGGCGTGGACGTAGGGCGCCTCGTGGTCGACGAACCCGCCGGACCGCAGGGCCTCGGTAACTGACTTCCGGGCGTCCTCCCGGTCCTGCCCGCGGAACCGGTGGGGGACCCAGTCGGAGTCGAGGCGGCCGGTCGCGTCGATCACATCCGGGGGCATCGGAAGGTCGGGATGCCGCTGGAAAATCTCGTGATCCAGGAGATCGTGTCGCGGCGTGATCTTGAGCGCTCCATTGCCGAAGGTCGGATCGACCCCGGCATCGGCGATTACTGGCACCTCGCGGTCGACGAGGGGGACACGAACCTTCCGGCCGACGGCGGTGGCGTGACGGCCATCGTCGGGGTGGACGGCGACGGCCACGTCGCCAAAGATCGTCTCCGGTCGCACTGTCGCGACGACCAGCCCGCCGGGCGAACCATCCGCCCACCGGTACCGTAGGTAGAGAAGCGTCGAGGGTTCTTCGGCATGCTCCACCTCGAGGTCGGAGACCGCCGTCTGGAGCACCGGGTCCCAGTTCACGAACCGCTCCCCCCGGTACACGAGCCCCGCCTGGTGGAGCGCGACGAACGCCCGGCGGGTGGCCCGCTCGTAGGCCGGATCCATCGTGTACCGGTACCGGCTCCAGTCGAGCGAGAAGCCGCCGGCTCGCAGCGCCGCGAGGATCCGCCGCTCGTGGTCGCGCTTCCAGTCCTCGACCCGAGCGATGACCTGGCCGCGGGACATCTCCTCGAGGCGGATCCCTTGCTTCGCGAGGTAGCTCCGCACCGCGACCTGCGTCGCCAGACCCGCATGGTCGATCCCCGGGAGCCAGAGCGTGGCGAGTCCAGCCATCCGGGCGCGCCGGATCAGGAGGTCTGTGATCGTGTAGCCGAGGATGTGCCCCAGGTGCAGGTCGCCCGTGACATTCGGCGGCGGTAGGACGACGGTGAAGGTGGTTCCCTTCGGCCGGTCCGGTGCACGCCCAAGGTTCGCCCGGTCCCACGCCTCTTGCCACCGACGTTCGAACGCCCCGGGGTCGAATCGGGGCGGAAGGGAACCTGAGGTCAGCCGCGTCCCCTCCCGGGGAGTCCGAGTGCGAAGATCGAGAAGATGGCGAGTTCCGCGAGGGCGAGCCCGCCCATCGCGACGAACGATTGGATCGGGGAGACCCCCACGAACTGGAGGATTCCGAAGAGCGTGATCGGCAGACCGGCGATGGCGAGGCCCGGGAGCACCACGGTGGTCGCCCACCACGCGCCGGAGGACATGAGCGAGACCGGGACCCCGGCTGTTTGCGCCCGTCGGAACAACAGTCCGATCTCGAGGAAAGCGGCCGCCACCAATCCGGGCAGTTCGGCGATGATGAAAGCGAAGAACAGCCAGACGTCGAGGATTCGGAGCACCGTCAGGCTGACGACCATCGCCGACGCCACGATGTAGATCAGGACGATCAACGACGATTTCCCGAGCAGCATCGACCGGTTCGTGAGCGGGAGCGTCCGGGTGTACGAGTAGCCCATCACCTCGGTCGCGAAGAACGCCGGCCCGAAGAAGGTGGCGAGAATCGCCGTCGTGGAGACCGCTGCCGCCGCGAGGTCGAAGACGCTCTTCGGCGCGGGCGCGCCGATGAACGAGGAGAGCCCGATCACGACGGCATCGATCAGCGGGAGCAGAATAACGAAGGCGTAACCCGGAGTCCGGGAGGCCGTCCGCAAGTCCTTGAGGAGGATTGCTGCCGGGGCTCTTACTGGGTGGAGCCGCGCCCCTTTGCGTTGGTCCGTGAGCTGAACCTCCGGGCTGAGCCGGCTCAGTTCCCGGGGCGCCTTGCGCAGCCACCAGGCGACCCCCGCCGCGAGCGCCGAGTACCCAAGTGCCGCGAGGGTGGTCGTCCACACATCCCCCCCGGGAAGGAGGGAGAACGAGTTCGCCCCCGTGAGCCCGAAGACGGGAAGGAGCCCGAAGGGGAAGGGGAAGACCAAGAGGAGGCTCCCGAGGGCGCTCGGGGCCGTTCGGCCGAGGTACGCCAGGCCGTACATGATCTGGGGGCCGAACGAGACGAATCCGTAGATCCCGAACGCCGGAACGGCCCACAGGAGAAGGTACATCCAGCGCAGGACGGAGGCCCGTAGGCCTCCACGGGAGCCCTGCACATGCTGGACGAAGAACCGGCCCGTCCGGAGGGAGAGCCCCATCGCGAGCAAGACCACGGTCACAACCCCCGGAATCACGAGCAGGCCGACGAACACCGAGTTGAGGGCGATGCCCAAGGCGATCGGGGTCAGCACGAGCGCCGTGATCGCCGGTGCGTCGAAGAGACGGAATACCACGAGCAGGGCGACCCGGTCGAGCTTCTTCTCCGGGATGGGGAGGGTCTCAAGCACCGGAAGGATTTGCGAGCCGAGAAAGGTCGGCAGGCTCTGGAGACCGACCATCCACAGGAAGGAGAGCTCGAGAAGAAGGAGTCCTGCGATGACCGTGCCGGTGTACAGGGGAAGGGGCACGGGAATGGGATTGGCGGCCGTCGAGACAAGGAAGAGCTTCTCGATGAAGCTGGTGAGCGTGAGCATAGAGCCTCCGACGAGGAGGGCGATGAGGAGGCTCACGAGGAACTTGCTCTGCGCGACCCGGCGGCGCGCCGTGTTCGCGAGCTCGTGAGGCTCACTGGGCGCTTCGGCGGCGAGGACGTTCCCCTGACGGAGCGCGTAGACCGCTTGGAAGCTCAATTCCAGGTACGCGACTTCGGAGAGTTGCGTGGCGGTGGGCGGAGCGGCAGCCGGGGCCGGGAGCTCAGGCACCGCCGAGGGCCCGGACGGCCGCGTACACTCCCTCCTCTTCCCGCGTGAGGCGCAGGAAGATCTCCTCGAGCGTCGCGTTGCCCTGAGCGGTCTGGCTGCGGAGGGTTTCCATGGTTCCTTCGCCCACGAGATGCCCGCGGTCCAGGATCCCCACCCGGTTGCAGAGCCGCTCGGCGACTTCCATCGTATGCGTGGAGAAGAGGACCCCGCGCGGGGCCTGGGCCACGTACTGGGTGAGCAACTCCCGCACCAGTCGGACAGATCTCGGGTCGAGGCTGTTGAGCGGTTCGTCCAGCACGAGCAGCCCGGGCTGATGCAGGAAGGCGCTGATCAAGAGGATCTTCTGGCGCGTTCCGTTGGAGAGGGTCGCCAGTGGTTGGTCAAATTCTCGCTCGATCTGGAACGCGGTCACGTAGCTCTTGGCGCGCTCGGATACCTGTCCTGGGTCCAGCCCGCGCACGCTGGCCACGAACTCGAGGAACTCGCGCGGCGTGAGCGCGTCGTACAAGAGAGCGGACTCGGGTACGTAGCCGACAATCTGCTTGGTCAGTACGGGCTCCTTTACCGGGTCATGGCCGAGCACCGAGATGGAGCCCTCGGCCGGGGTGAGGAGGCCTACGACGGACTTGAGGGTGCTTGACTTTCCGGCGCCGTTCGATCCCAGCAGGCCATAAATCTCGTGCGGCTGGACCCGGATCGACAGACGGTCGACCGCGGTGAGCTGGCCGTACCGGACCGTGAGACCGTGCAGCGCAAGTGGCAACGGCGCCGTCGGCGGATCCATCGGCAGGAGCTTTCCCTCCGTATCAAATGCGGGCGCACCCTATAAAATCCAAATTGTCTCTTGCGAAACCTCGCATGGACTTTTCGACTTGGACCAACGTGGCATTCGCGGGTGTGGCCGTCTTCGGCGGAGTTCTGTTCGTTCTCTCCCTTCTCGCCGTGCGGAGGGCCCCCTCTGCGAGGATGGGACTGGTCGCGGGGGGCTTTTTGGTCATCACCCTCCAGGGCGTGGTGACCGGAGCGTTGCTGTTCCTCGGCGGGTCGTCGCCGGGTTTCCTCCTGTTCCTCTCCGCCATCTTCGAGGCGATCCTGCTGATCGTCCTGTTCCTGGCAACGCTGGTCCGCTGAGTGTCCATGGGAACGCCCGCCGACCGGTCCGGAACATGGGCCGAGACCCTGTTGACCTTCATCCAACGATATCCGGGTGTCCATCTCCGGGAAATTCGGCGCCAACTGGGGATCCCGATCGGCACCTTGGACTATCACCTGTACCGCCTCGGAAAACGGGGCCTCGTCTCGGTTCGGATGCAGGGAGGGTACAAGGTCTGCTTTCCCGAGACCCTGATAGGCGAAGGGCCTCCCATTCCGGAGCCCGATAAGGTGCTCATCGCGCTGCTCCGGCAATCGGTGCCCCGGGCAATCCTGCTCCACCTGTACCTGGAGGGAACCTCCTCGCCGCAGGTGCTCGGAGCGGCCGTCAGCGCCTCGGGCCCGAACCTCTCCTACTTCTTGAAACGCCTCGAGGCGCTCGGCGTCGTGACCCGGGAGGGAGCACCCGGCCAACGGCAGGTCCGGCTCAAGGATGCCAAGCGGATCCACGAGATCCTGCTCCGATATCCCCCGCTTCCGGAGACACCCGTCGACCGCTTCGTTCGGTTCTGGTCCGAGCTGCACCCATGACCCGGGTTCAACGGCTGTTCGGAAACGCTTATGGACCGACTTCCCGCCATCCATCCCCTCGGGGGGAACCCCGGCCGATCGCAGCGGCTGGGAGAAGAAATTCTGTCATGAGACATCCTCGACGGTGGCTGCTTCTCGCGGCCGTGCTGGTCGCCGCCTCCGCGGTGGTTCCGGCGGCGGTCTTCTCACCGTCGGTTCCAGCCTACGCTTCGCGTTCGTCGGTTCCGTTGGAATCGGACGATCTCATCCTCAACGAGTCGCCGTCGGGGCACATCCTGTTCGGATCTCCCCTCCCCATGGTGGAAGTTGTCTCGACCTCGAACGCGTCGCCCGCCGCGACGCTGGGGCTCACCCACCTGCTGGAACTCGCTCCCAACGCGTCGGCCCCGTCGCGCCCGACCGTTGTGGCCGAGGCCGCTCCCGAAGCGCTGGAGCGGTTCAACGGCACGGTGTACAACGGGACGCCGAAATACTTCAATCTCATCGCCACTCTCCCCGTTTATCCCGCGAACGCCGTGCTCTGGGCGTCGGGCACCGACGTGGCTCCGGCGGGCGACGCCGCCAGCTATGCGATTCTGGATGTCAACTACTCGGTGGCGACCGGGTCCGACGGCAGTCCGGGCGTCCGAATTTCCTGGACCGTTTCCGGCTGGCCGTGGGCGAATCCGTCCGGCGACGAGCTGGCACTCGAGTACGTCGTTCAGGTCTACTCCGGATCCGGTTTTGAAACGTGCACGGGAGCTCCCAGCACCGAGGCCCCGGACGCGACGTGTGCCACTCAGGCCCTTGCGCTGGGGCAACCGGTATGGAGTTCAGCCTTCACGGCCCTGAAGGGAAATGGTCCCGGGGGCTCGGTCGCGTGGATTAGCTGGGGGTCCCAGGAGGGCGGCTCCAACCCCAACGTCGCACCGGTTAGCGCCGGCGCCTATTTCGAGCAGCCAGGCACCAGCGCCCTCGCGATTGCCGCACCGGCCGACGGTGCCGTCTCGGTGGCTGGCTCCACGCTGTTCCTTCTGTCGCCCGGCGCCGTGCAGAGTCTCGCACCGTTGGTCGGGAACCTGCCGGTGTACGGCGGAGCGGCGGCGGTCTTCGGAGCGGCGGCGATCGTCGGAGTCCTCCTGTCGCGCCGGCGGGACCGCGCGATTGCGCGAGAGTTGGCCTCGTGACGGGGCGCTCGGGCCCTTCTACGGCCGCGACCGAACCGGTGGAAACAGCACGGTCTCCTTGATCGTGGGGATTCCCGTGAGGGCCATGAACGCCCGGTCGATGCCGAACCCCACGCCGGACGCCGGGGGCATGCCGTACTGGAGCGCCTCGATGAAGTCCCGGTCCATCGCGTAGAACTCCGTTCCCTTCGCCGCTAGCTGATCGCCGAACCGCCGGACCTGATCGTCGGGGTCATTCAACTCCGAGTAAGCGTTCGCGAGCTCGATCCCGCGACAGTACAGCTCGAACCGCTCCACCCGGTTCGGCTTCGAGCGGTGGCGCTTGGCCAATGGAGTGGTCGCAACCGGATGGTCCACTACGAACGTTGGGCGCGTGAGCGTGGACTCGACGTAGTGCTCGAACAGCTTATCGAGGAACTTCCCCGTCGGCGACGCGTCGGGGATAGTGGTCCCCGCGGCGCGCGCGAGATCACGCAGCTGCTCGCGGCTTCGGTCGAGTATTCCGTGGAGGCCGGATTTCTCCTCCAGAGCCTCAACGAAATCGACTACGGCGAATGGAGGCTGGAACAGCGCCGGAGCCTCCGCCGCCGCAGGCACCCCGGGGAGTAGTTCGGCGATCCGTCGCGCGAGGCGAAGGTACATCGCTTCCATTAGTCGCCGCATGTCGGTGTAATCGGTGTAGGCCCAGTACGCCTCGAGCATCGAGAACTCCGGCAGGTGGGTCACGTCCAAATCCTCGTTCCGGAAGATGCGGCCGAGCTCGTACACGCGTTCCATCCCTCCGACCAGCAGGCGCTTCAACGGGAGCTCCAGCGAGATACGCAGCTGAAGGTCCTCGTCGAGGTATCCCGAGTGGGTCACGAACGGTTGAGCGGCGGCCCCACTCGCGACCCCGCCGAGGATTGGCGTCTCGACCTCCAGGAAATCGTGCTCGTCGAAGAAATGCCGGATCTCGCGAACGAAGAGGGACCGGGCCCGGAAACGGGCCCGGGTCTCCGGCGTCGAGAGGAGGTCCAGGTACCGTCGACGTAAGCGGAGCTCCGCGTCCTTGAGGCCGTGGAATTTCTCCGGTGGAGGGGCGATCGCCTTGGCGAGCAGCGTGAGCTGCCGCACGAGAAGGGAGGGTTCACCCCGACGGGTGACCATGGGGGAACCCTCGGCGCCGACAAGGTCGCCCGGGTCGAGGTCGGAGAGCCACTCCGAGTACGCCGGCTCCCCCACCTCGTCCACGCGAAGGAAGAGCTGGAGCGCTCCGGACTGATCCTCGAGGTCGAGGAAGGCCGATTTGCCGTGCTGTCGGATCGTGTGGAGACGTCCCGCCACCCGCGCGTCCGGGCCGGACGCGGTCGCGCCGGGGGTCAAGGGTCGGCACCTCTCCACGACCGACGAGGTGGGGACCCGGTCGGGGAAGCTCCACGGATACGGCTCGATGCCCCGGGTCCGGAGTCGCTCGACCTTCTGCCGGCGTTCCTGGACTAGGTGGGACTCCTCGGGGACGCTCATCGACTTGGCGGCTGGCCGGGGAGGGTGGCGGCAGGAGGAATAAGGTTCGCCCTAGGACGAGGCGGCTTCCAACGGCAGGAACTCGTTGCCCGAGCTCCGGACCAGGACCAGCTGCTCAGGGGTTGGTGGCGCGCCATTGGACGCCGGCTTCGCCGCGTCGTGGAGCAGGAGGAACGTGCCGAAGAAGAACTCGGAGGTAGCGTCCCCGCCCCCGATCCCGTAACTGACGTAATCGGAGAAGTAGACGTGCACGTGGCCCGAGCGGTGCTGGCGGAGCGACTTGAGGAACGGCTGGAATGTCTCGGGCCCCTTCCGGGCGAGCTCCTCGATAAGGTCGCGAAGGATCGGACGCTGGGAAAGTCCGCCCAGGCCGTCGTAGGTCACATAGAGCGCGGGCCGGGGCTCGAGCGTAACGACGCCCGCCCGCAGGACGCCCTCGACCTGCTTGGTTCGCATGGCGCGCGCCGACAATCGGTTCCCGATAAGAGGTCTTCGGGAGGACACGCCCTCTCAAGAATGGAATCGGGGGCGGGATCGCTCCCGCCCCTCCGAGAAAGGATAGAGCTCAGTGGCCGTGGCCCATGCCACCCATGCCACCCATGCCGCCGGGCGGTCCGCCGGCGCCACCACCCGCGCCCCCTTTCTTGGACGCGATGATGTCGTCGATCCGGAGGATCATCGTGGCGACTTCGACGGCCGACCCCAACGCCTGCCGCTTCACGCGGGCCGGTTCCACGACCTTGAGGACGGTCATGTCCGTGGCCTTGCCGTCGGCCAAGTTAATGCCCATGTTCTTGTTCGCCTGGGGTCCCTCGTGGGCCCCGCGGAGCTCGATGAGCGTGTTGATGGCGTCGTACCCCCCGTTCTCGGAGAGGGCCCACGGGATCACCTCGAGCGCCTGAGCGAACCCCTCGACCGCGAGCTGCTCCCGGCCGCCCACGGTCGGGGCAAACTTGCGGAGCTTGACCGCGATATCCACCTCGGTCGCGCCGCCTCCAGGACAGACGACGCCGTCCTCGAGCGTGCTGGAGACGACCTTCAACGCGTCCTGGATGGCCCGCTCGACCTCCTGGGTGACATGTTCGGTTCCGCCGCGAATCAGGATCGTGACCGAGCGCGGGTTCTTGCAGCCGGTGACGAACGTCATGTGCTCGTCCCCGACCTTGCGCTGCTCCACCTGCTCCGCGAAGCCCAGGTCGGCGGCGGTGAGTTCGCGCACACCGGTGACGATCTTCGCGCCGGTGGCGCGCGCTAGCTTCTGGAGGTCGGACTCCTTGACCTGCTTCAACGCGTAGATGCCGGCCTTGGCGAGATAGTGGAGCACCACATCGTCGATCCCCTTCTGGGAGATGACGACGTTCGCTCCCGCCGCCTTGACCGCTTCGACCATCGTCCGGAAGCTCTGGTCTTCCTGGTCGAGGAAGCTCTGCATCTGGCTCGGCGACTTGATGTTGATCTTGCCCTCGATCTCGGTCTTCTTGATCTCGAGAGCGGAGTTCAGGAGAGCGATCTTGGCGTCCTTGACCTCGAGCGGCATGCGCGGATGGCCCCGCTCCTTGTCGAGCACGACTCCCTGGATGAGTTCGGTGTCCTCGATGGTGCCGCCGTGGCGCTTCTCGAGCTTGATGAGGTCGACATCGGCGATGTGCCTCCCGCCCCGCTCCTCCGCGACGCGTCGGACCGCTTCGACCGCGATGTCGCCCAGCTTCTCCCGGCCCCCGAACGATCCCTTGGAGCCGATGGCGGTGAGGGCCACTTCTTTGAGCATCGGAACGTCGTCGTACTTGACCGGAATGCCGATCTCCTTCTCGATCAGTCGCTGCGCTTCCTGCAGCGCCAGGTGGTAGCCGCGAGCGATGACCGTGGGGTGCACTTCCTGGTCCAGCAGGCTCTCGGCCCGCTTGAGGAGCTCTCCGGCGAGCACGACCGCGGTGGTGGTGCCGTCACCGCATTGCTGGTCCTGGGTCTTGGCGACCTCGACGAGCATCTTCGCCGCCGGGTGTTCGACGTCGACTTCCTTCAGGATCGTGACGCCGTCGTTGGTGATCGTAACATCGCCCATCGAATCGACGAGCATCTTGTCCATGCCCCGGGGACCGAGGGTGGACCGTACAGCGTCCGCGATGGCCCGGGCCGCCTGAATGTTGTTCGCCGCGGCGCCCTTGCCCTGCTCGCGCTCCGTCCCTTCCCTCAGAATCAGAACCGGCGTTCCTTGCATCATTGTCGCACCAGCGGCGACAAGTGGCCGCTTCTATATAAGGATGAGCCGGCGTATCGCGATGTCCTTGGAGTAGCCATCGACTTCTCGGGCCCTCGCATAGTTCGGCTGATGCGACGACACCTCCGCTTGATCCGGGCCGGCGCAGTGATAGGCACCTTGGGTGCCGTTTTGGCGGCATACATGGTTGCCGCGGCCGCGAGATACGATGCGTGTGCGGCGAGCGTCCCCCACGTTACGGGGTGCGAGATCCTGCCACCGGGAACCGTGGCACTCGCATCGATTTTCTCGTGACAGGTGCGGGCTCGTGCTAGTGGGACTTTCGGTGCGTTCCAGCGTTCGCCGAAGGGCCCGGCTCCCTCCTGACGTGAGCACCTCCCCGTAAGCCGCGCTCGGGTGGGCTCTTCCGGCTGCCCCGGGTGGCGCGCCTAATCGTGAATGACCCGATTGACCGTTGCCGGTCCGCTCAGCAAGTGGTTGAGCCGTCCCAGGATCCCTCCGGCGAGCGCTTGGCGCTGGAAGGCGTCCTCGGTCTCCTTCGCATCGCGGGAATCCGCGTACGTGGTGACCACCACGTACCGGTGCGGCGTATCGATCGCCGCGCCGACGAATACGCCCTTGAGGCGGGCCCGGTCACGCACGAACCGGACGTACTCGTCGAGCAGACGCTGCCCTTCGGTTTCGGTTCCGGGTCGGAAGTCGTAGATCCCTACCGTCGTGATCGCCATTCTCTACCTCCCGTGTCGTCGCACCGGGGAACCTGCCGCTGCCCTCACATTAAAGGTGACGTTCGAGCGGAATCCGGGGCCACTACGGCTCTTTCTCGAGAAGCCGGGCCAGCCGGAAATACGCGTCCGGTGCGAGGGATTCGGGCCGCAGCAGCTCCCAGTCCGTTGGCCACTCCGCCCGCCGCGCGAGTTCCTCGGCAGACCGAGATTCGTGTAGCCGGGCGAGAGCTCGAGGGAGCAGGTTTCCGAGTTGCTTGCGACGACTCGCGAAGAGCGTGTCGAGGAGCGCCTCGAGCGTAGGGAGCGAAGAGATCGGGAGCCGTCCCGCCCGCCGGTGGAATACCACGAGTCGGCCGTCGACGTGAGGAACGGGATAGAACGCGGACGCGGGGACGCTCTGGTGGCACTCGAGGGTCCCATACAGCGCCGCGAGTACGGAGAGCCGACCGTAGGTCTTCGATCCCGGGCCAGCGGCCAAACGGTCGCCGACCTCCTTCTGGACCAGGGCGACCACCTTTGGGACTCCCTCCGCGAGCCATCGCATGAGAAGCGGGGTGGCGACCGAGAACGGCAGGTTTCCCACGACGGCCCGGACATTCGGCGTGGGCTCCACCAAGGCGTCCCCCTCGACGACACGGATCCGGTTCCCGAAGTGATAGCGAAGGAAAGCGGCCAGCCTCGGCTCCTTCTCGATTACGGTCAAAGGGCCGATGCCCCTGCGCAGTAGCGCTCGGGTGAGGATCCCAAGGCCTCCTCCGACCTCGAGCACGGGTTCCCCGGGCGGAATGTTGACCAGCGCCGCCTCCGCGTCCGCCACGAACGGGTCGGTCAGGAATGATTGGCCCCTTGACTTCGTCGGCGAGAGTTCGAGTCCCTCGAGCGCCGCTGCGACCTCGGCGGCGTTCCCCGGGACGTGCGTCGGACCCCGGCGGGCCTTTCCCCGGTCAGGGGGCGACAAAGAGCCGGTACTTGTCCTCGGCACCTTGGAGCTCCTGCACGATCCGGGCGACGATCAGTTTCTCGGGGTGCTTCACGTGGGTCCGCTCCTCGAGGGAGGCGAAGCTTTCGAACGGCCCACGCCGACGCTCGTCGACGATTGCCCACATCGTCTTCTTTCCGATGCCGGGCAACAGCTCGAGCAGGTGGAACCGCCGCGAGACCGCCTCGGCCTGGTTGAAGAACTTGAGGAACCGTCCCGGGTCCGCGAGGACGATCTTCTCGAGGGCGATTGGCAGCTCGCGCTGCGCCTCGGCCGTGAGCTCGCCGAACGAAAGCCGCCGGCGGACGTGGTCGATCGGTGGCGCCTGGCTCCCCGCGGGGAGAAGCGGGATCCGGTCGCCGATGACGAGCGGCGTGCCCAGCTTCGGCAGGATCTCGAGGAGCTTGAGCTCCGACTCACCCAGGCCGAGCGCGACCGGCTCCTTGTGGAAGCCGCGCTCCGTGGAGCGGCCCTGGGGCAGGTAGTCTAACACGTACGCGTAGTTTTCCGTGGGCCTTCCCCCCGCTCATTTGTGCTGGGCTACGATCTCGAGGAGGCGGGTCAGCTGGGCCTCCTCGAGGAACACGCGTTCTTTCGCAAAAAGGAGTCGCACCTCTTCCGGATACTGTGGCAGGATGTCGGCGATCTTCACGGCGAGCGCTGCATCGACGAACGGGAGTGTCCTCAGTTCTTCGAGTAGCTTCGCCGTCTGGTCGGGGGTCAGCCGGGTGAACGCCTCAGCGTGCTGGAGCGCCAACTGGGCCTCCCGCGGCAGCGTCCGCTGGGCGGCCTCGTTGGCCAGCAGCTGCTTCACGGTGGCGAGCGGGACCGGGTCAGGCATGGGCCTCCGGGGCCGGACCGGCAGGCAGGAGATGCACCGCGTTCGCGATCAGTTGCTTCTTCTTGTTACCGTCGAGGAACTCGATCCGGAACGCGCGCCCGACCCGCCCGACGACCACCGCGACGCGTCCCTGGTACCGCGGGTGGGGCATGCCCCGGGGGTCCGATGCCTCGAGGCGGACGATGACCCGCGACCCGGTCTCGAACGTCTGGAGGAACGAGGTGACGGGTGGGATGCCGCGCTCCCGCACCTCCTTCGTGAGGGAGCCGCGGGTCCGCGAGCGGAACCCCTTGGAACTCTTGACCATCGAGCGATGCTCCTATCCGGTCCGGTCGTGGATCTCCAGTACGTCCAGTGCCTCGACGGTCAAGGGGACTCCGACCAACTCGGAGAGGTTCGGGTTGGTGCGGCCACCATCTCCCTCCACCCACTCCTTGATGTATGTCCCGCTCTCGGCGCGCAGCTCGATCGTGAAGCGGTCCGCGGTCGACTCGACGAGGTGGGCCTCTAGGATCCGCCGCGCGCGAACGCGGTCGGCTCGTCGGTGCGCCACGCGGGTCGGGGTCCGCTGGGCGATCGGGCGACCCGCCACGACCGACAGGGCCTCATTAACTTTTGCGCCCGAGGTCTCGCCTCGGACGACCACTCGGTAGCTCTTCGTCGGCGTGGCCTCCTTGATCCGAACGACCTCGGCGTTGTCCGACCAGGCCAGCTCCCGGACCTCCACGCGGCCAGCCGCCGTCCGGTTCACTTCCGCCTGAAGCGACGGCAGGTCGAGGGTCCGACGCCGGGGCCGGAGCACTTCGAGCACGAACGGCCGACCGGTGCCCAGCATTCGTGCGTTGATGTCCTCACGTCCCATGCCATGGAACCGGGTGCCGTCGCCTCCCGACGCGGCGAGGAATGGAGCCGCCACGATCTCCTCGACGCTCGACGTGTAGGTCTTCCCCGACCCGCCGCAGAAGTCGCATCCGCGGCCGTGGCAGCGCCGGCAGGGCCAGCGGGTCTGGGGGAGCGTGCGGTCGTCCTTGAGGTATCGGCCCCGGACGTAGAGCGGAAGCACGGTCACCTCGAGGAGCCCCGTCGGAAGGTCCGCGAGGAGCACTAGGTCCGGGTGGCTCGTGACGCCCTCGGTATCCGCGATCCGCTCGACCCGCTTTCCCAGCTCCCGGTTGAACGCGGACCGGGCGCTCTCGCCCCAAGTCGATCCGAACTCCCCCCACATCGCCTCTTCTCGGGCCAGCATCTCCGGGTCCCATCGCGAACCGCAGTTGAACTGGCGATACTCCCAGCCCTTGGTAGCGGCGGCCACTCGGGCCAGCCAGACGTTCCAGCGGGCGAAGGCACCGGCGCACAGGCTACACGGCTGAACGAGGCGAGGCAACGGCCGACCGAGCGCGACGGCGAGGAGGTCGGCTCGCTCGGGATTCGTGAGCCCGTGACCGTAGCGTCCGAGCAGCCGCCCGAAGCATTCCGGACAGAGGCCCCGGTCGAAGGCCCGCTCCGCCACATGGAGCACCTCCGGCGTCACGTCGAAGGTCACGGTGTCCACCACCGGCGGGGCGCTCGCCTCCATAACCCAACGGCCGACCGGGACCGGCCTCATGACGTTACCGGAACGCCGTCAACCCGCGCCGGTGCGGGTTCCTATCGCCGGATAACTTCTTACAGAGAGGACGACTCCCAGTCGTGGCGCCGATGCCCGCGATCACGGAGGCCGAACTGACCCGCGCGATCGAACGGACGCTCGTGGCGAAAGGAAAGCTCCCGCCCGAGCGGGCACCGGTGATGGCGCGGATGGTCCTCGGGTATTTTGGGCCCGAGGATGCCGTCCTCGACAACAAGCTCTCGAGCGAGGACCGGGACGATTTCTACAAGCTCGAAGAGGAGGGCCTCCTCACGAGCGAAGAGGAGGACGCCACCGTGAGCCGGGGCAAGACCTGGCGGATTCACTACTGGTTGCTCAAGAAGGGACGGATCCGCGACGCGAGCCAGATTGGCGAGGCCGCCCCGTCCGCCGAGGATGGCGCGGTCTACCGCGAGGTCGGCGACGAGGCGTGGAGCCGACAGTCGGAGAAGCCCGCTACGCCGCCCCCGTCGTAGCGGGGGTTGGGCCTTATCGACCGGTCGCCCCGGGTGGGGGCCGCCGGGCCCCCGGCGGGGGAGAATAGGGCCGGGTTCCCATCTGCAGCGCCGGATAGTCGTTGTACCTGACTAACGACCGGACGTGCTCGATCGCCCCGATGGCGAAGAAGATCGCTAGGATCAATCCCACGATCGCGGCATCGGACGCGTACTGGGGATACCCAAAGAGCCGGGCCACGATGGCGCCCGAGGCGAGAAAATTGAAGCTCGCGTGCATTCCGACGGCGAGGAGATAGTAGGACCCGGACCCCGGACCCGGCACACCGAACTTGCTTCGCGCATAGCCGTAGCCGAACATGCCCGTGCTGCTGCCGTGGAGCAGCACGCTCGAAATGCTCCGAAGGAGCACGAGCCCGATCGCGGCGGCGAGCCCGCTCACGAGGAAGAGCGTAAGTCCGTAGAGGAACGTCTCGAAGAACCCAAAGCCCAGCCCGACGCTCGCGCCGAAGACCGGTCCGTCGGCGAGGGTGCGGACGGAGTTGCGTCTCCACGCCACTCCCGAGGCCTTCAGGGCCTCCTCGACGAGCGGCGCGATGACGAGGACGAGGAAGAGGGCCCCGAGCGACGTGTTGGAGTTCAGGAAGACGAATTCGGGCGCCGGCACCGCGTGCGAGAGGGCCGTCCCCAGTGCGACCAGGACCGCCTCCACGATCGCCGCGACGACCGTGGCGAAGACCGCACCGTAGGCGAACGACCAGAGCAGCGGGCTCCAGGCCTCCGTCGAGTACCGCTCCGAGGAGCGGATCCACGAGAGATAGACGAGCGCGGGAAGGAACGCCGCGACCCACAAGACGATGAGGTCGCCGATCGCCCCGAAGTCGACCATCAGTCGGCTCCGGCCGGGGTACCCCGTGGGGGGTACGAATAGAATCCCTCCCCCGACTTACGGCCCAGCTTCCCGGCCTCCACCATCCGCCGGAGGAGCGGGCAGGCACGGTATTTCGGGTCTCGAAAGCCGTCCCACAACACGTCCATGATGGAAACCAGCGTGTCGAGCCCCACGAGGTCGGCGAGCTCGAAGGGACCCATGGGGTGATGGAAGCCGAGCTTGTACGCCGTGTCGATCTCAACGCGCGTGGACACCCCTTCGTAGAGCATCCACGTCGCCTCGTTGACGAGCACGCCGATCGCCCGGGTCGTCACGAAGCCGGGCGAATCCGTCGAGCGTACTACGGTCTTTCCGAGGGCTCGGGCAAAGGCTTCGGCCGCCTGGGTCGCCTCCGGTCGCGTCCGATGGCCCGGGATGACCTCGACGAGCTCCATCTGGAGCACGGGGTTGAAGAAGTGGATTCCGACGAGCCGTCCCGGGTCTTGCAGCACCGACGCGATGGAAGTGATGGGAAGCGAGGAGGTGTTCGTAGCGAGAAGGGCTTGGGGGTCCGCCGCCGCTTCGATCTCACGGAACAGCCCCCGCTTGAGCTCAAGGTTCTCAGGGGCCGCTTCGATCACGATCTGGGCCGTATCGGTCCGACGCAGGCCGATGGCGGTGTCGATGCCTTGGAGGGCCGTCTCCGTGGCTTCTGGGGTGGCTTTCCCGCGGCGGACGGCATGGTCCAGGGTCTTCTTTACCCGCTCCAGACCCCGTCCCACAAGTTCCGGGTTCACGTCCTCGAGGGTAACGGCGTATCCGGCCAGTGCGCACTGGGCGGCGATGCCGGTGCCCATCAGCCCGGCCCCCACGACGAAGACCCGGTTCCGGAGAGATGCGCGAGGGTCGCTCGGGGTCGACGGCCCCTCGACGTCCGTCACGGGGGCGTAGACGCGGCGGCCATTACAATAGGGTTGCGAGCGGCGGAGAGGAACTCGCAGGCACGGCAAAGGGTTCCGGTCGCCGGTTCACCGCATTCCTGGCAACGGGCTGCGGCGCCGGGGCCGGAAGGCCC
>JASHQC010000103.1 GCA_030037735.1 Thermoplasmata archaeon
GACCCGGTTCCCGTGATGGGTAACCGCTAGGGCGCTCCTCCGAGCGCTCGTCGCGGTGCCCGCGGCCCAGTGGAACAGAGCGTCGACGGAGACGAACGAGACGGATTCCCTCGGTGCGCGTCGCTCCTGCCTGTCACCCCCGCTAAGGACGGTTTCGGTGTAAAAGGGGACGCCCAACCCCCCGGTCTAGCCTAGCGACGAGTTCCACGGGGTGTCGGAATATAAGCTTGTGTTCGGGGCACCCGTCCAACACCGGCCCCGCCCCAGGCGGGAACCCTTACGGCCACGACGTCGCGGTCAAATCGCGCAAATGGGGAGCCAGCCGATCGGCGAACTCGCGGACCGGCTCCGCCTCTTGGATCAGGAGCTGGACCGAACGGCCCAACGCCGGCAACAACTCCGCTCGCTCGAGGGAATGCACCAGGGCCGATGAGGCGAGGTCGAGGACCTCGCGTGGAAGCTGGTCATACCCTCGGCCGTGGCTGGGCTCGAGTCCCCGGCGCAGGCACGCCAGCGCCAATCCTTGGTCGCGCACCCCGCTGATCCAGTGCTCCGCCTGCCAGGGTCGGTTCCTCTCGATGCTGAATCGTGCGCGCACGGCGTGATGTACGCCGAGTCCGAAGACCTCCTTCGCCGGGGGTGGTCGGGAGTGCTCCCGCTTGACGGGGTGACCGAACAACAGACGAAAGCCCGGGCCGTATTCCGCGGCGAACCCTGGGGTGAACGAGAGGTCAACCTGGAGATTCCCTGGCAGCAAGAACACTCGGTACAGCGTCGCGTGACTCGGGACATCGAAGAGATGGACGGCGTCGAACTCCTGGGCAAGCTGGGTTGTCCAGTCCGTCAACAGCGCGCCGAGGTCGGCCCCTTCGGCGAGGCCGAACGTCAGGTCCAGGTCGGACCATCGGTCCGCCCGGCCTCGGGCGTCGGAGCCCACGGCGGCGCCAGCGATGATCCGGGGGTCGGATCGCGCTGTCTCTAGGATCCAATTCCGAAGGCGGTCGCGTTCTTCGAGAGTGAACACCGGGCCGGCCATGGCCGGAGCCCCACTCACGGGGGGCATATCAGCCCCCGCCGGCGGAGCGCTTACCGGATATGGTCGAGCGAGAACGAACCGAGCGAGAAGGCCCGCTTCGTGAACGTGTAGCCGACCCAGGCCCGGGACTGCACGTCCGTGATGCCCCGGACGGAGAGGAAATTCTTCAGCTGGTCGATCTTCAGGTTGATCGACCCGTCCATCATGTGCTCCAAGGTCCGGATGTCGGCCTCGCTGTGCATCCCGGTCTCGATGAGATAGTACGCCGCCGCCCCGTCGACCTTCCGCCGGCCCACGAATGGCTGGAGGAACCGGAACGTTGCGGCCGTGTCCAGGTACGCCGTGATCGTCGAGACCGACTCGAAGACGAGACGGTACGGGATCGCCTTTTGCCGGAACTCGTGGGCGAACTCGTTGACCTTGGCCGTCAGCCCGTCCATCGCCCCCTTGTCGGTCATCGAGAAGAGCACGGCGTTCCGCTCCCCTTCGGTGAGGCCCAGGCTGCGCGAGTAGAGGTCGATGTACCTGACCAGGCCCTTCTGCTCGAGCTCGACGTAGTTGGGGAGGAACCCGGTGGCCTCTTCGCGGACCGTCTGGTAGGTCTTGTCGGTGAGCACCCAGATGGCGCCCGCCCCGTTGCGGAGGCCCTCCGTCATGAACGCCCGGGCGAGGACATCTTTCCCCGTGTGCGCCGGTCCGTTGATCAGCAGCTGGGAGCCGAGGGGGATGCCGCCGAACATGAGGTCGTCCAGTCGGCGCACGCCTGTGCGAGCCTTCTTCGCGGACACGGTCGCCGTCACGTCGGCCTGGACCCTGTCGGCGTCCACCTCGGCGGCCTTCTTCTCCAGCCCTTCGAGTTCCTGCATCCGCTGGCTGAGGAACTCCTCCCGCGCCCGGAGCTCCTCCTCTCTCTTGGTGACCTCCATCTGGAGGGCCTGGAGCCGCTTCGTCTTGTCCGCCGACTCGAGCGACTCGCCGGCCAGCTTCGCCTCCTCGACCCGCCGCAACTGCAGTGCCACCGATTCCTTCTGGATCCGCAGTTCCTGCTCCCACGCCTGGAGCTCCTTCTCCTTGTACTCGAGCGGGGTCTTGCGCCGCTCGATCTCCTCGGTCTGTAGGCGGATCTCTTCGAACGTGGTCCGGAGCTCGTTCTCGCGTCGGGCGAGCTCCCGCTCTCGCATGTCGGCGGTGTTCATGCGGGACTGGAGGGACTCGGTGACCGTCCGCTCGTCGGCCCCGACGGTCTCGAGCCGCTTCTTCGACAGTTCGAGCTCGGACCGCAGGTTCCGGATCTCCTCCTCGAGCTGGATCTGACGCCGGCGAAGTTCGGTCTCCCGCTCGATGTAACCGTGCTCGCGCTCGGCGAACTCGAGCCGTACACGGGCTTCGGACTCCCGCGAACCGCCTTCGGGCGCGGGGGACGCACCGGCTCCACCGGCGGCCGGCTCCGGGGCGGCGGGTACTGCGGTGGCCGGGGCGATGTCGGCGCCGGTCCGGTCGAGCGCCATCTGGAGCTCGGAGATTCGGCCCTCCATCTCCTGGACGAGCTGTTCCCGCGCCTTCGCTTCCCGGTTCCGAACGTACTTGATGACGGCGATGGAGCCCCGCTTGACGTGCTCGAGCTCTTCCTCCATCTGCTTGCGCTTCTGCCGCTCATCGTACAGCTGACGTTGGATGTCCTGCAGCTCCTGGACGAGCGAGTGGGGGTCGAACTGGTCGGACTTCACCCGGTCCAACAGGTCGGTAAGCCACCGAACGAGGGTCGCCTCTCGCTCTCCGATGGCGGCCGCCGAAGCGGCCGCGACCGAGCGATCGGCCGGAGGCGCGCGGGCCGGGAGTAGGGGTTCGGGAGGGACGGAGGGCAGACCCAGCTCCTCGGCCAGGACCGTTGGGGGGGATGGCGCCGGCGCCGGTTCCGAGGACTGGATCCAGGACTCGAGGACCGAGTCGTCGCCCTCGACCCACTTGCGCAGGACATCGGTGGAGCCCTTGGTGGGGGTGGCGATCCGGACCCGCTTCGGCCGGTCGGGCTTGCTGACCGACGCCATCCACTTCTCGAGGATCCGCTCCCCGCTCGGGGGGGCGGTGTCGGGAGTGTCCGACCCAGGCTTGCGGTCCTTGGAGGGGGTAGAGGCCGCTTCGGCCCTGGGAGGGGCGGTCTCGGCCGAAGCCTCCGTCGAGTCCGTCATCAGGCCCTGTTATAAGGGCGATGTCCGACCTTAAGACCCTTGGGCATCCGGCGATTTCCCTAGGGGGTAGTCGCCGCCAGGGCCGGGGCCCATGCGCTCGACACCGACCCCGGGACGCGGGAGCGGAACTCGTCCTCCCACCAGCGGAGGTATTGCCGTCGCCCCTGACGGCGCTCTTCGAGTGCCTGTCGTGCCAGTTCGGTGGCGACAGGGGCCCAGGATTCCCAATCCTCCCGCGCCTTACGGGGAATGTGGAGGTAGTACGGGGCTCCCTGGAACCGGGTGCCGAACCGGGCGAGGACGTAGAGCTCGCAGGCCCGTTCGCCGTTCGGAACCTGGTGGAGGGGCCACTGCACCAGATGCATGAACTCGTGGGCCGCCGTCGCAGCCAGTTCCCGGGGGTGCCCGGCCAACCGCGGATGGAACGCCACGCGCGGAGGCCGTTCGAGGATCGACGCGGTGCCGAGGCGGCGGGAACCGGATGGCAGAAGGTCCACGCGGACCCGGAGGCCCGACAGCTCCGGAAACGCCTCCGCGACTCGGGCGATCACGTCCAGCAACTCCGTCGCGCGAGGCCACGCCTGCAACCGGCGCGTGGGCGTAAGGTCGATTCCCATCGGCGGTTTCGAACATGGGGGCATAAATAGAGCCACGGTTCCTCGCGCAAGCGTGGACCTCGAGGAACGCGTCGCCCAGGTGACCCGGAACACCGCGGAGGTCCTGACCCCAGAGGAGGTCCGGCCGCTGTTCCAGCGGGAGTCGGCGCCCCGCGCCTACATCGGGATCGAGCCGTCGGGCCTGCTCCACGTCGGGCATCTCGTGACGGCCCGAAAGATGCGCGACCTCACCGACGCCGGGTGTCGGCTCACGCTGTTCCTCGCGGATTGGCACGCCTGGATCAACGACAAGCTCGGGGGGTCGCTCGAGAAGATCCGCGAGGCGGGGAAATACATGCAGAGCGCGTTCGTCGCGCTCGGCGTTGACCCGGGGAAGACCGAGTTCCGCTGGGCGCAGGACCTGCAGGCTCAGCCGGGATACTGGGACCGGGTCGTGCGGGTCGCGAAAGCGACGTCCCTTGCGCGGTCGCGTCGCGCCCTGCCCATCATGGGGCGCTCCGAGGAGGAGACCAACATCGACACGGCGAAGCTGTTCTACCCGTCCATGCAGGCGGCGGACATCTTCGAGCTGCCGGTCGAGATCGCCTACGCCGGGGTCGACCAGCGGCGGGCCCACGTGCTGGCGCGCGAAGTCGCGCACCACTACCACTGGCCGGTCCCGGTTGCGATCCACACGCCGCTCATCTCCTCCCTCAAAGGCGGCGGCCGCATGGATCCCGAGTCCCAGACGGTCGAGCGAAAGATGTCGAAATCCGACCCCGCCGCCGGAATCCCGATTCCGTCGGACCCCGGGCTCATCACGTCGAGGATTGGCGCGGCGTACTGTCCCGCGAAGGAGGTGGACGGCAATCCGGTCGTCGAGTTGGTCCGCTTCGTGATCTTCCCGTGGGAGGGGAAACTCTCGGTCGAGCGCGCGGCGAAGCACGGCGGTCCGCTCGTGCTCGGCTCGGAGGAGGAGTTCTTGAAGTCGTGGAAGGCCGGGTCGCTGCATCCGCAGGACCTGAAGGCCGCCGTCGCGGCCAGCTTGAGTCGGATTACGGAACCGGCTCGCCGATTCTTCGGGAGCCATCCGGAGGCGGTTCCGCCCATGCTCCGACCCGGCGGAGCGGGTGGAATCTAGCGCGTTCTGGTAGGCGCCGACCGAACGCGGCGGGGCAGGGTTAAATATCGTCGGCCGTAGCCACGGGTCCACCCGTGAGCCGAGGGACCCCGTTCGGGTTCCCGCTGACGCGAGGAAACGATGGCGCGACCAATCTACGTACGATTCGAGACCCCGGCCGAGATCGCCGACAAGGCGCTGCAGCTTGTGCAGATCGCCCGTGAGACGGGTAAGCTGCGCGTCGGCACGAACGAGGTGACCAAGGCGAGCGAGCGGGCGGAGGCCAAGCTCGTGGTCATGGCCGAGGACGTGGACCCGATCGAGATCCTCGTCCACATCCCGATGCTCTGCGAGGAGAAGCGCATCCCGTACGTCTACGTGCCGAAGAAGCAGCGTCTCGGCCAGTCGGCCGGCCTCTCCAAGTCCGCGGCGAGCGTTGCCGTAGTCGAGGCCGGCGAAGGGAAGGGGATCCTCGAGGAGCTCTCCGGCGCCTATTCCACCCTCAAGAAGTAAGGAACCGATCCGGCCGACCCGAGGAAAGGACGATGGCGGAAGAGGACAAGGGCTCCCCGGCGGAGGTCGTGGAGCTCGTCGGGCGCACCGGGATGGCCGGCGAGGCCACGCAGGTCAAGGTCCGCGTGCTGGCCGGCCGGGACCGCGGGAAGATCATCGCCCGCAACGTGATGGGGCCGATTCGCGTGGGCGACGTGCTCGTCCTCCGCGAAACGGCCCGAGAGGCACGGAAGCTGTCGGTGCGCTGAGGGCACCCCACCCATGGTCGTCCACCGCACCTGCTCGTTCTGCGCCGGGGAGATCGAGCCCGGCACCGGCCAGTTGTTCGTCAAGCGCGATGGGTCGCTCTACGCGTTCTGTTCCTCCTCGTGCCGGAAGCAGCAGATGGGCCTCGGCCGTGTCGGCCACCGGCTTCGTTGGACCCACGCCCACGAGCTGAAGCGGCTCGCCGAACAGCGCCGACAGCCGTCGGCCGTCGAAGCACCGGCCCCGGCCGCCGCGAAGGGAGCCGGTGGAAAACCGAAAGCCACGCCGACAAAGACGGGCAAGCCGTCGCCAAAGGGCAAGTCCGGGACCTCGCAAAAAGCGGCGAAGGCAACGGCGACCGAGGAGGGTGCTGCCGCCCCCACCCCGGGAGCCGAAGGGGCTCCTAAGAAACCCCGGACGAAAAGGCCCCCCCGTCCGTCAGACTCTTCGTAAGGGCTCCCGGCGCGGAGTGCGTCGGTCGGGCCCGCCAGCGGAAATGGTATTGCCGAAGCCGCCGCTCGGCGCGCGTTGACTCCTGCGCTCCTCGAGGTGGCCGCGCCCGAGCTCGTCGCTGGCGTGGCCAGCGGATTCGTCGTGCTCTACGGTTGGTCGGGCGCATCCGGGTTCACGTCGTGGGTGGACCGGAATTTGGTGGGTCCGCTGCGCGGGATCTCGTCCGTGCGCTGGGACTGGCGCATCGTGGCGGTCGTGCTGAGCATCGTCTTTGTGGCGGCGGCCTTCGTCCAGTCGGGACCGATCAGTTGCTCGACGGGCGAGGACGACACGCTCGCGCTGCTCCAGTCTGGCCGGAATTTTCTATCGGGCGCGAACCCGTTCGTGACCTATCAGTGCGGCCATTCGGTGCCCGTACCGTACGGGATCGCCAGCGTGCTGCTCGATGCGCTGGGGAGCTTGGGCGGCCGCGTAGGGATCTGGCTGGTCTGGAACCTGCTCGCGCTGATGCTGATTCCATTGACCTGGTTCCTGGCCGGTCCCCAGCGGTGGTATGCGACGATCTTCATCGCGACATCGATGCTCTACGCGCCGCTTGTCATCGGCTCGATTCAGGGCGGCCACAGCGCGGTCGTGCCGGTCGCCGCGTTGCTCGGCATCTGGCTGGCCCTGCGGCGGAGCCCACTCGCCGGGGCGGTGGCCGGTTTCTTGTCGACGGTGAAGTTCCCTTCGCTCTTTCCCTTCTGGGGAGGACTTTCCGGAGTCGGTCGCGAGCGATGGCTCGCCCTCGCCCTCTCGGTCGTCGTGTTCGGGGCCCTGAGCGTTCTGGTCGGCCTGATCTGGGGCGGATACGCGTACAGCCTCCTGTTCATCCAGCAATTGGCGCGAGCGGACCTCTCGATTAACGAGTTCGGGGCGCTGATCCCGATGCACGCCATGCCTCCCCCCCTCGTGCTGGAGGCCATCCAGGGAGTATCGCTCCTCGTTGCCCTCGTGTTCGTTCAGGTTCGAAAGTGGCCCGCCGTTCCCTCGATCGCGCTCCTGACGGTGGTCGTGGGGCTCGTCGCGCAGCGGTTCACGCCGGAGTTCATGATCTGGTTGCTTCCGGTGGCCCTGATGGGCCCCACCTACGCGCGGTGGCTGTTTGCGGTCGGCGTCGTCGGCGTCGTGAACGGGACCCTGGCACTACCCGCGTGCACGACCAGCGGGGCCTGCGCACTGTCGGAGGGACTCGGTGCTTTGTTCGGACTCCTGTTGCTCGTCCTGCTGGTGCTGATTCTGCTCGAAGGATCGCGATGGGGGGCCGGCTCCGCCGGGCCAGCGGCCACCCGGGCCGCGACGCCCTCCACCACCCCGCCGACCCCGTCACCCTCCCCCGCTTTCCACTCCGTCCCTCGATTTGAAGGCGGCCTAGTCCACGAATCTTCTCTGTGGCCCGGCCCCGTCAGGACCCATCTACCGGATGGGTGACCGTAAGCGACCTCGCGGAATATGCGTACTGCCCTCGAGCCTACTGGTACCGGGGGCACCCGCCGCCGGAGGGCCCGACGCGTGCGAGTGTCGACTCGCGCGCTAGTGGTGAGCGATTCCATGCCCGAACGTTAACGACGCGGTACCGTCGGGAGCGGTGGTCGACCGCTTGGTGGGTGCTCGTGGCGATCGGCCTGCTCCTCTGCCTCCTCGCTCTCGCTCGGGCCGGAGCGTTCTGATGTTCGCGCCGTGGGCCCTCGTCGCACTTGCAGGGGTTGTACTGCTCATCGTGGGGGCTGTGGCGCTCCTCCGGCGGCGACAGCAACGGCGATCCGGCCACCTGCTCCGCTCCGACTTACCGAGCCGACCCGGGATGCGGCTGTCCTCTCCGCGCTTCCGGATCGTCGGGCGGCCCGACGAGCTCCGGGTGATCCCGGATGGGCGGTGGGTTCCGGTCGAGCTCAAGAGCCGCTCCACGCCCCGCTCCGGACCCCCGCTATCTCACCTGGTTCAGGTCGCCGCGTACTGCCTGCTCGTCGAAGAGACCACCGGACGGGCTCCCCCGTACGGTCTGCTCCGCTATGGAGACGGAGGCGAGCTCCGGATTGACTGGACCCCGGAACTCCGGCAACGGCTGCTCGACCTGCGCCGGGAGCTAGCCCTCCCCTACGATGGCCGCGCGCTCCCAAGTCCGGGACGGTGTTCCCGGTGCGCATGGCGCTGGGCGTGCGACCAATCCGCCGCCTAGCCCGCCTGAGGCAGCGCCCGAGACGTGTAGATCTCGCATTGGTACGGCAGTTCGATCTCGCTCCGGTTCGCGGTCTGCGGATGGGTGTCGAGCAGCTCCTTGAACGCCGACTCGGCCTCGGTGTACCGGGTTCCGGTGAGGCTCGCGACGAAGCTCACCGAGGTAAACCGGTCGAGCGCCGTGTCGCGGTCCAGCCGCTGCACGAACGGAAACGTGTGTTTTTCGAGCGGTGCGAAGCCCGGGGTTTTGTCCCAGGCGTGGCGCCACTCGCCGTGGCGGTATCGAGGGGCGCGGTCCTCGTACCGGTCCAGGATCTCCGTCGCCCGGTGGACCCAGTCGACGGATTCATCCCGCGCATTCCACAACAGCCCAACCGTGCCCCCGGGGCGCAGCACCCGGTGCATCTCGGCCATCGCGAGCGGAATGTCGAACCAGTGGAAGGCCTGGGCGGCCACGATCGCGTCGACGGTGGACCCCCGGAGCGGTAATCGCTCGGCGATGGCGGCGACGAGCGGCACGTCCGGTAGTGCATGTCGAAATTCCTCCCGCATCGCGGGGACCGGTTCGATCGCCACGTAGCGCCCGGTGCGAGGCGCCAGCTTCCGCGAGAGCTTCCCTGTACCGGCCCCGAGCTCAAGCACAGTCGAGCGGGACGAGATTCCGAGCGACACGACGAGGGCCTCGAGAGCCGCTGGGGGCGCCTCCGGTCTCCCACGCTCGTACCGCCCCGCGGCGCGCTGGAACCCCACCCGGGCGGCCGTCGCGATGGGCATGAGCCCACTCGGCCGCGTCAAGCTGAAAGCTTTTCTCACCGACCCATTACCGCCGGCGATGGCGGAAGAGGTCTCGGAGCGAACCTTCGTCCTGCTGAAGCCGGACGCGGTCAAGCGGGGTCTCTGCGGCGAGATCCTCCAGCGTCTCGAGCGCAAGGGGCTCACTGTCGTGGCTGCCCGCATGATGGCCGTGACACCGGCGCTCGCGGGACGGCACTACTTCGAGCACAAGGGGAAGCCGTTCTACGATGGTCTGGTCCAGCACATCACGAGTGGGCCGGTCCTCGCGCTGGCTCTCGAGGGCCGCTCGGCCATCTCCGTGGTCCGCCTCTTAATCGGCGCGACAAACCCTCTCGCGGCGGCACCCGGGACGGTACGCGGCGACCTGGCGACGGCGATGACGCCGAACCTGATCCACGCGTCGGACTCTCCCACCTCGGCGAAGCGCGAGCTCGAGCTCTTCTTCCAGCCGGGGGACTACCAGTCCTACACGCGGGCGGACCAGGAGTTCTTCTGAATCGATGACCGACGGCCTCGCCGCGGCGGTCCGAGCGGTGCGTCGGGGCCTACCGGTCTTGTATCCCACCGACACGCTCTGGGGTCTTGGTGTTCGGCCGGACGACCGGGCCGGTGTCCGCCGCCTCTACGCTCTCAAGGAGCGTCCCGAGGGGATGCCGGTATCCATAGCGTTCTCCTCCTACGAGGAGCTGGAGCCGTTCCTCCAGCTCTCTCCCTCGACCCGCGCAACCGTTCGCCGTTGGCTCCCCGGACCGTTCACCTTCCTCCTCCACGCCAGCCCGCGGGCGCGTCGGGCGTGGGCGCCCGCCGTGTTGGGGGAGTCTCAGACCGTTGGGGTCCGGATACCGGACCATCCCGTCGCGCGTGCATTGCTGGCGCGGACCGGTCCGCTGACGACGACGTCGGCGAACCGCCACGGGCGTCCGCCGTTTCGGACGGTGGCTGCGGCACGTCGCGCGTTTGGCCGTACCGTGGGCGCCTATGTGACCGACGGAGTTCCCCCCTCGGGTCGTCCGTCAACGATTGTGGCGCTCACTGGGTCGCATCCTCACATCGTTCGCCGGAGTTGAGGGCGAGTGGCCCGATACCCTCCCGACCTCGACCACTGGCGACGCGCCGGCCACATCGCGGGACAAGCCCGGGAACTCGGGCTCCGGCTGGCGCAACCGGGCATGGGCCGTCGAGAGCTGGCGGATCGAATCGAGGCGTTCATCCGGGACCAAGGGGCGGAGCCGGCCTTTCCCACGAACCTCTCGCGAAATTGGGAGGCGGCGCATTACACCCCGTCCGACACCGACGCGGAGCGTCTTGCCCCCGGCGACTTGCTCAAGGTCGACGTGGGGGCGCATATCGGAGGCGCCATCGCCGACACGGCGGGAACGGTAGAGGTGGGGGAGACGCACCGCCACGACCGGCTGGTGAAGGCGGTCCGCGACGCCGTCGACGCCGGGATCCGGGCCGTCCAGCCCGGCGGCGCGGTCGATACCGTCTCACGAGCGATCGAGCGCGCGATCCATGCCCAAGGGTACAAGCCCGTGGTCGATCTCACCGGCCACACGATCCAGTCCTTCCTCCTGCATGCCGGCAAATCGATTCCGAACGTCGGAGGCTACAGCACCGCCTCCCTGGAGGAGGGGGAGGTGGTGGCGATCGAACCGTTCGTCACCAACGGGGACGGGCACATCGAGGACGGCCCGTTCGGGAACATTCTCCGGTTCCGGGCCGACCCCGGCGACAAAGACCCGCTCCTCGCACGCGCCTTCGGCCGGTTCCGGACTCTCCCGTTCACGACCCGATGGGTCACCGACCCCGAGGAGAAGGCGGCGCTCAAGCGGGCCCGGCGGCTCCTCCAGACCTATCCGGTGTTCGTTGAGACCGGCCGTGGGTGGGTCGCCCAAGCGGAGCACACCGTCTTGGTGGGCCCGAACGGAGCGGAAGTCCTGACCGCGGCCTAGCTCCGTCGATCCTCGGCGGCGGAGGACGGCGGGCGCGGGGACGCAGTCAAGCGGCCGCGCCTTGCTTCGTCAATCGCATGTCGATACCAATTCCACTCATCGAAATCTCGGATCCGCCAAAGTCGCTCACGACGGCCATCTGGCGGAACTGCTCCACCGTGTAGGCGCGGCGACGGAGCCGGCCCAGGATCCACCGGGTCATGAAGGCCCCCAACCGGCCGAGTCCCATGGTGTCCACTTCTTGGCGAATGGCCCCGTCGGGGGCGTCTCTCCTCATGTCCTGGATGAGGGCCGTTCCTCCGATACGGAGGACCCGGTGCATTTCGTTGATCGCCTTCACTGGCCGACTGAAGTTCTTGAACGCCGCCTGGCAGATGATGTAGTCGAACGATTCCTCCGCGAAATCCATGCGAGCGGCGTCGCCGAGACGAAAGTCCACGCTCACCCCGGCCTGCCGCGCGTTCTCCCGCGCGATCTCCACGAACGTCTGGCTGATGTCCAGCCCGGTCACGTGAAACCGGCCGGGTCGTGCCATTTCGATCGCGAAATAGCCGGGGCCGGGCGCCACTTCGAGCAGGTGGGCCCCGTCGGGGAGTCCCGCCGTCATCGAGGCCGCTTGCTTCCTCCAGCCCCCAATCTGGCTCCCAGAGCGACGTAACCGAGCGTACCGGCGCGCGACGAATCCCTCCATGGGGAGACCTTTGTACCCCTTTTGTCGGGCGACGTGCCCTTCCATCGCGGTCACCCCGTTTCCCGATGAATGGACCGACGGGGATCTAAATGCGGCGCACACCTAGTGAGCACTGCGGGAGAGTCATCTCCAGCGGTTTCCAAGCGTACTCCCGAACGCGGCGTCAGCCGGCCCGGCCGGCGAGCTCGGCGCGCGCGAGCTCCGCGCCCCGGTCCATGTTCTGTAGCTTCGCGTACGCCACCTCGAGTCGGCGGGTGCGGAGCCCGCAGTCCGGGTTGACCCAGATCCGCCGGGGGTCGCCGAGGATCTTCACGGCGCGGAGGATCCGGTCCCTCACGCGCTCGGGCGATTCGACCTCGTCGCGGTGGGGGTCGAGCACACCCAGCCCAATCTGGCGCGTGTCGCCGTACTCGTTGAACAGCTTCAGGATCTCGTAGCCGTCCCGGCCATCGGTGTCCCGGTTGGCGAACTCCCACGCCCACTGGTGGACCCGCTTCGCCTCGAGCAGCGCCGGAAAGAGCGGCCGGTAGTCGGAGAAACAGATGTGCATCAAGAACTCGGCGTCGAGCCCCTCCGTCGCGGCGTTGAATCCTTCCGCCACGATGTCGGCCTCCTCGGGATGAGTCCCCGCCGCGGGCTCGTCGACCTGGATGACCCGGCATCCTTTCTCGATCAGCGCGGCCAGCGTCGGCCGGATCGCCTGCTTCGCGATTTCGACCACGAAATCCCGCTGCGCCCGACGGCGGACCTCCCGGCCCTTCCACCCCGGGTACCGGCGGAGGTAGTACTCGTTGTACGACCAGTCGGCCAGCGTATACGGGCCGGTGATCGGGAGCTTGGGGGTCGCGCGGGCGTGGTCGCGTACGAACTCGAACTCGTCGACGTGGTACGGGTGGTCGAGCCGGACCTCCCCGGTCCCGGCGGCCTTGAGGTAGTACTTGTTGTCGAACGACCGGACGTGCCCCACGAACTGGAATCCGCGCATCTGGCGCACCGGGTACTCGTACATCTCGATCCGACGCGCTTCACCGTCATACACCCGATCGAGGCCGGTCGATTCGAGATACCGGAGCAGGAACAGCGCGGCCCAGTCCCGGACGGTGTCGGCCCCCACCTCGCGGGACCGGTCCCCGAGGAACTTGCGCACCATCGGGTCGTCCCCGGGGACGAAATGCAGCCGGTCATTCCACCGCGCGAAGTCGGTCTGCGCGGCGGTGTCGAGCGGCTCTCCGCGCTGACCGAGGAGCTGCCACCGGGGTTTCATCAGACTCCCGATCTCCTGCGTCGGGAACAGCCGGTCCGTCACGAGTTCCCTCCGGAGGCCGCGAGTCCTTGACGGACCGCCGGCAGTCCGTGCAGCTTGCGCACCGCCGGCTCCCACGGGAGAAGGTCGAGCGGCGCTCCCGAACCGATCCACAGCGTCGTAGGGCGCTGCCGCTCGGCGATGGACCGTGCGAGGCGCACTATCTCCGCCGGGTCCTCGACGAGGCTCGTGTGCGGGTCGATGACTCCCAGGCCGAGGCCACGGCGTTCGCCCGGCGGGGCGAGCTGCAACACGTCGGTCTCCGAGAGGTCCACGCCGACGACCGAGACGGGGAGACGGGTGAGGAGCGGCCAGGCGGGCCCGGCGTCTCCGAAGTAGGTCCAGATCGCGGTCGTGCTGCCGTCGGCGGCCGCTGCGATCGCCTGGTAGGCGGCCACGACGGCCTCGGAGCGGGGGCCTTCGGGCGGGCGATTCACCAAGAGCGGCTCCTGAAACTGGAAGGTCGTGTACCCCACCGCCCGAAGGTCGCGCACTTCCTCCCCAAGCAGCCGACCGAGCCGATGGATGAGCGCCTCGGAGGTCTCGCCCGACCGATTGTCCATGAGGCCCGCGAAGGTGTAGGGGCCGGGTAAGATCGCTTTTCGAGGGCGGACCTCGGTGGCTCCCGCCAGGGGAAGCCAGTTCGCGACCGCGCCCGCAACGCGGGCCGGGGGGGCATGTAAGACCGGTTGGCGGAAGAACTGGTTGGTTTCGAACCAGCGCGTGAGCGGGCCGACGGTGAACCCCTCCCACGTTTCGGCAAATGGTCGGAAGAGGTCCTGCCAACGCAGGTAGCCACCCGCCCGCGGTTCCAGGCCAAGACGTTCCTCCACTTGGGCCACCTCGGCTTCGGTGCGGAGATACAGTTCGTTCACCGCCTCGGTGGTGGTCCGGCCCCGGTCCAAGTCACGGGTCGCTTGGACGAGCGCCTCGGAGCGGGGAAACGCGCCGGTGAGGCTGGTGACGACCTGCATGGGGCCTTTCGCGAGCGATGGTTCAAGCTTAACCGTGTCGTTACCAGCGGCTCTGCACCGAGAGAAAATCGGTTGCGTTGTGGGAAATCGGCCCCGGGGTGCGTGCAGGGGAACGACCCGTTTCGCTGGGCAGAGATTTAGACCCCTAGCACCGTCGGGCACCTGATGGTCGTCAAAGCTCGAGAGATCATGCACGCCGACGTCATGACCACGGACCCCGCCGCCACGGCGCTCGATTGCGCGCGGCGGATGGTCGAGGCTCACAAGGGATACGCCGTGCTGCTGAAGGATGGGCGGATGCAAGGGATCGTCACGCAGTGGGACTTTCTCGCGAAGGTGGTCGCGCGCGGCATCGACCCCGCGACCACGCCCGTCTCGGCGTTGGCCTCGGCGCCGGTCTCCTCCTGCGACGTGGACGCTCCGACGGACGAAGTGGTCGCGCGCATGGCACGAGAAGGGATCCGGCGGATGGTGGTGACCCAGGCGGGACGTGTGGTCGGGATGATCACCTCGCGGGATGTGATCCAGGCGTTCAAGCCGTACATCGACAAGATCTCGGCCGACATCTCGCGGTTGCAGCCTTCGCTGACGTGAGCCTCCCGGCAAGGAACGGAGCCGGTGAAGGGAGCCGGGGCGACTTGAATCTCGGTGGGGTCCGCGCACTCATTCTTCCGCCCCTGGCGACGGCATCCTGAGGCGTCGATCGTGCAGTACAAGTGGTTCGTCCTCTCGAACACGACCGTCGGGACGCTGATGGCCTCCCTCGACTCGAACATCGTGCTGATCGCCCTCCCGACAATCGCGAAGGAGCTACCCGGCACCTCCGTGTTCCTCCTCCTCTGGATCCTCCTTGGCTACTCGCTGCTCACGTCGGTCGTGCTGTTGAATTTCGGCCGGCTCGGCGATATGTACGGCCGAGTGCGGCTCTACACGACGGGCTTTGCGGTCTTCACGGTCGGCTCGGCGTTGTGTGGGTTATCTCAGACGGGTACCGAGCTGGTGCTGTTTCGACTGGTCCAAGCCGTGGGAGCGGCATTCCTCTTCGCCAATGCCGCCGCGATCATCACCGACGCCTTCCCGCCGGACGAACGGGGCCGTGCGCTCGGGATCAATCAGGTCTCTATCGTCGCCGGGGCCGTCACCGGCCTGGTCCTCGGGGGAATCCTAACCTCGCTCCTCGGCTGGCGATCGATCTTCTACGTGAACGTGCCGATCGGCCTCTTCGCAACCTGGCGGTCGTATTCCGGCCTTCGGGAACTTCATCGCCCGCAGAGGGAACATACCCTCGACTGGGCAGGTAACCTCTCCTTTGCGGGGGGATTGGCCCTGATCCTTCTCGGCGTCACCCTGTTCGCGCTGGGGCTGCTGGGGGGCGCCGGCTTTGCGGGATTCGTCGCGACCGGTGGCGCGCTCCTGGTGCTGTTCGTCTGGATCGAGCAGCAGGTGAAGTTTCCGATGTTCGACCTATCGCTCCTCCGGATCCGGCTGTTTTCGGCCTCCATCGGGGCGATCTTCCTCAACGCGCTGGCCCGGGGGGCATTCTCGTTCGTGATGGTCTTTTTCCTCCAGGGACCGCCCCACTACCTGTCTCCGCTGGAAGCCGGGCTGTACCTGATCCCCGTCTCCGCCTCACTGGCGGCGATCGGGCCAATCAGCGGAACCCTCTCCGACCGATACGGATCGCGCCCCTTCGCGGTGCTCGGCCTCTTGGTCTCCGCCGCCGGATTCCTGTGGCTGACCCAGATCGGCCCCACGACCGGATTCCTCCAACTCGTGGGACCGTTCATCCTTGTCGGGCTCGGGATGGGGCTCTTCGCGTCGCCGAATCGGGCCTCGATGATGAACTCCGTGCCGCCGGCGCGCCGCGGGGTCGCCTCCGGCATCGGCACGACGCTCGTCAACAGTGGCGCCACGCTCAGCCTAGGGGTCGCCATCGTCGCGATGTCCAAGGCCCTTCCCCTCTCCTCGTTGACGGCGATCTTCCTCGGCGCGCCGCCCGCGCGCATCAGCCCGGTGGCGATCACCCATTTCATTAGCGCGGCGCACACGGTGTTCGAGGTATCGGCGGTCCTACTCCTCATCGCACTGCTCCCGGCGGCATTGCGGCCCCGGGAGGGCCGTGCCGCTCCGTCCCCCTCTCCGGATTCGGACGCCGCCGTAGCCTAGCTCCGGTCCGCGGTCCGGAGGCGATGGTCGTCGGCAGTTGTCGATACGGGAGTTCGTCTTTGCCACAATGGTTAAAGCGGGGTCAGCGTGCTGACGTTCACCATGGTCGAGGCGACGCGTCCGCGCTCTCCCTCTTCGGGGTCCCCACCTGCACCCCCGGCGGAGGAGTCGGCGGAGTCCGAGGCAAGCCAGACCACCGCGTTGAACGAGCGGGCGCTGCGCCTGGCCGAGTTCTACCGCGGCAAGATCGAGACGGTGCCCAAGGTGCCGGTCCGCAGCCTCCGCGACTTTTCGCTCTGGTACACTCCCGGCATCGCCGCCGTTTCCCGGGAGATCGAGCACGACGCCGACCGCGCGTTCCACATGACCGGCCGGTGGAACACGATCGCGATCCTCACCGACGGCAGCCGGGTCCTGGGCTTGGGCAACATCGGTCCCCAGGCCGCGCTCCCCGTGATGGAGGGGAAGGCGTTGTTGTTCAAGTACCTCGGCGGCGTGGACGCGGTCCCGCTCCCCGTCAACGCGTCCACGCCGGAGGCGCTCATCGAGACCGCGCTCCGGATCGCGCCAGCGTTCGGAGGGATCAATCTCGAGGATATCGCCTCGCCCAAGTGCTTCCAGGTGCTCGAGGAGCTCCAGCGCCGGCTCCCGATCCCGGTTTGGCATGACGACCAGCTCGGCACCGCCGCGGCCACGCTGGCGGGGCTGATCAACGCGCTGGAACTCACCGGCCGGGACATGTCGACGATCCGGACCGTGATGCTGGGCGCAGGGGCCGCGAATCTGGTGACGGTACGGCTCCTCGTCCGCATGGGCCACGACCCGCACCGGATCACCGTCGTGGACCAGCGGGGCATCCTCGAGGCGGAGCGACCCGACATGGACGAGATGCAGCTCCACAACCGATGGAAGTACCGGGTGGCGCTCGAGACCGATGGAGGAGGGCGGAAGGGCACCCTAGCGGAAGCGATGGCGGGGGCGGACGTGGTGCTCGCGGCCTCTACGCCGGTGCCGGGCACGATCCACCAGGAGTGGGTCCGCTCGATGGCGCCGCATCCGATCGTCTTTGCGCTCGCGAACCCCCTCCCCGAGATCTGGCCCGCGGAGGCCCGGGCCGCGGGGGCCGCGATCGTGGCGACGGGGCGTAGCGATTTCCCCAACCAGGTGAACAATTCGCTGATCTTCCCCGCCGTCTTTCGCGGCGTGCTCGATGCCCGGGCCCGCGCGATACCCGACGACATCGTGATCGCGGCCGCTCAGGAACTGGCCCGCTATGCTTCGATGAAGGGGCTGAGCGACCAGCACCTCCTTCCCACGATGGACGAGCGGGATTGCTTTCCGCATGTGGCGGCGGCCGTCGCCGAAGCCGCGGTGGCGCTCGGGATTGCCCGGGTCCGGGCCTCCCGGGAGGAGTTCTTCGAACAGGCCCGCCGGATCATGGCCCGGCCGGCTGCCCTCGTGGTCGCCCTCCAGGAGTCGGGTCTCATGGATCCCATGCCCGACGAACCCGTTCCCCCAGGAAAACCCCGATGAAGCGATCCAACCCCCCGGTCCCACAGCGCCCTCCCGAAAGCCAAGCCCATGGCGCCCCGATTCACGCGCGGCTGGCCACCGAGGCGGACCTGCCCGCCCTGGTGCCGCTGATCATCCGCCTGAAGCGGCTCAACGAGGAGTTCGATTCGATGCTGAAGGTCCGGCCCGACGCCGAGGCGCAGGCCGAGGCAGTGCTCAAGGCCGAGCTCAAAAGCCCGAAGTCGCTGATCATCGCCGCCGAGGGAGCGGGGCCAGACAAGGACAAGGTGGTGGGGGTGGTGCGCGCCGCGATCCGGGAGCGGTTGTTCTACATGCCCGAGACCGAGGGCGTGATCCTGGACATCTACCTGCTCCCGCTCTATCGTCGGCACGGCGCCGGCCGGTACCTGGTAGAACATACGATCGCCCAGCTGAAGGAGCGCGGCGCCGGCATCGTGACCGTCGAGTTCCCGGCCCAGAACGAAATCGCGACCCGGTTCTACGCCAAGTGCGGATTCCGGCCCATCACGGCCCACCACGCCCGGATGGCGTAGTCGGTGGCCGCCGGGCCGGGTGTGCCCGCTCGACACGCAGCTTAAGCAGTCCTTCCGCCGTTATGCCCCCACCGAATGGCCATACTCATCCCCCCCTCGGATGACTTTCTCATCGACCTGTTCATTCTGCTCGCGTGCGCCATCGCGGCCGGGGAGATTGCGAGCCGGCTCGGTCTCGTCGCACTCGTGGGCCAGTCGATCGTCGGGGTAATCCTCGGACCCACCCTGCTCGGACCGTACATCGGCCTCGGGTCGACCACGCTTCCGGCAGAGCTCGCCGGGATCCAGTTCCTGGCGACGTTCTTCATCATGTTCATGGCCGGACTCCACATCGATCCGAACACCATCGTCCGGATGCCGGCGAAGACCGTCCTGGTCGGCGTGGGGATCTTCGCGATACCGTTCGGTGTGGGGGCGTGGGTGGTTGGCCTCGTGGAGCCGGGGCTCTCCGCCACCACGGGCCTCTTCGTCGCGCTCACGCTCGCAATCACCGCGCTCCCCGTGCTCGCCATCATGGTCGCCGAATTCGGGCTCACGGGGAAGCGGCTCGGGAACCTGGTGATGGGGGCCTCGCTCGTGAACGAGCTCGTCGCCGTGACCGTCTTCGCGATACTGCTGGAGCTGACGCTCTCGGGTCGGTCGAGCTTCTACGCGATCTCGACGGCGGTCGTCTCCGTCGTCCTCTTCCTGGGCGTCGTACTGCTCGCCAGCCGCATGGTTCAGGTGATTCGGGAAAGCGCCTGGTGGCGCGCGAAGCCCGATCGGCTCGGCTCTCTCTGGCGTTCCCGGGAAGCCGGGTTCGCCATCCTGATGGCCATCGCCCTGGGCGTGGCGCTCTACTCGCAGCTGCTCGGGCTCACGTTTCTCGTCGGGGCTTTCTACGGCGGCCTTCTCATCAGCCAGGCCTACTCGGGCCGCTCCCCGCCGCGGACGTTCGTCTCGACGTTCAACGAGGCCGGCCTGTTGATCACTCGACCGACGGAAAGCGCCGACCAGTATCGGGCCTTCGATTCGATCTTCTCCACGATGAACTGGATGTTCTTCATCCCGCTCTTCTTCGCCCTCGTTGGCGTCGAGATGGATCTGAGGTATCTGAGCGGGTACGTGGCGTTCGGAGCGTTCGTAATCCTACTGGTGATGGCGCTGGTGACGAAGCTCGGCACGGGTGCGAGCCTCACCCGCGCTCTCGGTCTGTCGGTCCCCGATTCCGTGGCCTCCGGCTTTCTCCTCAGCAGCCGAGGGGCCATCGGGCTGGCCATGGCCGTGCTGCTTCTGGCCGATGGCATCTTCAGCCCGGCGCTGTTCACGACCGTCGCGCTCGTCGGCCTGGCCACGACCATCATCTCCCCGTTGGGAGCGCTCTGGGCCTGGCGGAGCACGGCGGCGAGCCGGGTCGAGCTCGAGGAGCGGATGCCCTCCCGCCAGCAGGGCCGGCGGCTCCGCCTCTCGGCCGGGATCGATGGACCGCCCCCTGCGCCCGCGGACCGTCCGCTGCTGCCCCGGCGGCCGCCCGGGTCCGCGCCCGGGAGCCCGGCAGAAACGGTTCCCCCGGCCCCGCTCCGAGAAACCTAAGTAGCCGGACCGGGTCGAACACCACGCCATGCCGCGAGTCTCCCGAAGCGAAACCGCTCCTCCGGCCACCTCGGCGGAGCCCCGATACCTGCGCCGGGGCAAGGTCAAGGAGATCTACGAGATCTCGCCGACCGAGCTCGAGTTCCGGTTTACCAACGACATCTCGGTCTTCGACAAGCACATTCCGAGCGAGATCCCGCACAAGGGAGAGACGCTCGCCCGGACCGCCGCCTTCTGGTTCGAACTCTGCACCCGGAAGGGCGTGCCCCACCACTTCCTGCGACTCTCCTCGCCGACCTCGATGCGGGTGCGCCGTGTCCAGGTCGTGCCGAAGCCCAAGACCCTCGGTCCCCGGCCGAAGAACTACCTCATCCCGCTCGAGGTGATCGTCCGCTACTACGTCGCGGGGTCGATCTGGGACCGGATCAAGGCCGGCTCGGTTCGGCCCGAGGACCTGGGCTTTCCCCGGACCAAACCGGTCGAGTACGGCGCGAAGCTGCCGACCCCGTTCTTCGAACTCACGACGAAGCTCGAACCGGTCGACCGACCCGTCACCATCCCGGAGGCCCTCGAGATCGCCGCCATTGATCGCCGCCAGCTGGACGAGATCCGGGAGATCTGCTTCAAAGTCGACCAGGGGATCGCCCACGAGATCGAGCCGCGGGGGCTCCTCCACGTCGACGGAAAGAAGGAGTTCGCCATCGACGCCGAGGGTCGGCTCATGGTCGTCGACACATTCGGTACCGCGGACGAGGACCGGTTTTGGGACAAGGCCGCCTACGAGAGGGGCCGGACCGTCGACTTCTCGAAGGAGTTCGTGCGCCAGCACTACCGGACGACCGGGTACTATGACCAGCTGATGGCGGCCCGGACCGCCCAGCGCGAGGAGCCGCCCATCCCACCGCTGCCCCCGCTTCTCGTCGACGAGGTGAGCCGGCTGTACACCACCGTCTTCGAGCGGCTCACGGGGGTTCCGTTCACCCCCTTGAGCGCCCCCCCGAAACCCGCCTAGGCAGGGCACCGTCCACCGTTTCGCGACCCCTCCACAGGGGTTATCCCACCTCGGCCGGTCCGGGAGCCGTGTCCGCCAAAGCCCGCCCCCGCACCGCCGAGAGCGACGAGCCTGCCGCCCCGACGCCGGTGGCGCTGGAGGACCTGCCCGGGGTCGGTGGAGCGATCGCCGACAAGCTCCGGGAGGCCGGGTACACCGACCTGATGGAGCTCGCCGTTGCCTCCCCCAGCGACGTCGCCGAGGCGGCCGAGATCGGCACGGCCACGGCCCAGAAGATCATCTCGGAGGCGCGGCGCCAGGCCGACGTGGGCGGGTTCGAGAGCGGGGTGACCCTCCTCGAGCGCCGGCAGAAGCTGGGCCGGGTCACGACCGGCGCGAAGTCGCTCGACGACCTGCTCGGCGGCGGTGTCGAGACGCAGGCGATCACGGAGTTCTCCGGCGAGTTCGGCACCGGAAAGACGCAGCTCGCCCACCAGATCGCCGTGAACATCCAGCTTCCCGTCGACCAGGGCGGGCTCGCCTCCGAGACGGTCTACATCGACACCGAATCGACGTTCCGGCCCGAGCGGATCGTCGACATGGCCAAGGGGGTCGGCCTGGACCCCACCGAAGCGCTCGGCAAGATCCATATCGCCCGCGCGTTCAACTCCAATCACCAGATGCTCCTCGTCGGCAAGGCGCAGGAGCTCGCCCGGGAGCGGCCGATCCGGCTCATCGTCGTGGACTCCCTCACCGCGCATTTCCGGAGCGAGTACATGGGACGGGGAGAGCTCGCCCCTCGGCAGCAGCTCCTGAACCGGCACCTCCACGAGCTCCTCCGCTTCGGTGCCACCTTCAACGCCGCCATCGTCGTCACGAACCAGGTCTCCGCGCGGCCGGACATCCTGTTCGGCGACCCGACCCGTCCGATCGGCGGGAACATCGTCGCCCATGCCGCGACCTACCGGGTCTATCTTAGGAAATCGAAGCCGCCCAAGCGGATCGCGCGCCTCATCGACTCGCCGAACCTCCCCGAGGGCGAGGCGGTCTTCTCGCTCACCGGCGAGGGGATTCGCGAGTAAGCGCCCTCGGCGCCCGCCCGACCCGCCGTACCGCCGTGGCCTTCACGTACAGCCAGACCCGCGCGCCCGGCCCAAGCCGGAGCTGGCGCACCGGTTCCTCGGTCACGGCCACCCGAAGCCGGACGGGACCCGTTCGGACGACCACGGTCCGCTCGAGAGCGCGTCGTCCGGTTCGAACCTCCTCGACCGTCCCGGGCAGCACGTTCCGTGCGCTGGATGGGAACTTTCCGCGGGCGACCAGGATCGACTCGGGGTCGAGCATCACCGAGACGGGTTCTCCGTCCTTCGCAGGGAAGGCGACCCGAAGATGGACCCCCTTCCCGAGGAGGACCGTGGGAGCCGGCCGACGATGGTACAGTCCCCGCAGGAGGTTCGAGTGCGACGGCGGCGCGAGGGGGCGAGCGTCGAGCAGTTCCACCGCATCGAAGCCCTGCCGGACGATTCGGTCCCCGAGGGGGGTGAGCCGGGTCTCTCCGTGTCCGCGGCCTCCCCGGACACCTTCCACGACGGGACCGCCGAACGCTCTCCGGAGGCGCGACAGGCGGTAGTTCGCCCGGTCCCGGGAGATCCCGATCCGGCGGCTGGCCGCGACGACCGATCCCTCGTGGGTGAGGGAACGCAGGAGCGCGACATCGGTGTCCGTGACGAGCCGGGGATGCCGGTTCATGGCGCCACCCCCCGCGAGGGCCCGGGCCCGAGTGGCTGGGCCGTCGACGAACCGATCCCGAATCGCATCCGTCCTCCGACCGCGGGCAACGGCGCCGTCACCGGCGGGGGGATTCGCAGCGTGACGATGAGCCCATCCGATACGACCTCGACCTGGAGTCCCCCCGGCCCCGGACGCACGCGGCGGACCACACCGTCCCAGACCGGCGGAGCGATCGGGCCGGCGGGTAGGTCCGGAGTGGCGAACGCCACGCCCTCCGGCCCGGCCCGCTCGCGCAACCAGGCCCGCAGACCGCCAGGCCCCCCGCCCTCTAGGGCGCCCGGGTCGTAGACGTTCTCGTATCCCACGAACCGCGCCGCGAAGGCATCCGAGGGGGCCCGGAGCAACGTCGCGGCATCGCACCGGGTCCGGACCTGACCGGCGTGCAGCACGAGGAACGCGTCCGCGAGCGAGAAGGCCAGCGACGGGTCGTGGGTCACGACGACGATCGGGATCCGGTCCGTCTCCCGGAGCTCATGGAGCACCAGGCCGAGCTCGTAGCGCGCGATCACGTCGAGCGCCTGCCACGGCTCGTCCCACACGATCAATCCTGGATCGGCCGCCAGCGCCCGGGCGATCGCGACCCGCTGCTGCTCTCCTCCGCTCAACCGCCCAGGGTACCGGTCCGCCAGCGCGGTCAGGTGGAATCGCGCCAGGAGTTCCTGCGTGCGCGCCGCCGCATTGGGAGCCCCGCGCAGTTCCAACGGGTACCGGACGTTGCGAGCGACCGTGCGCTGCGGGAACAGCCCGAGGCCCTGGGGCACGTAGCCGAGCGCCCGTTCCTCGGGCCGCCAGTCCGAGATATCGATCCCGTCCCGGACGATCCGTCCCCGCCGGGGACGCAGAAAGCCAGCGAGCGTCCGCAGGAGGGTGGTCTTACCGGCGCCGGAGGTGCCCAGGACCGCAGTCGCGCGTCCCGGCACCAGGTCGAGGTCGACCGGCCCCAGATGGAACCGGTCGAGGTCCGTCTCGAGACCCTCGACAGCCCAATGGGTCATGGGGCGAGCTCCCCCCGCCGCCACGGGAGCCATCCCGACCGTTCGCTGATGCGGACGACGAGAAACAGGACGAAGGCGATCAGCAGGAACAGGGAGCTCACCGCCGCGGCGCCGGCGAGGTCTCCGTTCTGGAACAGATCGTAGATGTAGACCGAGATGGTCGCCGTGACGGGGCCGGTATAGGGGCCCCCCGGGTACACGGCGTAGGCGAGGATCAATATCCCGCCGATCTCGCTCACGGCCCGGGCCCACGAGAGGATGAGCCCGGCGACGATGCCCCGCAATGCCAACGGGAGCGTCACGGTAAGGAAGGCCGTCGCGTGTCCGGCGCCGAGCGATCGCGCCGCTTCCAGCACCCGGCTGTCGACCGCCCGGAAGGACAGCTCGCTCGCGAGCACCGTGTAGGGGGCGCTCACGAATACCATGACCAGCACGACCCCCCAGATCGTGTCGTAGACCGGGAAGCCGATGGACTGAGTGAACCGGAAGAGCGAAGTGCCCGGGACCACGAGGAGGAAGAGGCCCAGCCCAACCAGCAGGTGCGGCACAACGACCGGAAGGGCAACGAGCGACTCGACCACGGTCCGGCCGGGGAAGACGTGCCGGGCGAGCAGGTACCCCATCGGGATACCAAAGACCACGGCGGCCAGTACGGCGATTCCGGAGGCGTAGAACGTGAGCCATAGAGAGGCCCACACCTGCGGGTTGCCCGCCGCAGCGAAGATGTGCGAGACGGGCGCGTAGGTGAACAGCGCAAGGATCGGTAGAAGGAACAACAGGAGGAGCGACCCCGAGAGGACGATCTGCACGACGAGCCAGAGCGGGCCGGTCCGCCAGGGCCGGCGGACTGGGAGCGGACCCCCCGGGAGCGAAGGGCTTAGGAGGGCAGGAACGGCGTCGCCCACGATGGGAGGACCACTACGTCTGGTGCTAAAACCGAGGGTACTGCGCTCGGGTCATTCGACCAGCCGGGAAAGATGGGGTCGAACGCTCCGTGGTCGCTGATGATCGCGTCGCCCTGGGGAGAGAGGAGAAGGTGGAGGAACGCCGCGCCCAGCGCGGGATTCGGTGCGTTGGACGGCACGGTGATCGCGAACAGGATCGGAGCTGGCACCACGGTCTCGAAAGCCCCCGACGACCCCACGATCGTCGTGGAGAGCTTCGCGTAGTCCGCGAGGGCCGTCGAGTTGTTGGCCTCGAGGCCAACGATCGGGTTGAAGGTCACGTAGTTGGGGCAGCCGGTCACGGCGAATCCGCGGTACGTGATGAGCGCCGAGACCACGCCCGAGGCGAGGTCCAACGTTGCTTGGGATTCGTGCTCCAACTTGGTCGTGCTCGGGTTGGGGACGGCGGGGGAAGTGGAGCCCCCCGAATAGAAGGTACTGTAGAACTGGGAGGCGCTGTTGTTGTAGATCATGCCCTGCAGCTCGAGGCTGAAGATCTCGTTGTACCCGTTTGGATCGGTGGAGGCGTTCCAGTACGCGAAGGGCGCGTTACCCGGAGTGGTGACGTCCTTCACTAACTTCTCGGCCCAGTTAGTCGAGTTAATCCCGTTGAAGGCCGCGATGGAGGCATTGTAGCAGAGAACTTCCGCCGTGGTTCCGAAGACCACCTCGTAACTGGCAAATTTGGGCTCGAGGAGCTCGGGGATCAACCGGAAGTCGGCCACGGCCGCAACGTCGGATTTGGTCGCCAAGGTGGTGATGGCGGTCGTGATGTCCAGCGAGCCCTCGTACGTCTGCGTCGCCACCGGTGCGGTGATCCCCGGTGTTTCGTTGACGAGGGCGCTCGCGAGCCGGGGGAAGATGTCGACCAACGTACCCGCTCCGAGGATCGAGAGCGTGTCGTTGGTGACGACGCTGGGAGAGCTGGTCGGAGTCCGGTACTCGTAGCCCGCTACGAATCCGACACCGATGCCGGCGAGCGCGACGACGAGAACCACCACCGCCACCACGGCGCGCGAGGCCATCGGCGAAGGGGCGGACGACGGAGCCGGAGTATCCGGAGATGACGCAGCCATCGATGTGTGGGAATCACACATCGATTAAAGGCTTGCCGTTCCGGGCCCTCTACAGGTCCCGTCGACGGGTCGGGGGAGCGTAGCATCGGTACGCGCGACCCAGGAGGGCCGAGAAGGAGACGGGGCCAAAGATCCGGCTATCTCGAGTGCCGGGCGCGTCTCCCATCACATAGACCGTGCCGGGGGGCAGATCGCGAACTTCGGCGGCGTGGAGAGGGCTGAGCGTTCCGGGACGTGCCGGTTCCATCGACGCGGGGACCAGCCCCGTAGCCGTTCGTTGGAACCGGCCGGGCCCTACGCCGGCGACACGTTTCACGAGCCATCGTTCCGCGAGTTCGGGGTCGATGAACACCACGATATCGCCGACGGCCGGTGGGTGGTCCCGGTACGCCCGAAGGTCGATCAAAAGCCGGTCTCCGGGACGGAGCGTCGGGACCATGCTCTCGTCGTGCACCACGACGCGCCGGCTCCACCACCGGGAGGGAATCGGTCTCGAGGGTACGTGGCGGTCTGCCGACGCGTCCGGCATCCTTATCCGAGTCTCCGGGCTCGCGGGGCCATGTCCGCCACCACGCGGTTGACCGGAATCGTGAACCGTCTATTGGACGCCGTCGTCGCCCCCCGGGCAGTGTACGCGCACTGCGACATACCCTGCGGCATTTATGACCCGCACGAGGCGCAGATCGCCGCGCTCACCGTGCTCCGCATGGACCAGCTGATCGCCGAACTGGCGCACCCCGGGCCCGACGCCAAGCTCGAGGAGCGTGCGACGTACGTCTCTAAGATGTCTCGGTACACGACCGTGAAGGAGCAACACTCGGAGAAGGTCAAACAGGAGATCCGGGTCATCTGGGGCGATTACTTCACTCCCGACCACGTGAAGCAGTACCCGCAGGCCCACGAGATGGTCTGGAAGATCATGAAAGCGGCCTCGAAGGCCCGTCAAGGGACGGCGCTCGCCGATGCCCAGGACTTGGTGAAGGCCGTGCAGGAATTCGCCGAGCTGTTCTGGAAGACCAAGGGCGCGAAGACCGTGAGATCGCCCTCGATGCAGAAGTCCGGCGGCGAGATCGTCTACCCGGCGGCCTGAGGCCCGCCGTCGAATCCCAAGCCCCGGGGGCGGATGGCCCCCGGGGCGTTCCTTTTTCCGCTCGGACTCTCCACCCCCTCCGTTGATGACCGAGGCCCTAGCGGTCGACGGCCGGTCCCTGACGCTCGACCAGTTCATCGAGGTGTCCCGTGCCGGGCGGCCGGTCGCCCTCGCCGAGTCGGCGTGGCCCGGGATCGACGCGAGCCGCAAGGCCGTCGAGCAGGCCGTTCGGGCCGGTCGCCCGGTGTACGGCATCACGACCGGTTTCGGTGGCCTGTCCCACCAGGTCATTCCCGCCACCGAGACGCGGGCCCTGCAACTCTCTCTTCTGCGGAGTCACGCCAGCGGTACCGGCCACGCGCTACCGGCCGAGGTCGTCCGTGGCATGCTGCTGCTCCGGGCGAACGCGCTCAGTCGGGGCCACTCGGGCGTACGGCGGGAGCTGGTGGAACGGTTGCTCGAGTTCCTGAACCAGGGCCTGGTGCCATACGTGCCCGAACAAGGGTCGGTCGGCGCCTCGGGCGACCTCGCACCGCTCGCGCATCTGTCGCTCACGCTGATCGGAGAAGGCGAGTTCGTCACCTCCGCGGGCCATCGCGTGCCGGCGGCGGAGATCCATCGACAACTCGGGTTGAAGCGGCTCGAGCTCGCCGAGAAGGAGGGCGTCGCGTTGATCAACGGGACCTCCCTCATGACGAGCTATCTCGCACTGTCGGTTGCCGATGGCCGAGAGCTCCTCGCGGCCGCCGAGGTCGCCGCGGCCCTCTCCTTCGATGCCCTGCGAGGGGACCCGACCAGCCTCGATGACCGGCTCGGTACCCTGCGGAACCTCCCCGAACAGCGCGCCGTAGCCGAGGCGGTGCGTCGGCTGATACACGGAAGCCAGCTCGTCGCGGCCGGCGGGGAGTGGCATGGGCAGGACCCGTACACGCTACGGTGCATCCCACAGGTACTCGCCGCCACCTGCCAGGGCTTGGAGTACGCCGAGCGGGTCCTGACCCCCGAGCTGAACGCGATCTCCGATAACCCGGTCGTGTTCGGGACCGACGACTTCGTCAGCGGGGGCAACTTCCACGGCCAGACCCTCGCTCTCGCGCTCGACACCCTCGCGCTCGCGCTCCACTACCTCGGGGCGTTCGCGGAGCGCCGGGTCGCCCGCCTCGTGAATCCGGCGCTGAACCGGGGGTTGCCGGCGTTCCTCGCTCCAACACCGGGCCGGTCGTCCGGGTTCATGATTCCCCAGTACCTCGCCGCGGCGCTGGTGAACGAGAACCAGTCGCTCATCCATCCGGCGAGCGCGGCCAGCCTGCCCACTTCCGCCGACCAGGAGGATTTCGTGAGCATGGGCGCATGGGCCGGTGCGAAGCTCCGGCGGCTCATCGTCAACGTCCAGCGGATTGTCGCGGTCGAATGGATCGTTGCGGGTCAGGCGCTGGAGCACCGTCGTCCGCTCACGGGGGGCGCCGGTACCGGGGCGGCCTGGCAAGCGCTTCGGAAGCACGTCGCCGCTTGGTCCGAGGACCGGTCGTCGACGACGGACATCGAGCGGATAGCCGCCGGCATCGCCGACGGGACCCTGGTCCGTTCGGTTCGGGCCGTCGTGCCGTTCTAGCGGCTCGAGCCGACCACGGATTCCCCCGCGAGCGGAGCCGGGCGGGAGGTCGTCGATCCCGTTCCATACGAGATGCGGGCGCCGCAGGACCCGCACCGGAACTCCCCGTCGGCAGTATGTCGGAGTGGCTGGTGGCAATGGGGGCAGGGGGCAGCTTGGCCAGTCGCCCACGCCGCGATCAGTTGCTGAATCTTGGGATCCGGGCCGGCCGGGGCCCCCACCCGTGAAGGGGATGGCGAGACCAACGTACCGCCGCTCGTCACCCGGCGGCCGCACATCGGGCACGCGAATACGTCCGCGATGTCCGTCGGAACTAGGGGCGTGTGGCAGCGGCCGCACTCGCGGAGCGCGTGATCGTTGGCGGCGTCCCGCCATGTCGGGCCGGGCGCGGCTGGCGCGGCAGCGGTCCGGTACGCATCGGAGCGAGTCATCGCGGCGGGTGGGATGGAGGGGGGACCGGGAGCCGGACGAGTGGGACCTCGGGGGGTGGAAGTGGCCCAGCTTGGATTTGTGCCGGAGGGCGAGGAAGGGGGCGACGGACGGGGTGGGGGGTCTGTCGGAGGACCCCACCGGATCGTTCCCGTACGCATGTCATACACGAGACCGGCCGGTCCGTGCCGGAGCAGTTCTCGCAGCACCTGCTCGGTGTGCGGGACGGACCACGAGAGGGCGGCGGCAAGGCCCGGGAGAGACGTCGTCCCGAGCGACTTGAGGGTCGCGATCGCGTGCTGTCGTTCGTCCGGCGCCGGCCGGGACCAAAAGGGAAGCCGCACCGAACGAGGTGGGCCTTCCGTAGGTTGAAAAAGTATCGTTCGAGGAGAATCTCGGGAAGAAATCAGCGGCCAAAAGTGGGCGCCGGCGAAAAGGCTCTCGGTCTCTTGGACGGTGCCACCAAGAGACGCTTTTCGCCGGTACCCGAGGCCGGGCTACGTACGCCGCGAGGGACTATATAGTTACTGGGCCCTCCGGAGGGTGACCACGAGCAGGTTCCGGGGCCTGAAGGGTCCGTTCCGAGGTCGGACGCAACTGAATCCCTCTGTGAGCCGGATCCTCTCTTCCACCCTACGAAACATTCAAGCCCAAGGCCCGGCATCGGTTTGGGTACGGACCGTCGACCCGCCGGGCGGGGCGACGATCGATGCCCGCAGTCGCTGGGGTCGGGCCCCGGCGCAGACCCTCCGGGAGGGTCGTGGGGTCGAATGCCGAACGGAGAGCGACCACGGACGACAGCGGGTGAGCCAATGGCCAACGTGGTGATTGCCGGCGGGGCGGAAGAGGCTCAGCTGATCCTTCGGGGGCTCCTCCGCCTCCATCAGCACCGCATCCTCGGCGCCGGCCTCCAAGGAACGGCGACCCTCGAGGTCCTCCGCCAGGTCGCCGATCCAGTACTCCTGCTCGACGTCGATTCGAAGGAGCCGGTCTGGACGGAATTCGTGACCGAAGCCCGGAAAGCTAACCCGGCGACACGAGTGGTCCTCCTGACGCCGAGCCGGTCCGCCCGGCTCGACAGCCAGGCCCGCTCCTTGGGAGTCGCGGCCCTCGTCCGACGACCGTTCGCCATACAGGAGCTCCTTGCCGCCGTCGGCCCCGCCTCGCCCGCTCCGCCTCCCACTTCGCCGGCCCCCGCGCCCGATCTCTCGGCGGTGGAAAAGGACCCGGGCTCTCCCTGACCGTCCGGACCGTCCCGCCGGGCGTCATGCCTATCTTGTCGACACCCTCCCGGCGGCCGTGCCGCTCGTCCGGGACGCTTCCGACGCCCTGCGGGCCGAGGTGGCCGGGACAATCACCGACGGCGCGGACGCGCTGACCCGATTCGCCTCGGATGCCTCCCATCTGGTGCAGCTTCCGGCCGCTGCGGTGGCGCCCCGGGATCGGGACGATCTCCAACGGCTGGTGGCCTGGGCGCGACGTTGGAGGGTACCGCTCGTCGCGCGCGGAGGCGGGAGCTCGCTCGACGGAGAATCCGTGCCGCCGCCCGGTGGTGTGGTCGTCGACTTCTCCGGCTGGAACGCCATCATCGAGATTGACGAGGCGGACCGATTGGTCCGGGTCGGCCCGGGTGTGGTAAACCGGGAACTCCATCAGACGCTCGCCCCCCACCGTCTGTTCTTCCCCCCCAACCCCGGCTCGTGGACCACGTCGACGATCGGGGGCAATACCGCGACGAACGCGTCGGGTCCCCGGTCGTTCCGTTACGGTTCCACGCGAAGCTGGGTGCGCGGACTCGAAGCGGTCTTGGGCTCTGGGGAGCTCTTGCGCGTCGGTCACCGGACCCGGAAAGCCTCTACCGGACCGGACCTCATGGGGTTCTTCGTCGGTAGCGAGGGGACCTTGGGCTTCTTCACCGAGGTGTGCCTTGCGCTGGCCCCGGTGCCCGAACGGCGGATCGGGCTCGGGGTACCCGTACCCGACGAACTGTCGTTCCGAGCTACGGTGCCCCGGCTGCTGGCCTCGCCGGCTCCTC
>JASHQC010000104.1 GCA_030037735.1 Thermoplasmata archaeon
GGCGCCGCGTTCGGCTACGCGAAGCTGCTCGGGGGCTTCGACGGCGGGCAGGCCGAGTACCTCCGGGTCCCCTATGCCGACACGATGTGTCTCAAGATCCCGGACGGGGTCCGGGACGACCAGGCCGTACTGCTGGCCGACATCTTCCCCACCGGGTACTTTGGCTGCGACATCGCCGGTGTAAAGCCCGGCCATATCGTCGCGGTCGGGGGCTGCGGTCCCGTGGGCCTGATGGCCCAAATGGCCGCGCTGCTGCGCGGCGCGGCCAAGGTCTACGCCTTCGACCGAGTGCCGGAGCGGCTTGCGATGGCAAAGAAGATCGGCGCCACAGCGGTCAATGTCGACAAGGAGGATCCCGTCCAGCGGGTCCTCGATGATACGGCCGGGGCGGGCGCGGATGCCTGTGTAGAAGCCGTGGGCTACGAGGCGACCGGAAAGGGCGTGGTGGCGCCGGGACCCAAAGTCGAAGCGAAACCACTCGTCGTGCTCGAGACGCTGATGAAGGTCGCCAAGAAAGGCGCCGTGATCGGCATGCCCGGTCTGTTCGCACCGACTCCCCAGGACAAAGAGGGCCGGGTGAGCTTCCCGCTCGGAGCCGCTTTCACGCGCGAGCTCGGCTTCCGCATGGGCCAATGCAATGTGAAAAACTACAACCGGTATCTCATGCGGGCGATCGAGAACGGTCGGGTGGATCCGTCGATCGTCGTCACCCACCGGGAGCCGCTCGAGAACGCTCCGAAGCTCTACGAGCAGTTCGACAAGCGGATTGGCGGGATCATCAAGGTGGTCCTGAAACCGTAGGCGGCAATCGCGGGTCGCTCCCCCGTTCCCCCGGGCGGAGGGGGTCGAACGCCCCCCTCCCCGAATTGCGCGCGCTCGAAGCCTCTTGACAGGGGAGCCGGTAGGGGGTGCTATGCCCCTCTGCATGGACACCCACCGGAAGGTGAAGGGCGCGACCGCCGCCGCTGTGGCCGACGCGCAAGCGAAGGACCTTAAGGTGCAAGGGAAGCACGGCGTGAACTACCCGAACTACTGGGTCGACGAGAAGACCGAGACGGTGTACCGCCTCGTCGAGGCTCCGAATCCGGAAGCGGCCGCACGGGTTCACAAGGAAGCCCACCGCCTCGTCGCCGATGAGATCCACGAGGCCCAGCAGGGCTGACCGAGTTCCCTCCGGCCGGAACGGTCGGCGTCGATCGGCGGCCCGCCGCCGGAATCTACCCGCCCTGGGTCCGCTCCGATTTTAGGAAGCTGTAAGTAGCCTATCCCGCTCCCTTCGTCTCGAGGGACCTACCATGGCAGACATCACCCATACGCAGGCCTGGGCCGCGCTCGAGGCCGCGATGAAGAAGGCGCAGGAACTGAAGACGAAGATGGACATCGCCGTCGTCGACGCCGGCGCGAACCTGAAGGGGTTCATCCGAATGGACGACGCCTGGATCGGCAGCATCGACATCGCGCACAAGAAGGCGAAGACCGCGCGGTTCTTCAATATGAACACGGGCGAGATCGGGAAGCTTTCTCAACCCGGCGGTCCGCTCTTCGGCATCGAGCACTCGAACGGGGGGCTCATCAGCTTCCCCGGCGGCGTCCCGATCAAGAACCCCCAAGGCGAGGTGATCGGCGCGATCGGCGTGAGCGGCAGCACGGTCGAGCACGACCATGCCGTCGCCGAGGCCGGTGCCAAGGCCGTTCGCTGAACGGGCGTTCCGGCGGGGTGCCACGCCGTCCGGCGGTCCCCCTAGCGGGGTGGCCGGCGGGAGGCTCGACTCACGCAGCCGACCCCGGGGCGCCCCCCGGTTTCCGGTCCTCGATGAATAGGTAGTGCGTCTCGGGGCGCCGCTCTAGCTCGACCCGCTCGAACCCGGCCCGCGAGAGCGCATCGCAGCGCGCTTCGGAGAAGAAGGTGTGGGCGATGTGGGTCCCCGGAGGACCCCCCTGGTTGGGCGGAATCATCGCGACCTTCTCCCGGAGCGGATGCGTATCGTCTCGGACGCACCAGAGATGCAGGCCACCGGGACGCAACCCCCGGTGGATGGCTGCAAACAATCGCCCCAGTTCCTCCTCCGATAGAGTCTCGTAGAGCACCAGTCCGAGGACGGCCGATAGGCTGTCCGCTGGCACCCCGGAGAGAAAGCGTTCCGCGTCACTGTGTTCCAAGCTCCCCCGGGCGGCGACCTCTTCGGGAAGCGCCGCGAGGAGCAGGCGGGCGATCCGGACGGCTTCCGGGGAGAAGTCGACGCCTCGCACCCGGAATCCGTTCTCGACGAGGAACCGAACGTCCCGTCCCGCCCCGGCCCCGATCTCGACCACGTCCGTGCCGGGGGCCGAACGAAGCTTGGGAAGCGCCCATCGGACGAATCCGCTGGGTCCGGAACCGAGTTGTCCCTCGACGGTGCTCCAGTAGAGATCCCACGCCGCGACGCGCCGGTCTTCGGCCACGCCGGAACTAGCGAGTCCCCGCTCTTCTAGGTTCGGGGGGCCGAGCGGTCCAGGTTCCGGTCCACGTCCTGCAGAAAGGACGCGACGACCGACATGAACTTCTCCCGCTCTTCCCAGAAGGGAGTGTGGGAACTCAGCTCGAAGGTCACTCGGTGAGAGCCGGGAATGCCGGACTGGATCTGCTGGGCGACCGCCGGGGTCACCTCGTCGAAGCGCCCCCCGGTCACGAGCGTGGGGACCCGGATCCGGGGAAGGTCGGCGACGATGTTGATGTCCCGGATCGTGCCGGTGATCGTGAACTCGTTGGGGCCGTTCATGTACCGGTAGACCGGTCGTTCCTCGGCGAGCTTCAGCGTCCGGGTGATCTCGGGGGGCCATTCGGGCAAACGGCACAGGTACGTGTGGTAGAACCGGTCCGTCGCACGAAGGTAGTCCGGGTCGGTGAATTCCCCCCGGCTGCCATGCAGCTTGATCGCTCGGGTGTCCTCCGGAGGGAGCTGGTCGATGAGGCGATTCATCTCGGCGGAGGCAAACGGCACATCCGGCAGGCCGCCCACGGTGATCAGGCTGCGCAGATTCGACTGGTACTTGATCGCGTAGGCCAAGGCCAAAAGGCCCCCATAACTGGAACCGATCAGGTGAACGCGTCCGAGCCCGAGCGCGGTACGGATTCCCTCGGTCTCCTCCACATGATGCGGCAGAGTGAACAGCTCCGTTCCCGGAGGGATCTCGGACCGCCCGCAGGCCAACTGGTCGAAGAAGACCACCCGGTACCCCCACTGGGTCAGGTCCGTCAGCGGAAGGAGGTAGTCGTGGCTACCCCCGGGACCGCCATGGAGGACCAGCACCGTGACCTTCGCGTCCGTGGCTCCCGAGGAGCGATAGTACAGGTTGTACCCGAGTATCTTGACGAATCCTTCCTGGTCACCCATCGTACGGTCGGAGAACGAAGTGGTGCCTTTAGATGAACTGCATCGTTCGACGGCGAGTAAGGGGGGAGACCCTGAGGGAAGGGAGAAGCCACGCTCCTTATGTGGCCCAAAAGGGTACCAATTTTGGATTAGCCCTCGACCATGAATTGCGCGGGATGCGGCGCGGAGATACCGACGGGCGCGAACGCCTGCCCGGCCTGCGGCCGGCCGGTGATCTTGCCCCCGCCTCCGCCGCCGCCCGGTTCCTCTCGACTCACCAGTCCAATCCGGAAGGTAGCCAGTACGACGGCGGAGGCCACAAAGAGCGTCGCCGCCGACGTCAAGAAGACAGGAAAGGCGGCCCTCAGCGAAGCGAAGCTAGCCGTCCAGGATGTCCGTACTCTCACTCGCCAGGCGGTCGACGAGGTCGGCAAAGGCTTGGAGACCGTGGGCAAGGAACTCCAGAAAGCCCGCAAGAAAGACAAGTGATTCGCCGCACTATCGACGGCTCTGAGCGGCCGGGGGTCGGTCGGGCATGATCCTCCACAAGGGCGAGAAGATCCTGACCCAGGGAGCGGCCACCTCGCTCACGCACGACAAGGTCTCCGGACTCCTGTTCCTCACGAACTATCGCCTCGTCTTCGAGGCGACCCGACCCGGGCTCCTGCGTCCCGGCTCCACGTCGACCCTCCTCGACCTGCCCCTGGACCAGGTGAGCGACGCGCACGTCAATCGACCCCGGCTCCGGATCCGGTTCCTCGATTCCTCCCGCCTCCGGTTCCAAACGCACCGGGGGGAGATCGACTTCGTGGTCGACCACCCCGAAGTATGGCGACAGTATTTCGCGGAGGCCAAGCGCGAGACCTATCCCCCCTCCCATGCCACCGTCACCCCCGTAACGGTGCAGGTGAACGTCCCACCGGCCGCACCGTCATCGACGGTCTACCTCCGGTGCCCGTACTGCCGGACGACCTACGACGAGACCAAGGGCCGTTGCCCAACGTGCGGCGCGACGGCCTAGACCGCGCGGCAGTCCAACGCTAGTGGAGCTGGAGCAGCTCGTCGAGGAATCCTACCGGCGGCGCTCCGAACCCCAGGACCCGATCATGGAAGGCCCGAAGGGACCCTCCGAACCGGGTGGACAGGTGCTTGCGACGGGCCTCGAGGATTGCGAGCTTGCCGAGCGTGTACCCGAAATAGGCCGGGTCAAACGTTCCCCGCTCCGCTTCCCGCTGCGCGACGATGGGCTCGGAGTACCCCTCGCGCTCGAACACGGTCGTGGCTTCCGGGAGCGTCATCCCCTGCGTGTGCAGCCCCACCGACACGATCAATCGGCAGTCTCGGAGCAGGGCGTCGTAGAGCTGAGCTGCCTCCGCCTCCGGGGCGCCGGAGCCGAGCCCTTGCTCGAGCACGAGTTGCTCCGCGTAGTGTGCCCACCCCTCGACGAACGCGTTGGACAGGAACGTCTTCCGGATCAGGCGGCCTGCCGACTTCCGGAAATGGAGGAACTGGAGGTAGTGGCCCGGGTAGACCTCGTGGGCCGTCACGTTCCTCAGCACCGAGTCGTTGAACGACCGAAGCCATTCCTCCTGCGTCTTCGGCGGCCAGGCCGGGTCGACGGGGGTCACGAAGTAGATGCCCTCTTCCCCCGCCGTGTCGAACGGTCCCGGTGGATTCATGCTGGCGGTGGACAGTGCCCGGTGGTGTGCCGGCGTCTCCTCGACCCGGCATACGGCCGGCTCCGGGATTGTCGCCAGCTCCTTCTCGCGCACGAACAGCTTCGTCTCGTCGACAAAGTCGCGGGCCCGCGCGAGCAGTCCCTCCGCGGTCGGATGACTTTGGGCGGCCCGACGGAGAAGCCCCGGTCCATCGGTCGGCGGCTGGGCGGCCGATGCAATGGCCTCGAGGCGCGCCCGATTCCGCTCGAGGTCGGCCCGACCCGCGGCGAGGAGGTCCGCAAACGGGGCCTGGACTCGCTCGCGCACCCAGAGGAGCTTTTGGTACCGTTCGGGCCCGAGCGCGAAGGCATTCGTGGCCCGGGGGAGCCGCTCCGTTTCGAGCCGCTTCGCGTAGTCCTGTACGGCCACCAACGCAGGATCCCGGACCTCGCGGAAGCGATCCAGCGCGGCCTGGCTCACCGACCGGACGGTCGGCTCCACCTCGCGATAGTTCGATTGGATGCCTTGTGCCATGCTCACGGCCAGTTGGATGAACGGTGCGGGTACTTCCGGATCGAGACGGTTGAGGCCGGTCGCCATGTACGCGGGGACGCCGGCGAGGTGTCGGGTCATCGCCTCGACGCGGACGCTCAGCGGCGCATATCCCCGGACCGTGTACGCCGTCAGCGACATCCCGCCGAGATAGGTCATCGGGTTCTGGTCGTAGTCCCGGGAATCGCGGAGGTCAAACAGCGGGTTCTCGAGAATCATCTCGAGCAGCGTCCGGTCGTAGCGACGGTCGGCCGACAGTCCGTCGGTCGGAAGGTCCCGCAGCCGCCGGAGCAGCGTGTCGGCTCGGCTCGCCCAGCGGTCCGTCGCATCTCGGCTCAGGTCCGGAAGCTGGCCATCGTACTGATGAAGGCCGAGGCCCACGGCCGCCTGGGGGGCCAACGTGAACACGTGGTTCACGACCTCCTGTTCCAGGGCGTCGAGTTCCGACGCGGCACCCGAGAGTTCCAGTCTACCACCGCTCTGTAGTGGGCGGGAATACCCGCCGGGAACGACGGAGCCGTTCCCGCAAGAAAAGTGTGGCGGGTGGAGTGGGCTCTACCGGGCCTCTTCCGGTCCCGGGACCGAGGGGAAGCATCACTCGACCCAGGCCATTTGGCATTTCGGGCAATGATGGTCCACGAGCGGCGTACCGCACAGGAAACATTCGGCTGACGATGCTACAGGGGTGACGGGCGCGGAGGGGGGAGGGGCGGTCGGAAGAGGCGGAGGCGGAGCGGAGGGAGAGGGTTCGGGGACCGGGGAGAGCTCGGTGGTGGGCGAGGGCTCCCGCTCCGGGAGCTGATCGGTGGGCTCCGGCGCGGCCGGCTCTTGAACGATGTCGGCCGGCGCGGAGGCCGGGGTGGCCTCGTCGTCTTTTTTTTGCTTCCGGAACCGCTTGAACAGGAAGACCATCATTCCGGCCGAGGCGGCACGGAACTTTACGGTTCCGTTGGACTCGCTTCATAAGAGAAAGCGACCCGGTCCCGAGACGACCGGCATAGCCTTTTGGCCGCTCCCCGATTCCGAGAGACGTGAGCGGAACACCGAGCGAGCGGCTGAAAGAATTGGGACTCACCTTGCCTCCTCCGCCTAAGCCGGCCGGTACCTACTCCTCCGTCGTACTGGACGGAGACCACGCATGGGTCTCGGGGCAGATCGTGCTTCAGGGCGGGGCAATACTTCATCCGGGCCTGGTGGACCGGGAGGTCCCCCCCGACACCGCCAAGCAGGTCGCTCGCCAAGCCGCGCTCCAGGCGGTCAGCGCACTCCACGATGCGCTCGGAACGATCGACCGGGTACGGCGGATCGTCCGCGTCACGGTCTACGTGGCCTCCGTCCCCTCGTTCGGCCGTCAGCACGAAGTCGCGAACGGGGCCACCGAAGTTTTGACTGCCATTTTTGGCGAAGCAGGTCGTCCGGCCCGGGCGGCGATCGGCGTCGCGTCGCTTCCGCTCAACGCGCCCGTCGAAGTCGACATGGTTGTGGCGCTGACCGAGGCCTGACCGTACCGGTGTCGCAATCCGAGTGGCCCGGCATCCTCCGTCGGGGCCGGGAGCTGTACACCCGGAACCTGCGTCCGGGGGAGCGGGTCTACGGGGAGGAGCTGATCCTCGAGGACGGGGTAGAGTACCGCCACTGGGACCCGTGGCGTTCGAAATTGGCGGCGTACCTTCTGAACGGTGCTCCGAGGCTGCCGTACGACCATCCCCGGAGGGTGTTGTACTTGGGCGCCGCGCACGGCACTACGCTGAGCCACCTCTCCGACCTGCTCCCCGACGCGCAACTGTTCGGGATCGACAAGAGCGCCGGATCGTTCGGTGCGCTGCTCGCCCTCTCCCACCGTAGGCCGAACCTTTTTCCCATCCTCGCCGACGCCCAGCTCCCCGAGCGCTACCTGGCCGACGTCGGGTCGGTCGACTTCCTCTACCAGGACGTCGCGCTGCGCAACCAGGCCGATGTATTCGCCGAGAACGCGGCCGCTACTCTGTCTCACTCCGGCAGCGGCCTCCTGATGCTCAAGGTCCGGTCGGTCACCCAGCGTCGCCCCGTGGAGGCGGTGGTCGCCGAGTCTCGGACCACCTTCACCCGCCAAGGTCTCAGGATAGTGGACCAGCGGTCCCTCGCTCCCTTTTCCCGCGACCACGTTGCACTAGCCGTTTTGCGGGCCTGACCATCGTCCACCGTTCATCGCAGCCTCTCCGCGAAAATACCCCCACTCCGGTCTCGGGTCGGGTGGTACTCTGACGAGGGGCAACCAATTCGCGAGCGGCATACCGTGCTCCCCCCACCGGGCCGGACGGTTTCGGATTCTCAGCGCATGCTTCGCCGCCTTGTTCTTCATCGTCCCGACGGGAGGGCTTGTGGTGGGCCCGATCCTCAACGGAGCGATTTCGGTAGCCATCGTGAGCTCGGTCAACCCGGCGGAGGCGGCGCTTCCCTTCGAGCTCGTTCCGAAGGTGACCGCGGGAGAGCCGGTAACCGCATACAGTTGGAGGGACAGCCTAGGCGGCTCGAGCGACGCCGCCGCGTGGAAACTGGATATCGACGTTCCGGGCAATCTGACCGTCACGCTCGAAGTGACCGATGCTTCGGGGTATCACGGAGTGGCCACGTTGGCCCTCTCGGTCCGACCCGCGCTGTCCATCGCCGTGAGCTCCCCACTGGCCCAAGTCGACACCGGACTCCCGGTTCCATTCTTCATTAACGTTACCGGTGGAGTTCCGCCACTTCGGGCCAGTTGGATCCCCGCGGGCGGGGGCTCCGGCGGGAACGCCACCTGGTCGACCGACGGGAATTATTCCGAGGCAGTCAGTTTTTCCCAAACGGGACCCGCCTGGATTCTCGTCCACGTTTCGGATGACCTCGGGGATGCCACCAGCGCCAATCAGCGAGTGGCCGAAGCGGTAAGTCCCGGAGCGCTCGCGCTGGCCACGAACGGGTCAGTGGCGGAAGTGGGTTGGCCCCTCGGCGTGGCCTTGGCCGTGAACCAGGGCGCTCCTCCATTCCGCTGGTCTTTTTCGAGTTCCCTTCCCCTCGTCGGCGCCGCGGAGGCTCTCGGCGTCTTCCCCTCGGACGGGATGTACCGTTGGAACGTCTCCTTCGCCTTCCCGGGCACGGCTATCCTGAACCTCACGACAACCGATTCGGTAGGGTCTCTGCTGACGGCCTCCACAACCGTCGTCGTAGAACCCCCACTCTCGATCCGGCTAGCCACCCCCGGCCTGGAACCATCCGCTCCATTCCAGCTCAGCCTGAACGTCTCCGGTGGCCTCCCACCGTACGCCTATCAATTTCGGCTCTCCGATGGTGAAACCGTCGACGGCTCAGAAGCCGCCGCTGGAATCGTCTCGATTTACTTCGATCCCCCACCGGACGCAAACTACTCCGTCGAAGTGCGCGTGATTGACGAGTTGGGTCAGAGCTCGGTGTCGACCGAATTTTTGCGAGTCGCTGGGCCTACGCCCTCAGTCTCGGACCCCCCGACCTCCGACCTATCGACCTACGCGGGAGTGGCTGTCTTGACCGGAATGCTCCTGCTCGCCGCCCTCTATGTGTACCGCCGATTCAGCCCTGCACCGGGGGCGTCCCCGACGCCTGAACATTCGGCTCTCCCAACCGTGCGCCGGTTGATGCGGCAATCCCAGATCATCGACCGGGAGACTCTCCTGCTCCTCTGCGAGGAGGCTGGGGAGTCGCCCGAGGCCGCCCAAGCTGCGCTGCAGATCTTGATCCGGACCTCCGAGGTGAGCAGCGAACCGGGACCGGCCCACGACGAGGTGCTCCGTTGGAAGGGCAGAGGTCCGCCCGGAACCCCCGGCGAGGTCTCTCCATGATGGGTTGGAAGGGATGGGCCAAGATCTCCCTGACGATCCTGCTGCTGCTCGCCGTTGTCATTTCGGGAGCTCCTTCGGCCTCCGCGCACCTCGTCGGCTCGACGTACCGCACCGTGGCGACGTCCAACACGAATCCCGCCGTCACCAACTTCACGGCCGCCATCGACCGACTGGTCACGCTCGCCGCGGCGGCCGGAGGGGGACTCCTCTCGTTAGTGTGGGCCCGAGTAGCGCTGAGCTGGTTCTCCCATGATTCCATGAAGAAGGTTCTCGCCAAAGAGAGGGCCCGAGATGCGCTCATCGGTACCCTCCTGTTTGTGGGGGCTGTGAGCGGATTGGTCTGGGCGCTCGCGAACTGGGTCGTCACGGGTGTTTAAGCTCACCGGGGAGGGGCCATGGTCGACTGGGGCTCCATCAACTGGAACGTCGTAATCCAGGCGATCCTGTTCGGTCTCTTTGCCGCTGGCACCGCGATCTTGAACCTGGTCATCCAGCCGACCTACGACAACCTGGTCGTACCGGAGCTGTCGGCCCCCTCACTGTTTCCGTCAATCGCCCACCCGGGTGCAAGCGCGGGATTCCTTTCCACGGCAATCCGGTTCAGCGCGTTCATCCTTGGCAACTTGGTCGACCCGGCCATCGCACTGGTCCTCATCGGCCTCGCAGGGTTGTACCTACTCCGGTCGTTCTCGGCCCGGGTCGGAGGTCGGTTCGAGCCACTGCTCCCTCGGATCGTCATCGCGCTCCTCGGGGCGAACTTCACCCTCCCGCTCGCCGGCGCTGCGTTGGACGTCGGCGGCGCCACGTTTCAGCTGATCTCCAGCTTCGACAACGGGGCGTGGCGACACTGGACGAACATCGTGCCGGCGGGCGGCCTCGTGTTCTCCTGGGACAACGGGGTACTCGCGTTTGTCGTCACCTTCGCGCTCTTCGCGATGGTACTGACCCTCGCCACGGTCGTCGCGCTCCGGGACGCGATGATCGCTGTCCTGCTCGTGCTGCTGCCCATCTTCACCCTGCTCTGGGCCCTTCCTCCGTTGGAGTCCTTGGCCCGACGCGGATGGACTCTCCTGGTCGAGCTCGCCTTCCTTCCCTCGGTGATTCTGATCCCGCTCGAGCTAGCCGTGGGCGCTCCGTCGGCGCTCCTCGTGCTCGCGTATCTGTCGATCGCGGTGGGGTCGCCGTACCTCATCTCCATATCGAGGACCCAGCTCGGAGGGATGGGTTTCCCCTCCGCGGGCGGGGCTCTCACCGGAGGGTTACAGCGAGGGCTCGCCGTCGCCACGCTAACGGCGCAAGGGGGTGCCAACGCGGTCGCCCCAGAAGCCGCCGTGGCGGGACGCGCGGCTCAGCTGGGGTCCGCGGTACGCACTTTCGCGAGTCACATGGGGAAGGCGCCTCTTCCGGGCGGCCTGGCCCTGGGGGCCAGTCACCTTGTGACTCACGGCTCTCGCCAACTCTTCCAACACGTGCGACAGTTCAAGGCCTCTCACACTGCCGTTCCGGGTCACCCCTCCCGGATGCCTGGGCCGGGACAGCCCCCGTCGACCGGGGGGGCGAACTGACTGGAACAATGCATGGCGCTCGCTCCGGCCGACCTTTCGGCGATCCCCATCCATCCGCTCGTCCACCGGCGGCTTCGCCTCGGTCCCTTTGCTTCCGGGCGTGATCTGGTCAAGTTCCTGTGCTTCGCCACCGTCGGAGCCACGGCGGCGGCGGTCACTTCGGCTGTCGTGTGGCTCCCGTTCCTCGCCGTCGGCGCTTTGATCGCCTTCGCGCGGGTGGAGGGACAGACCCTCGACGACTACGCCGTCGGATATTTCCGATTCCAATGGCGATCCGCCGGATCTCACCGTCTCTCGCGCAGTGCATCCCGAGGGTCTCGCCTTTCCGGATCGTCGCGGCACTCTGCCCCTTCGATACGAACCGGTGGAATCCCCATCGCGTACCTGCCTCCTCGCGAGCTCCAACACCTCTTCGAGGGGTGGCGCTCCACGCTCGCCGGCCTCGACCTGCCGATCGGCTGGTGCATGCGAGGGGAGGCGTTCTCCCCCCTACCCTTTCTCCCCTCCCCGCCGGACCCGCTCCCGGAGGAACGGGATGCATTGGAATCCTACCGTGAGTTCGTGCAGGTCCTCCTTCGGAACCGCTATCGTCGAGTCGTCGACCTGACTCTCTGGAGCGACCCCGGCGCCGAAGGACCCGCGGCCATCAACCTCCAGACCCAATTGGCGAACCTCGAGGCCGCCCTCGAACGGTTAGGAATACCGGTCCAGCAGGTCCGCACCGACGGCCGGTACCGGCCGTCGACCAACGGAGGGTCTCCGTGACCGGCGGCTCGCACGCGTCGGTCGGACCCGACGGCGATTCTCTCGCGACAGCTGCGGTAGGCACGGTCCTCGCAGGAGTTGGGACGCTGGTGTGGCCGGAACTGCTGGCGGGGACCATGAGCCTCGCGGTGGTCGCCACCTTCGTAGTTTGGACCCGCGCCGTTCGCGCTCTGCGGCAGCGGCGGACTACAGGATTTCCACCCGTCCGTCTGATTCCGCACATTGCCCTCGGAGCGATCGGGTGGAGCGGGGCCGTCCTCCTTGGTCCCGTGTTTCCGCTCGTCCGGCCACTTCTCCTGGGAGTCGTCGCGGTGGGGTTCTGGCTCCTGGCCCGGTCCGCCCCGATGAGTATCTGACATGCCTCGGTGTCCGAGCCCATCCGGCACCGAAGAAGGGCGGTCTTGGCTAACCCACGGCCTCCGGGTGGACGCCCCGGTCCTCGTGACAGACCTTCCTCCCGCGGTACCGTTCGGTTTCTTGGGGAGAGTGCTCCCCACCTCCGAACCCGTCGAGCTTCGGCTCACGCTCAGCAAACTCTCCAGGACCCTCGCGCTGGACGCCGCAGAAAAAGCGGCGGCCGTCGCGGAAGCGGACCTCCACACCCGCGTGAACGGTCCAGGGGCTCGCCCCTCCGAACTTCAACACGATGCCGACAGTGCGCGAGAGTTGGCAGCTCGGGTCGCCGCCCGGGACCAGGATCTGTGGCGCGTCGGGTTCAGCTTCCATGCACGGGGCCGGGGACGGAAGAGGGCGGAAGACATTCGGGCGCGCCTGATCCATCGTCTCCGCGAGCTGGGGTTCCAGGCTCGCCTACCGACCTTCGAAACCGGACTGATCCCTGCCGACCCAAACCCGAGCCAGCTCTCCCCCCGGCCCAGCGGGTACTGGCACACCCTCGCCACGGATGCGATCGCCGCTCTATTTCCCTTCGTGGACGAGAGCGTGCTCGAACCGGGCGGCATGTTGGTCGGCCTCCTCCTCGACGATGCGAGCCCCATCTTTCTTAATCGCTGGGCGCACGGGAGCTATTCCTGGGGAGTCTTCGGTAGCACGGGCTCGGGCAAGTCGTTCGCCGCAGCCTTATGGTCGCTCCGGACCCGCTGGATCTGCCCGGAGACCCAGCTGTTTTTCGTGGACCCTCTGGGAGAATTTGCCCCCCTGACCCGGGCATTGGGGGGTGTGGTCGTCACAGTCGGGCGGGGCCTCCGAGAACGGTTGAACCCGCTGGACCCCGCTACGACGGGAGGGGACCGCGACGCGAAGGCGGCGCGTGTCGGCACGATGCTCCGCGCACTCTTCCCGAGCTTGACCGATGCGGAGGGCGCGCTGCTCGACGGCCGGCTGCGCCAGCTCTACCAAGAGCGGCAAGGGGTACCGATCTGGTCGGATCTGCTCGAGGAGTTGGCCAATCGCCCCGGGGCGGAACGGCTGAACGACTTGCTCGAGGTGTTCCGGCATGGCTCACTCCGGTACCTCGATGGTCCTACGACCGTGTCCCTCGAGAGGTCCCCTCTCTGCCTGGACCTCCACGCGGTCCCACCCGGGCAGCTGCCGTTTCACCTAACCTACACGCTCGATGCCCTCATGGCCCGACTGCGCGCCGACCACCGGCCGAAGCTACTCGTCGTGGACGAGGCCCACTATTTAGTTCATCACGCCGCGACGGCGGAGTTCTTGGACCAGTTGGTCCGGCACGTCCGGCACTACCGGGCTGGCCTTCTCCTGCTGAGCCAGAACCCGGACGATTTCTTGGCGACCGGAGCGGGTCGGTCTCTCCTCCGAAACCTCCGGGCCACGGTGCTGCTGCGTCTGGCGGAGGTTTCAGCAGAGGCCCGAGACTTCTTCCAGCTTACATCGGCCGAAGCCGAATGGCTCCCGAGAGCGCGACTGCCGGGCGAGACGGGATACTCCGAGGGATTGCTCCGTTTCGGGGCCGACCACCTTCCGATGGCGATCGTCGCCTCGACCCCCGAATACGATTGGCTGGGGTCCCTGCTCGTGGCTCAAGGAGCAGAGCCGCCGGCCTCCCCCGATTCCCCTCGAACGGCACGTTTAAGTCCGCCCGACCGGGAAGCCTCCCTCGATGGCGGAGATTGCCCCAGCAACGGAGGAGGGGCCGGCCCGCCGCCGCCGTGATTCTTGGAACTTGCGGCACATCGTCGAGGATGCTACCGGTCGCTCGATCGAGGAGATGCAGGACCCCGGCCGGCCCGCCCATCCGTTCCTGAGCTCCATTCCACCCCCGACCTCCTCGGCACCTCCCAAACTGGCCGTTTCTACTGGCCCGCCCGGGGTACAGGTCGAAGAGGCAGAGGACCCCGACTATCCGGTCGGTCGCGTGCATCCCCCCTTGGTCGGCGAAATGGGTCGTACCTTCCACGGTTCCGAGCACGAGCATCACCAACCCACCCTGAACGAGATGGCAACGGCCAGAGAGCCGCCATCCCCTGGAACCCGTCCCCATCCCCCGGGGCCATCGCGTCGGCCCGAGCGGATCTATCTGCACTACCTGTTGCTCCACATCGACCGTCTCTCGGACGCGTCCCTCAAGTACCTCCAACGCTCGGTGGAAGAGGAAGTCCAGCACCGTCAGATTTAGCGTGGCGAGCCCGTGGGAGGCGTCCCTTCCCGGCGCGTTCGCTCGCGCTCGAGGGCCTCGGCACGGACCCGGTCCAACTCGATGCCGATGGCGCGTCGCCCGAGGTGGGATGCTTCCCACAACGTGGTCCCGGTGCCGGCGAACGGGTCCAGCACGGTATCCCCCACGATGGAAAACATCCGAATCAGCCGCCGAGGGATTTCGGGCGGAAACGCCCCGGACCGCCCGTTTCCGCTCGCCTGGGGTATCCCTCGGATGCCTTCCCAGATTTGGGAGAACCAGAGGTCGCGTTCCTCCTTCCGGTAACGGCTAGCGTGGCGTTCGGGGGACTTGGGGGCGAGCCGGCGGAGCGGCCCCTTGCGGAAAAGGAGAATGAACTCGCAGTCGAGGGTCACGTAGGCATTGGGCGGAAGGAAGCCGGACCCGAGGAAGGCGTTCGGCTTGTTGGTAGGCTTCTTCCACAATATGTACGGGAGAGGGCGAAATCCGCGCTTCTCGGCGGCCGAGAGAACGCGCGCGTGGTTGGGCCAGAGGCGGAACTCCCCCGAAGTCGACCGGAGCGCATCGCCAATATTGACCGCGAGAAGCCCCCCCGGCACCAGCACCCGGTAGCACGCCGCCCAGACCCGGTCGAGCTCCCGGTGCATCGCCTCGAAGTCGGTCGCCCCCCAGCTTTCGAAGAGCGCGTCCCATTGCGGGATCATGGGATAGGGCGGCGACGTCACGACCAGCGCCACCGAATTCCGCGCTACGCCCGGCATGCGTCGGGCGTCTCCCGCGATGATCCGCACCGACTCAGGGGAAGTCACGGCCTCTCGGGGGAGGTCGGCGAGCGGTTTATAGCCCGTCGGCCCTCGATAGCTCGTGAAGCTCGACCGTCCGGTTCTCCAGGTCGCGCTCGACTTCGAGAACCTCTCGCGGGCCCTTCAGGCCGCCAAGGAGGCGATCGAAGGAGGGGCCGACTGGGTGGAGGCGGGGACCCCGCTCGTCAAGAGCGAGGGGCTCGACGCGGTTCGGGAACTGAAGCGGGCCTTCCCGAATCATCGGATCGTGGCGGACCTCAAAGTCATGGACACGGGGGCGTTCGAGGTGGAAATTGCTGCCAAGGCCGGCGCGGACATCGTCACCGTCCTGGGGGCGGCCGATGACGACACGATCGCGGATGCGGTCCGTGGGGGAGAGAAGTACGGCGCAGAGATTGTCGTCGACCTGCTTAACGTGGCCGACCCGCTCGCCAAGGCGAAACGCGCCGCGGAGTTGGGTGCGGGGGCCGTCTGCTGGCACGTCGGAATTGACATGCAAATGGCCGGCAAGACGCCGTTTGAGGAGTTAGAGGGGCTTGCCCGCGCCTCACCTATCCCGGTCGCCGTAGCAGGAGGCCTCAATTCGGAGACCGTAGCGCAAGCCACTCGGGCCGGCGCGCAAATCCTCATTGTTGGAGGGGCGATCACGAAAAGCCCGGACGTCACAGAGGCGACGCGCCGGATCCGTCAGGCCATGACCACCCAGACCGAGATGGCGACGGAGTTGTTTCATCGAGTGAGTGAGGCGGACATCCGGCGCGCGTTCCTGAAAGTCTCCACGCCCAACATCAGCGACGCGCTGCAGCGGAAGGGGGCGGTCCATGGGCTGCTCCCCCACCACAAGGACCCGAGTTTCCGTATGGCGGGCCCCGCCATCACGGTCGTGACCCGCGACGGGGATTGGGCCAAGCCGGTCGAGGCGATCGACCGGGCCGGTCCCGGCGACGTGATCGTGGTGGACGCCGGGAGCGGCACGACGGCGGTGTGGGGCGAGCTCGCCTCCTGGAGCGCGCACACGCGGAAGGTGTCCGGTGTGGTGATTGACGGCGCGGCCCGGGACATCGACGCGATTCTGGAGATCGGGTTCCCGGTCTTCAGCCGGTTCATCTCGCCCAACGCGGGGGAACCGAAAGGCCACGGTGAGATCGGCGTCGAAGTCACCGTCGGGGGCCAGCGAGTCCGACCGGGGGACTGGATCGTGGGAGATCTGTCCGGGCTCGTCGTAGTGCCCCGCGAGCGGGCTAAGGAGATCGCGAATCGATCGCTGGACGTACTCGAGCACGAGAACCGGGTTCGGGAGGAAATCCAGCGAGGAAGCACCTTGGGTCAAGTGCAGAAGCTGGAGCGGTGGGAGCGCGTCGGCTGACGGCGCCCGAAGGTCCATAAGCCCCGACGCTCCGGGCACGTGTGCTCCCGTAGTCTAGTCCGGTCAAGGATAGAGGGCCTTCGAGGCGGGCACTTCCTGCCAAGGATACCCTCCAACCCGGGTTCAAATCCCGGCGGGAGCATTCCGACTTCGCCTCGCGCGCGAGGCGGAGGACCTGCCATGTTATTCGAACCCCATGGGGGTCTGCCTGACCTCACCGATATTTTGACGCTTCGAGTTCTCCTTCCCCTCGAACGATGACGGACGAAGCCCTGGGTGCGGTGACCCGTCCTGCGACCGGTCCGTCCCCGCCTCGTCGTCGTCGTTCGTCCGCAGTACGTGCCCTCGTGGGGGTCGTAGTGGGGGCCGTGCTGTTGGTCCTAGTCTTGGACGTCACCGGTCTCGTGCCGCTTTTTCAGGCCCCCTCTCCCCCGGCACCTGTAGGCCCGTTGACATTCGATTCGGCGCGGACGGCCGTTCTCTCGAAGGCGAGCGGCTACGCCGGAGGCGGATGGGACCTCCTTTTCGCTGATGGCTTCGATAGCCGAGCGGCTACGACCCTTTCGTTCCTGAAGACACTCAACGTGTCGGCGGAGTGCCCGTTCACCGCCCTCGCCCCTGGCGGCTCAGCGAACATCACGGTGCCGGCCACCGAGGGGAACCTGTCGGGTGGGACGTCTGTCGCCTGGTTCTTCGTCCTCCGTAACGCCGGCGGCACGGTCCTTCTTGCCACGGTCTTGGATGGGAGCGCGACCCTCGTGGGGACGCTCGGGGGCCTCTGCTCGACTGCACTGGGATTCCTGTCGACGATTCCCTCGGCGGTGATCGATTCCTCCGCCGCGGTACGGATTGCAGGCGAGGCGGGAGGATCGTCGTTCGTGGAGAACCATCCACTGGCGAACCTGACGATGGCGATCGCGAGTGCGACGACCGTCTCCAACGTCTCCGTCCCTCTCGCGTGGGAGATCTTACTCACGACGTGCCCTCTCCTCGGATCGTCGTCGCCCGGAACGGGACTTACCTTCGACGCTGCGATTAGCGCGTCGTCGGGGGCTCTACTTTCCGCCGAGAACACGACGGGGGTTTGCCCTTCCTCCGTCCCGCTGGCAGGGTTCTAACAGGAGACCGCGGCGTCACCGCCCCGGCAGGCGACGTGACCTCCAGTGACGCGGGGTCTCTCGAAACCCTCCTTTCCCCCGCCCCTTCCGTACCCGGAAGGTCGAACCACGTGGCCGGAACGGATCAGGCGGTGGTCCTCCCGGGAGGGACCTCGCGGGACCGGAACACCCCTGCCGTCAGTCCGAGGAAGACGATCGCGACGGCCACCGGCACCGCGATTACGGTGGGAAGGGAGTACGGGGTGGAGAATCCGGAGAGGGGTCCGGTCGGGACTAGAAGCGCGGCCAGGTTTCTCAGGTAAAACACAATCGTGAGACGCGGCGCGTAACCGGGGAGCAACGGCACGAGCTCTTCCCACAGGAAGCCTACCAGGAGCCCGATGAGGAGAGCAGAGCGCGTGATGAGCCCCAAGAAACAGTACGCCGCCCCGAACGTCATGGTCGCGAGGAACGCCATCGTGCCGAGGCTCAGGATCACCGCGGCCAACGGTGCGGGCGCGCCGGCCGCGCCAGCGACGGCGAGGGGGATGAACGTTGCAGGAAGGGAGAACGCGAGGGCAGCCCCGAGCGCGCCGAAATACTTGCCGACGGCGATCTCTGTTCGAGGGACCGATCGGGCCAAGAGATAGGCGAGAGTGTCGTCTTCGATCTCGGTCCGGAATTGCGCCACGAAGAGCACGAGCGTGAGCAGCAGGATCACAACCGGGAGGGTCAGCGATAGGAAGAGCGACTCCGTCGAGTTCGCCAGTGTGGACGGCCCGGCCCCGGACGCGGCGAGAGCGGCCACGACGGCGGAGGGGACGGCGGCCAGCGCTCCGAGTCCGAGGAGCCGAAAGCCACGTAGCCCACCCTTGAGCGACATCCGAGCCACCGTGAGCGTCTGAGCGACCGACATGATTCGGCTCACTCGGTGAGGTAGCGGAACACGGCATCGAGGTTGTCGTCGGAGCTGTACACGCCGGTCACGGGAAGATGCTCTCGGACCACCAGCTCCGGCAGCGACTGGTAGAAGGCGTCGGGCGCCCGCGATCTCACAGTGAGCCGTCCCGGGCTAGGGAAATCGATCGCCACGACGTGGTCGAGAGTGGACAGTGCGCGAGCGACGCCCCGGGGATCGGGCGTGGAGAGCTCGATCGTGTGCGGGCGTGCATCGATGAGACCGCGGATCTGATGCAGATTCCCCTGAGCGAGGGCCCGGCCGTTCGAGATCAGGACGACGTGGTCGGTGAGCCGCTCGAGCTCGTACAGGATATGGGAACTCACGATCACGTGCCGGCCTGCCCGGGCGAGCGTTCGGATCACGCTGAGGAAATGGACGCGACCGACCGGATCGACTCCGTTGAGCGGCTCGTCGAGCAGGATCAGTTCCGGATCGTGCGCCAGACTCTGTGCGAGCTTGATGCGTTGTCGCATCCCCTTGCTGTACGTTCGTAGCCGTCGCCTCCGGGCCTCCATGAGCCCGACGGTGTTGATCGCGGTGGCGGCCCGCGCGGCGGCCTCGTCCCGCGCAAAACCATCCAACTGCAGGAGCGTCCGGACAAACTCCTCCCCCGTCATCCAGTCATAGAGGGCGGGTGACTCGGGGCAATATCCGATGCGCCGGCGGAAGGGACCCTCGGTCGACGCCGGCCGACCGAGAACGGAGAGTGTGCCCGCGTCCACGCGTAGCTGACCGGCGAGCAGACGGAACAGGGTAGATTTTCCGGCGCCGTTCGGCCCGACGAGGCCGGTGATGCCGGGGCCAAAGGTCGCGGTGAATCGGTTGAGGCCGAGGACTTCTCCGTACTGTTTCGTCACGGCCTGGGCGTCGACGATGCCGTTCACTCGCCGACCACCTCCACCCGCTCGAGCCGGAGCCACGCACCGACTCCCAGGACCAAACCAACCGCCACGAGAAGGATCGCTGAGAGCGACGGGTCGGTCGCGGGCACTCCGCCAGACTGGAACGCCGCCCCTGCGACGCTCTGGATATCCGTGAGCGGATCGAGGTAGCGGATGGTCGGGTTTGAGCTCACTGCCGTCACGGCCGCGACCCCTCCCGTGAGAGAGAGGGTGACACCGAAGATCCCCGCCCCCGCGTAGAGGCTTTTCGAGGTGGCCGCCGAGAAGGCGAGAGAGAGTCCTGTGAAGAAAATCGTCGACGCAAGCCCGACGGCCAGGAAGGCGAGAGCGGCAGCGAAGGCGGTAGCGGCCGGCACGGCCCCGAGGAGGTAAATTATTAGAACGCTGACGAGACCCGGCCCCACTGCGACGAGCGCGACCCAGAGCGCAACCGAGGCGGCTTTCGCCGAGAGATAGTCGAGGAGCAGAATGGGCCGGCTCAAGTACAGCGTGATCGCGCGGCTACCGAGGTCGTCCGCAAGACTCCCCGCTCCGGCGGCCGCCGCGATGAGGAGGGTCAGGAGCGGCCAGATCGGGGAGCCGTAGAGTCCTCGGAAGTCCGAGAGCGATGCTCCGCCCGGCGGTGCGAGCAGGACCGGGATGGCGACGGTGATGATCAGGGCGAGGTAGGCAAGGACCAGGATGAACGCCGTAGCAAGCCCCCACCGCCGTCGAAACTCATGCGAAAACATCGTGAGCATGCGGTAGGGGCGTCCCCGGCGAACCCTGGAGGTGGCCGTGTAACGAGGGGGGCTAATGCTCACAGTGACTCCGTGGAATCTGGAGCCTGCACCTTAGCGAGGAACAGGTCCTCGAGGGTGTGGATTTGACGGCCCATGTAACGGATCTGGGTCCCGGTAGCAGCCGCTGCCTCGAAGACCTGAGTCGCGGCCTCGGACGGCATAGCCAGTCGAAGCTCCTCCCCCATCATCCGGGGGCTGAATCCCTTCTCCACGAGCGCCGCAAGGAACCGTTCCCGGTCGCCCTTGATCCGGACCACCGTATCCGCGGCCCCGGCGTCTAGCAGCGTAGCCACCGGTCCGGCGGCGAGGAGGTGGCCGGCATCCAACAAGAGGACCTGGTCGCAGAGGCCCTCGACATCGGGGAGGAGGTGGGTCGAGACGATCAGGCTATGTCCCTGGATCTGGGACAACGCGCGCACGAGCTCGAGCATCTCGCGTCGACCGTCGGGATCGAGGCCGGCCGTCGGCTCGTCGAGAATGCAGAGCGCGGGGTCGTGAACGATCGCTTGGGCGAGTTTGACGCGTTGACGCATCCCGATGGAGTACTGCGAGATCTTCCGGTACCGTTCCTCCCGGAGGCCCACGAACTGAAGCACGTCATGGGTCCGGCTCAAGGCCTCCTCCGGGGGGAGTCCGCTCAAGCGTCCCATGTACGCCACGAATCCGACGGCCGACATCTCCGGGATAAGGCACTCGTGCTCGGGCATGTAGCCCACTCTCTCTCGGATCGGGATCGGCTGGGTCGAGGCATCGTAGCCGAGCACCTGTAGCCGACCGGCCGTGGGTGGAAGCAATCCCATGAGGAGCCGCAGAAGCGTGGTCTTGCCGGCACCGTTCGGGCCGAGCAACCCGATTGTCCCCGGCCGAAACTCAGCAGTGACGGCGTCGAGCGCCCGCTGTTGGTCAAACTGTTTGACGACCGACTCGAGTGAGATCAGGCGATCCCCGACGCTGGCCACGCCGTTTGGACCGGAGCATGGGGATAAGAATCTTTACGGAAGCCTGCCCCTCGACACGGATTCTCGAGCGGTCGCTCTGGGAGAGCCGACGAGTTTCGGCGCGGGAGCCCACCGAATGACCCATTCTTTAACACGGGCCGGCCCCTCTTACGCTTCCCTAAGATTGTACTGGGTCCGGCACCGCTACATTCGACCAAACGGCAGGCTACGATTGGGTCTCAATTCGAAACGCGGGCGTCGTCTGGGATTTCTTTCAAGAACTCCTCCAACCGTAAACCCGTATCGCGCATAGAGGAGAGTCGCTTTCCGCGGGTGCAACGTGTCCGAGCCCATGGCCGTAGACGAAGCGCCGGCGAGTCCAGCACCGGTGCGATCGGCGCAGGCTCGATGGTGGCGCCGCCCCCGATTCTGGCTGGTCGCCATGGTCCTCGGATTCTTCGCGATTTCGCTCTACTCCGGGATTGTTTCGTACTACGATTTCCAGACGCGGAACGCGGGCGACCTGACGATATTCATGCAGGCCCTCGCTTCCACGGTTCACGGAGCACCGGCGCCGTTCTACGAGTCCCACGACTGCATGGTAAAGGACCGCTGCTCGTTCCTGCTGGTGCACCCGTCGTTCGTCCTGTATGTCGTGGTACCCATCTATGCCATCGCTCCCTCTCCGATTCCGCTCTTCGCCATCCAGTCCGCGGCTGTCGCCCTCGCCGCCGTCCCCCTCTATCTCCTGACGCGGAACGCGACCCGGTCCTGGCCCAAGGGCCTGCTGGCCGCCGCGCTGTTCCTGCTCTGGGCCCCCACACTGTCCGGCGAGGCGTTCTCCTTTCACATGGAGTCCTTCCTGCCTCTCGAACTGTTCGGTGTCGCGTGGCTGTGGCAAACCGGCCGCCATCGATCCGGGCTCCTTCTCGCGATGGTCTCCTTCCTCACGATCGAAGTCGCTCCGCTGTTCACCTTCCTCATCGGTCTCTTCTTTCTCCTTCCCGGGATCGAGGAGACCCTCCTCTCCCGCTGGCGGAAATGGCGGGCCCGAGGCGCGGCGTCCGCCCGCACGGGCGGAATCGTGGCGAGGGGGATCCGGTTCGTTCGCAGGGCCTACCAGAGGACGGACGTCCGCTACACGGTCTGGCTGATGGGGATCTCGATTGTTGCGTACGTGCTGCTGTTCCTGTTCATGAACGTCTGGGGGGCCCACCTTCTCGGCGTCCCGACTCCCCCACTGCAACCGGGTCTGGCGGGTATCTTCTACGACAACAGCAGCCCCGTCACGCAGTCGATCGCGACGATTCTCCACAGCCCCCAAACCGTCGCCACCTTCGACTTCTGGCTCCTCCTCTATGCGCTCCTGGCGCTCATCCCGCTCCTCTCCCCCCGGGCGCTCATCCTGTCGGTGCCTTGGATCGGCTGGACATTCTTGACGGACTCCGACCGGTACGTCCAACTGGGGACCCAGTACACGCTCGTCGCGGCGGTCCCGCTGTTCCTCGGGCTCGCCTACGGGCTCCAGCGAGTCCCCATCGGCCGATACCCCCTGAGCGATGCGGCGGCGGACCCGGATGGGGCCCAGTCGACGCCTTCCACACCCCCGGTCCGCGTGCCTCGACGGCCTCCTCGCGGCCTCCGGGCCTTCTGGACCGTGGCGATTTCGGCTGTGATCATCGCCAACGTTGTCCTCCTGCCGATCAATCCGCTGCTATCGGACCTGAGGGTCCAGCTCGGTGAGCCGTTCCAACAGGAGTACCAGGACCATTCCCTCGCGGTGGCCCCTGGTCTCGCGTGGGCCCTGCAGCTCGCCGGAATTGTTCCGCCGGCCGCGACGGTCACGGCCCCGCCGCAGATATTTGACTTGGTCGCCAACGATCCGCACGCTTACGTGCTCCTGGGTCGCTCCATGGAGAATCTCACGGCGATTCTTCCGCTGAACCTCACCGGCGGACCCGATTACGTGCTGTTGTACGCCGGCTTCCTCCCGTCCATCGGTCCGAACCTCAGCGCGAACTTCTCGAACCCGGCCCTCTATGGTCCCCGAGGATTCGTAGCCTCAACGACGCTCGGCGCCCTCATGCTCTACCAGCGTGCCTACACGGGCGCTGCCGAGCTCTTCGGTCCTGTACCGGCACCAGC
>JASHQC010000105.1 GCA_030037735.1 Thermoplasmata archaeon
GTGTACCCCGTGGTGTTGTCGGACCCCGCGGAGGTGTACGCCTCGTCGTACGTGATGAAAATCACGCTGCTGCTGAACCACGTTGTGTTCACGAGCTTCGATACGAAGCTCTTGAGCCAGTTGTCCCCGGTTGTGGCCGAGGAGGAGTGCCCATCGTCGATATCGTTGGGCGCGATGTAGGTGAAGGCCGGGGGTACGGTGCTGTAGGGGTAGTCTTTGATCAAGTTCGCGATCGCCACGTCATGCGTTTCGCACACCGATCCGGACGCTGATCCGCCGAGGTCGCTGTAGTAGTGAATCGGGTCGTGGCGCTGGAGGTAGTCCGTGGCGGTGTTGTCGCTCGTGTCGCAGTTGTGCGGGGCTCCTTCGGCGTAGCCGATCCACGAGACCCCGTGCTCGTCCATGACGTTGAAGACGTTGTTCACGCTGTAGCCCTTGTACCCATCACTCCCACATTGCAGCGGTTGGCCCGACGTCAAGGCGAGATAGTTGGGGGCCGACGGATGGCAGACCGCGTAGTAGCCGACGTGGCCGGGGTCCTTGTTGGCATCGCCCCCCCAGGCGTAGGTGTTCGCGAGATAGGTCTGGAACGGCTGCTTGCCGTAAATGAGGTCGGTCTGTTCGTTCTCCATCATGATCAGGAAAACATGTTGGACCGGCGTGGGGAAGGCGGATTCTTCCGGCGCGAACCCGAAGCCGGCGGGTCCAGAGGAGGCCGGGGCTAGCCCGGGCCCGAGGAGCACGACGACCGCGGCCAAGACCATGAGTCCAAGGCCGATGCCGATGCGCCGGGGGCGCGAGGTGATTACGGGTGAGTTACTTGGGGCCATCGGGAAAGCCCTGTGGGGTGGAACCCCGGTGGAGTGTCGGAAAACGTCACTGCGATCGTCTTTGACGGGATTCTCTACAAGTAGCTTGGTCCAACGCAGATTTTTCGTTTGGTGATATCTCCGCCAGGGCTCCGGCGAATCTCCCGGCGGAGCGGAACCCAAACCACTCATTCACTTGCGGAGCTGCCTCAGGAACCTCCGAGGAGATTGGGGCGTACCGGAGTGGAACCGTGGGGGCCCCCGGCGGGCGATGCGGGGCGCGGCACGAAACTCGCAAATCTTAGAACTTCTTCCCGCCAGTTGGCGGGACTGAATTCCATGCGAGAATTCTCAGAGCGAAAGCGTACGAAACGACTAGGCCTTGCAACCATCTCGATGCTTCTCCTGTTGGCCCTGGCCTTCTCCGTGATTCCCGCCGTTGAGGCCATCCCCTCCCTCGCCGCGTCTCATTCGCACGGCAGAATCGGCGTTGCGGTGGGGCCACCGGCCGCGGCGTCCGCCGCTGGGCTTCAAACGGAGATCGACCAAGCTCCCTCGGGTACAACGATCCTCCTCCCGCCGGGAACTTACATTGGCCAGCTGCACGTCGACAAGCGCCTGGATCTCGTGGGGTCGGGCGAAGGGAAGACGATCCTCCAATCGCCCTCCACGATGACCCCGGACTCCCTAGGCAACGTCTTCGTGGTCGAGGTGGGGCGTGGCGCTTCGGTCCAGATCTCTGCGCTCACCGTCCGCGTGACGGAGCAATGCATGCTGGCGAACAGTATCGGCGTCGCCACCGGAGGCGGAGTCGGTGTCCGGGACAACTCGACCCTCCGCATCTCGACCGTGAACATCGTGGCCTACGGCCCCTATCCCAACTTGGATCAGGCGTGCACCACGCACGGAAGCGCGGGGATGATCTCCTTCGGCCGGGCGATCAGCATCGGCCTGGACGATGGCCCGGGGGTCGGGACCGCTACCCAGGTCGAGGGACACGGCGTGATCGAACGGGTCATGACCAAAGGATTCGATATTTTCTCTATCTCTGTCGGGGGCGTGAGGGGTCCTAGCGGCAGCACCGCCACCATCGAGGACAACGTGGTCCGAGTCGGGCCGGGGCCGTACACGGCCGCGTACGGCATCGTCGTCTACGGGGTCTCCGTGGTCTCCAACAACCTCGTGATCGGCGAGGCCGGGTCGGATGGGGGCATCGCGGTCGTCTTCACCTCCGCCCTTGTGACGGACAACGTCGTCAAGAATTTCATCTGCACGAGCGCCCCATTCCCGATCTCTCCACCCTGCGGGGTGGACCCGTTCTTTGACGACCAGGATCTGGGCATCTTCCTCGCCAGTATCACGCCGGGAACGGTCGTCACGGGCAACTCCATTCATCAGGTGGACGCGGGGATCTTCGTCGATGGCCCGGGGGCGCCCGCGATCATCGAGCGCAACTCGATTACCAACAGCACGTACTACGGCCTCGATCTGATCGACGCGAACCAGACGTTCCGCAACGATGTCGTCACGGGGGGCCTCTATGCCATCGCGGTCGGCGCCGACGCGGCCAACACGACGGCCATCCTGGCCCACGACACGATCCACGGATACTCGGTCGCCCTCGGTCTGCTCGAAGCAAACTACCCCTGGATCGCTAAGCTGGTCGTCCGGTCCCACTAACGACCTCCAGGTACCGAACGAAGAGGGACGCGATTGGCTCGGTCACCCCATCAACGATCCTCGCGAGACGGTGGGCCCCGCCAGTCGGCGGCAAGCACGGGGCCCGTCCCCTTTCGACGCGTGACCCGATCATCGGTTACCGCGCAGGAACGCCCAATCATGGAGTAAGTTTCGTGCCCCGAGCTCCAATGAAGGCTACCGAATTATCCGACCTGGTCGGGGAGCTCTTGCATAGCATCTCCAAGGGGTCCGCGCACGTACAGATCGGCTCGACCCCGTTCGCGAGCTTGGACGCGGGGTCTCGGAGTGTGGAGATCCAGATCGGCCCTCTCCTCGAAGAACCCACTCCATGGCGCCGGGCACGGCGGGAGGCGGGTCTCACCGGTCTCTGGAAGGGTCGCAGCATCCCCTCGGAACTGGCCCGACGGGGCTGGCGGATCACCGTCTCCGACGGGAACGACGAGCTGCTGGCCCTGGGCCGGGGAACCAGCGCGCTCCTGGGGCACGTGCACGTGACCCCGACCGGGCTTTGGAAGCTCCGGAAGCTAGTCTAGCCGCGAGGATGCGACGCGCCGGCGCTGTCGTCGCGTGCTCAGGTAGTATGCGAGAATCATCGAGCCCAGCACGATTCGGTGGTCTAAGGGTGGTGCCGGACAGACGTCGATCTCGGTGAGCGGGGAAGGGTCATTATTCGCCCGGGCTGAAGCGGGGCATGAAACTGAAGAAGCTGGGACGGACCGGCGTTCTGGTGAGCGAGCTTTGCCTGGGGACCATGACGTTCGGCTGGCACGCCGATGCAGCGACGAGTCACGGCCTGCTGGACCGCTTCGTCGAGGCCGGCGGCAATTTCCTCGACTCCTCGAACGTCTACTCTTCGGGCAAGTCCGAGGAGATCATCGGCACGTGGCTCGCCCACCACGATCGGGAAAACCTCGTCGTGGCCACCAAGGCCCGGTTCAGAACGGCCGAAGGAGCGAACAGCGTGGGACTCTCCCGAAAGCACCTGTTTCACGCGGTCCGGGACAGCCTGCGCCGGTTGCAGACCGACTACATCGACCTCCTCCAGGTCCACGCCTGGGATCCCCTGACCCCTCTGGAGGAGACCTTCGGTGCGCTGAATACCCTCGTGGAGGAAGGGGCCCTCCGATACATGGGCGTGAGCAACTACCGGGCCTGGCAGTTCGAGAAGGCCCTTCAGCTCTGCCGGTCGCGAGGCTGGCACGAGCCCGTGAGCCTCCAGCCCCAGTACAGTCTCTACGCTCGGGCCACGGAGTTCGAGCTCCTGCCGATGTGCGCTGCCGAACAGATCGCGGTCCTTCCCTGGAGCCCGCTCGCGAGCGGCGTCCTCTCCGGAAAGTACGCGAGCGGGATCCGAAACGCCCCGGGCGGGACCCGGATCGGGGAGTCCAAGGACGTCGAGTTCTACGCGGGCCGTTTCGATAACGAGCGAACGAACCGCATCGTGCGGGCCGTCGGCTCCGTGGCGCAGGAGGCCGGCAAAACCCCGGCGCAGGTGGCCCTGAACTGGCTCCTGCGCCATCCCGAGGTCACCGCTCCGATCCTCGGGGCCCGGACCGTCGAGCAACTCTCGGAAAATCTCGGCTCGATCGGGTGGGCACTGAGCCCCGAGCAGATGGCGACCTTGAACCGGGCCAGCGAGCTCGATGTCACTTATCCGTACGATCGGCGAGCCGAAGAACAACAGCGGTCCGGACGAGAGCTGGAGTAGGCGGCCGGTAGCCTAGGCCGAGCCGATGCTGACCCTGGGTGAGGTCCTCGTGGACGTCTGGCGTCAGGCGCTCGCGGAGGGAAAGGGCCGGGTCGATCTCCCGGACGGCACCCACCTGGTGACCCGGACCCGAAACCAGGGGCTGAGGGTGGTCTACTTCGAGTACGGGGAGGCGCGGATCGAAGGCATCGAGCAGAATCCCCTCAAGAGATCCGTGTGGGCCCAGCGAGCAAGCCAAGGCGAGCGGATCATGCAATTCTCCGCGCAGGGACGATACATCGGGAACGTCGCGGAGGGCCGCCTCACTCGCTACCCGGCCTGGCGGGACCTAGGGCTACCCGAATAGGAGGGCCGTAGGAAACCGGCCCCGCCGACTCCGACGACGTGCGGCGGGGAGGAATTGCACGATGGGCCTGGCGCCGACAACCCGGGGCGGCCTACGAGGGGGGCGGTGGCGGCGGGGGCGGTGGTGGCGGGGGAGGAGGCGGAGGCGGCGGAGATGCCTCGGGCTGGTTCTTCTTCGTGAGCTTCTTTGCGTCGGCCTCGAGTTGCTTCACGCCGCTCATGATGCCGTGCCCTATCTTTCCGGCCACCGCCTTTGTCTCACCGACGGCGTGCCGAGCGGCTCCGACGGGGCGGCCGCACGCATCGCATTTCGTCGCCGTGTCGGCGAGCTCCTTGCCACACCCTTCGCACTTCATTTCCGACCGCCGCCCGGAGGCGGCCGGCCCCAGAACGTAGAGGGATTTCTACCTTGGTCCCGGGCCGGTCCACCACCCGTGACGTTTCCGGAGGGCTCGTGGGCCCTCCGAGCCTCTCGCATCCGAGACGGTAGACGGGACCCCGGGACGGTCCGGGCACGATACCTCCGGTTCGCCCGGTGAAATTCATCGGCCCAATCCCTCTTTTGGGCCGTGCTCTTGAGCTGACCGGAGACCGATTCCTCCACTTCGCTCAATGGGACGAAAACGCCGGGGGAGGAAGCGAGGGATCTCCGGACGTCGTACCCGGGAAACCTAGTTCGATATACTAGAGAACGATGCCGTATAACATGCGAAAACAACCCGTGTGGGGCGCACTCGCCCTACTGGTGGTGATGGCAGCCTTCGCGCTGCCGGGGGTAGCAACAGCGGCGCCGGCAGCCGTTGTTCCTCACCTCACATTGGGGAACGAGAACCCGAACGAGATGGCGCCGTCCGGCTCCAACCAGTACCTGAGCATCAACTGGGCCGGCTACGCCAACTTCGACCAGACCAACGGGACGGTCACGCGCGTAAGCGGAACGTGGGTGATGGCCTCGGTAGTCTGTCCGAGCAAGGGGTCCCAGTACATGGTCCAATGGGTGGGTATCGATGGGTTTTCGTCCAGCACGGTCGAGCAGGACGGAACCTTCGCGATCTGTGATCACGGGGTAGCTTCGTACTATGCCTGGTGGGAGCTCTACCCGACGAACGCCATCCAGGTCGTCCCGTCGGTCAGCGTGACCCCGGGGGACTCCATCTCAGCCTTGGTGGTCTTCCACCCCCATACGGATCGCTTCACGATGTCCGTGATGGACCTCACGAACGGCAAGTCCTTCTCGGTCACCGGTCGGCAAGCCCCCAAGTACGCGCCCTACGCCCTGGAGAACGGGGCGGAGTGCATCGTTGAGCGGCCCGCGACCATCATCGACGACAAGCTCGTGTTCCTTCCGCTCGCCAACTTCGGAGTCACTAGCTTCAGCAAGTGCACTTCCACGGTGAGCGGACAGTCGGGCGGAGTCGGAGAGTTCGCGCCGTCGGCGATCATCTACATGGTCTCGGAGAAGAGCACGGTGACGCACCTCATTTACATGGCCTCGCCGGGCGGCCCCACGAATCTCGTCCGGTGGTCGTTCCCAGTGACCTGGCAGGGGTACGACTGAGCGGACCGTAGGCACCCTCCGGGCCGAGATCGGAGCGGGAACTCCCGGTCCGGGATCGGCCCGGAACGGCGGAGGCGCTAACCCCTTCCTGCCAATTTCTTCGAATCGAGGCGCCCGGCGCTCCCCGTAGCGGTCCAGGGAGGAACCTGTGCCACTCGGACTGCAATTCCGGAGCGTCCTGGTCCCCGTCAACGGAACGACGCAGCGGGGAATCTGGCTCTCGTCCCGGCGTGACAGAGGGTGGGCTCTAGAAGCTTCGACTGTGCGTCTGAGAACCGAAGCGCGCGACGAGAGTGGCGAGAGCGAACCGTTCGTTTCTCCCCAGGACGCGATTTGCTGACCAGAGGTACTGGCGCGGTCCCACGGTAGCCCGAGAGTTCGGGAATCCCTGCCCACAGTTTGGGCCGCGGCCTTTCACAGCCTCCAAGGCCGACCGGGCCATGCGCGTGTCGTCATCGCAGAGGAATCTCCGACGCGCCGGACAACCACCACGGGTTGGCTGGACCGCGTCGCCCGGCATTATTTCATCTCATTCAGCGCCGAGTGGATTGGCCCCCGGCTCGCCGAACCGCTCACGCCCTTGGTCGCACGACACGTTGATCTCTACGCCCGGACGAGTCCGATCGGGGGAAGGTTGTCGACCCGCTCCGAGCGGATTCAGGAAGCCTTCCATGGCGGACCGGCCCGATGGGGCCCCTTCCCTGCGGCTCGATCGTCGCGGAGTAGGGCTCCCGGCTCCTCGTAAGGCCCGTCCGGGATCCGAAGGTATCGGGCTAGCCGTACCGTGTAGCGGCCACTACGATCCCGGAGGAAGCGCCCATCAGGACGTTGCCCATCGCGATCGCCGGAGTTCCTCCCGGAGGATCCGAAGAGACGAAGACGAGATACACCAACGGGCTGACGTCGGCGCCCTCCGCGGCCTGGCTCGCGTTCTCGTAACCGAAGATAGTGCCAGAGCGCGGCAACGCGGCGTACCCGGCGGGCGCGGTGATCGTATAGGTCGTCGTCGTGGCGTTCGGCTCGAGGAAGTAGATCCACATTCCCTCGGTGGTCTGGGTCACCCCCGCGAGCGTGACGCTCCAGCTCGTTCCGTTCGGAAGTCCTCCGGTACCGAAGATCTGATACCACGCCTCGTCGAACACCACGAGATAGTCGCTCGAAGAATCGACGTACGTGATGTTCACGCTCAGTCCGGCGCCGTCCACCGTGAAGTACCCGGACATCGGGCTCGCGGTGTAATTCGCCGTGTACGTATAGGCCACCCAAGAGTAGTACCCGTCGGCCAACGAGCAATTGAGCGGCGTGCCCGCCACGCTGTCGTTACTGCACGTGTAGTTGACGCCGAGCAGCGGGCCGTCGTTCTGCACGTACACCTCCCAGTCCGAGACACCGGGCACGGGCAGTCCGGTCTCATTGAACGTGACATTGTAGGTGACGATGGGCGGGATGAGCGTGAACGTGATCGGCACCGTGGGGGTCGAGGAAGATACGGTCACGTTCCCGCTGGCCGGGGACGCCCTATAGCCGGGCGCGAAGACGGTGAACGGATCCACCCCATCCGGAGCCAAGACCACCACGGACGCCGGGGCGGTGGTATAATTCAGGATCCCATCGACCGTAGCGTACCAGATGGTTCCCGTCGCGAGACCGGTCTCCGAGAACGTCACGTTGTTCGTGGGAATCGCCGTGAAGGCGATCGGGATCGTCTTGGCCGCCGAAGAGACGGTCACGGTCCCGTTGTGGGGGGAAGCCGTGTAGCCGGCAGCGTACACATCGTACGGATAGTCGCCGTTCGGCATATGGAACACGATGTGCGCCGGGGCAACGGCATAATCCGTGGAGCCATTCAGCGTGGCCTCCCACAGGTTCCCCGCGGTTAGGCCCGTCTCCGTGAACGTCACGTCGTAGGTGGGCAGGGCGGTGAACGCGATGCTCACACTGGTGTTCGCTCCGTTCACCGTCACGGATCCCGAGGAGGGGGAGGCCGTGTACCCGAAAGCGGAGACGGTGTACAGATAGGTGCCATTGACCTCCGAGAACGTGTTGTTCGCAGGTGCCGGTTCCGTCGAGGTCGTCCCATTCAGTGTAACCGTCCACTCAACCCCTGCGGCAAGACCGGTCTCCGTGAAATTCACCGAGTAGAGCGGCTCGAACTGGATGTCAATCGTCACGGGCGCCCCGCTCACAGTGAAATTGCCGAACGACGGGACGGCCCCGTAGCCCGAGACCTCGGCCTCGACGTCCCAGAAGTACGTGCCGTTCGGCACGGCGAACTCGGTGGTCGGGCCGAAGTTGGCCTCCGCGAACACGAGAACGGAGGAATGGTTGATCTCGGGAAGCGCTTCGGCCCCCCACAGATCGGTGGAGGGCAGGCCGGTCTGCTTGAACGTCACCGCGTACGCAGCCCCGCTCACGGGGGGGGACTTCGTGAAGGTGATGGGGACAGACTGCGGCCCGCCGTTCACGGTCACGCTCCCGCTCGATGGGCTCGCCGAGTACCCGCTCACGGCGCCCACGGCATAGGAGTAGGTATCGTTCTTCTCAGAGAACGTGATGGTCGTCGTCGTTGAGGACATTGGGCTCCCGGCCAACGTCACGGACCAGGAGGTCCCGGAGGGGAGACCGCTCTCCGTGAACGTCACCAGGTACGTGCCAGGGGCCAGCGCGGTGAACGTAACGGGCACCGCCACGGCCGCGTTGTCAACCGTCACCGAGCCCGAGGATGGGCTGGGGGTGTACCCCGACGCGATCGGGATCGTGTACGGATACGCCCCGTTCGATTCAGTGAACACGATCGAGGTCGACGTCGAAGAGAGGGTGGACCCATTCAAGGTCACCGACCACGAGGTGCCGGACGGGAGGCCGGTCTCCGTAAACGTGACCGCGTAGCCGACCGCGAAACTGATCGGTTCGCCCACGGCCGCCCCGTTCACAGTAACGCTTCCGCTGGTTGGATGCGCGGCAAACCCCGACACCGGCCCGACGGTGAACGAGTAGGTTCCGTTCTTCTCGGAAAACACGATAGTCGAGGACGAGGAAGAGAGGGTCGAGCCCGCGAGCGTGATCGACCAGCTCGTTCCAGAGGTCAGTCCCGACTCCGTGAACGTGACGTCATACTTCGCGGCACTCGGGCTGCTCGAGGTCTTCTTGAGGCCGGGAATCACGCCCGTCAGCAACAAGGCAAGGATCAGTAATGCGATGACGACGACCGCGGCGATCGCGATGCCCGTACCCCGGGAAATTCCCCCCTTGCGCGCGGGAGGCGGAGGGGCGGGTGCACTCGTCGTCGAACTGGGACCCGGTGGAGTAGTGAACGTGCTCATTGGGGGATGCCCGCCCGCGGACTATTGACCTCCTACATGAACTATCCGGTCCCGGGAACGGTCCGCGGATACCGCTCGAGCCAGCACGGGTTCTTCCACCGGGCAATTGCGCGCTCGGCCCGGCGCCGGCGACTCCGGGGCCTCGGGGGGGCGGCCGAACTTCACGCCGCTGGGGGAAACGGAGCGTTCGAGGGCATCGGAGGAATCCGTCCGGTCCTGCGCGCCGAAAAGGAGTGATCTGAACAGCAGAGGGCTATGATCAGACATTCCCGGGCGGCCCGTCGGGGGAAGACGAATCCGGCGCCAGCCCGGTCGTAGATTTGCGACGTCGACGGGCGAGCCACACGGCCAAGGAGCCCACCACCACGACGGCGACTCCCGCGACAACGGCGTATTCCTCCCACGCGGGGATCGTCGTCGATCTTGACGTGAACGTCAATGCTTCGGTCACCCGCGCCCCGTCCACGGTGGCGTTCCCGGCGGAACGGCTGACCGTGTACCCCGACACGGCTCCGACCGTGAACGCGTAGGTGGCGTTGGGCTCGTTCATCACGATCGTCGTTCCGGTGGAGTAGTACGAAACGCCATCGACCACGACGGACCAGTTCGTTCCGGTCGGCAGGCCGGTTTCTTTGAACGTCAACGAGTACGTCACCAGAGCGAACGTCACCGACAGTGGGACGGGGGCTCCCGCCACCGTGAACGACCCGCCGACGGCCGCATACTCCTTGTCCGTGGTCGCCACCGAATAGGCATAGCTGCCGTTGGGCTCGTTGAAGCTCACCGTGGACTCCGTCGAACTGTGCGATCCGGCCACGGTCCCGTTCACCCACCACTCGGTCCCCGTGGGCAGACCGGACTCGGTGAGGGTCACGGCATTCGTCACCAGGGAGAACGTGACTGACTGCGCCACCGGGGCCCCGTTCACTGAGAACATTTCTCCGGCCGCCGAGTAACTATTGTCCGTCGTCGAAACGACGTAGGAGTACGTGCCGTTCGGCAGACTCAGCGCGATTGCGCTGCCTGTGGAGACATGCAGTGCCTGGCCCGTGACGCTCACCCACCACTCGGTCCCGCTCGGAAGCCCCGTCTCCGTGAACGTCACCGGGTACGTCACCGCGCTGAACGTCACCGTTTCGGTAACTCCCGCCCCGTCCACCGTAACCCACCCGTTGGATGGGCTTACCGTGTACCCGGTGACGTTGGCGACCGAGAACCCGAACGTCCCGTTGATGACGTCGGTTATGACGATCGAGCTCGTCAGGGAGCTCTCGGGCGTCCCGTTGAACGTCACGCTCCAGCTCGCCCCGCTCGGAAGCCCGTTCTCGGTGAACTCTACCGAGTACGTCACCCGGCTGAACGCCACCTTTTCCGTGACCCCCGCCCCGTTCACCGTGAACGAGCCGCCCGACGCTTCGTAGGTCTTGTCCACCGCTGATATCACGTAGCTATAGCTCCCGTTCGCGAGCGAAATCGTAATCGATCCAGTCGTCGAGTTCTGGGGCGATTGCCCCGTCACGTTCACCCACCACTCGGTCCCGCTCGGAAGCCCCGTCTCCGTGAACTTTACCGTGTACGTCACCTGGCTGAACACCACCGGCTTCGTGGCCCCCACCCCGTTCACCGTGAACGAGCCGCCCGACGCCTCGTAGGTCTTGTCCGCGGTCGACACTGTGTAGCTGTAGCTCCCGTTCACGACGTAGATCGTCATCGATCCCGCCGTCGAGCTCTGGGGCGATTGCCCCGTCACATTCACCCACCACTCGGTTCCGGTCGGAAGCCCCGTCTCCGGGAACTTTACCGAGTACGTCACCCGGCTGAACGCCACCGGTTCTGTGACACTCGTCCCGTTCACCGTGAAGGAGCCGCCCAACGCCTCGTAGGTCTTGTCCACCGTCGACACCGTGTAGCTGTAGCTCCCGTTCACGACGTAGATCGTGATCGATCCCGCCGTCGAACTCTGGGGCGATTGCCCCGTCACGTTCACCCACCACTCGGCCCCGCTCGGAAGCCCCGTCTCCGTGAACGTCGCGTTGTACTGACTGGTAGTAATCGCCGTGAAGGTGACCGGCTCGGTCACCGAGCTCCCGTCCACGGTCACTGACCCGTTGGATGGGCTTACCGCGTACCCGGTGACGTTGGCGACCGAGAATCCGTACGTCCCGTTGAGGACGCCGGTGACGTCGATCGAGCTCGTCCCGGAGCTCTCGGGCGTCCCGTTGAACGTCACGCTCCAGCTCGCCCCGCTCGGAAGCCCGCTCTCCGTGAACGTCACGTCATATTGACCGGGGGTCGTCTGATGGCCGGTCGTCACCAGGATTACGGATTGGGCGGGCACGGTGAAGCCGTCCGCCAAGTCGGCGAGGGAGCTTGTCGCCATTCCGCTCGCCGTGACGGTGTAGATCGTGGCCGAGCCCGAGTCCGGAAACCCGGACCCCTCGAGAGACACATTGTAGCTGTCGTTGATGTTCGTGCTGACCAGCAGCAAGCTCCAGGCGTTGCCGTCCTGCGTCGCTTCCGCGAAGATCCCGTCCTGGCCGCTGTACTGGGTTGGGTACCATGTCGGCCCGAGCTGGGGAAAGAGGGTCGTGTAGATCGCGCCGAAGGTTGAGTTGGCGTACTCGTTCAGGCTGGCCCCTTCGTTCCACGCCCACCAACCCATCACCGGAATCTGGTTCTGCATCGCCTGAACCACGAGCGCCGATTGAAGCACGTTCACGGCCCAGGTGCCTACGAACACGGGTTCGTAGATGGAATGGGGCGTGGTCCATCCGACCTCGGTCATGTAGAGCGGCTTACCGTCGGTGAGCGCGCTCATGTTCTGGTAGTCCGCCGGCAGCGCCTGAGGTCCCGTGAGCGATGCGTAGAAGTTCGCGAGCGTGGGGTCGGCGGTCTCCGAATGCGCCGGCTTCACGTGGAGGGCATACCCCGCGCAGTTCGCGTTGTCGTAGGCGTTGGCCTCGAGGGCGCTCAGCCAGGACGTGTCGTTTTGCCAACCCGAGCCGGTGCCGGCGTTGAGGCAGATCGCCGGGGGAGTGTTCGGACCTAGCGCCGCGGTCACCGCCTTGATGGCGGCCTCGGTGTCATTGGCGAAGACCGACTGCGTAGGGGGACTGGTATCGCACGGTTGACCCCCCGCGAGGGCCGCCCACGAGATACCATAACAGAGCCACCCCGAGGGCTCGTTGCCGTAGGCGAAGAAGGCCGGCTGAAAACCGAGAGTATCGACCAGGTACTTCGCCTGCATCGCGGTCGTGGAGGGGTTGTTGATCTCCATCGGCAACTCGACGACGGCCGTGCACGAGATCGATTCGCAGTCGGAGATGAAATCCTGGACCGTGACCGGGGCAGAGAAGTTCATCCCAACTCCGTAGA
>JASHQC010000106.1 GCA_030037735.1 Thermoplasmata archaeon
ACGTTCCTCTCCCGGAGGGCGAAACCGACCGGCCGTTTTTACCTCCGTATCCCAGCATGGGCGGCTTTCTCCCAATCGAAGCTGTGGAGGTTTTCCTCCCAACGCGGCTCCAGTCACAGGCTGTGGGATCTCCTGTGCTAGAGAGGGACCCCTTTGAAAACCCCCGTTAACCAACGGTCGTCGCCAAAGACGAGGAGACCGTGCCTCCGTCAACAGGCGGGTTTCGCGACGGCTTTATGTTCGCCCGCGAATCCGCCGTCCAGAGGATCAAACCTAGACGGAGAATCCGCATGGAAGGACGCGTCTCGCAGATTGCCCTGGTCGTATCGAACCAAGTCAAATCCCTCGAGTTCTTCACCGAGAGAGTTGGATTCGAGAAGAAGACAGATGTCACGCCTCCGGGGGGATACCGATGGGTGACCGTGGGGCCGAGGGGACAGGATCTCGAACTTGCACTCTACGAACTCGGATCCGCGGCAGACCCCCAGCAGAAGGAGTGGTCGAAGAATTGGGCCCCCGGGAAGGCCCCGCCCATCGTCCTACGTGTTGCGGACTGCCGCGAGGTCTACCGGGAGATGAGTTCGAAAGGAGTGACGTTCCCTCAGCCACCGAAGGATTACCCTTGGGGGACCGCAGCAACCTTTGTAGACTTGGATGGGAATCTCTTCTCCCTCAGCCAACCCCGAGGCGGGAGCGGGTCTAAGAAATAGAAGGGAAACTCGACCGCGGGCCGACTGCCGATAGCACACCGCGGAGACTCCTGCCGTTGAGCCGACTGCAGACCTTCCTTTCGAACCTGCCTCGCCCAATCGTGTCGCGCCGTGATTTCGCGGCAACGCTCGTGCCGCGTCCCACCCTTTCGCTGACCCCGATGGAGCGGTTCTATGCGACGCTTCGCAAACGGTGCGACGACTCCATTAGGCATACTATTTGGGCGACTCCCAGCACGGGCGATTTTCCCCTAGGGATGCCGGTCGACAAGGACCATGCTGTCCGGCGCATACCGATCCCCTCGGACGGATCCCCTGGGCACCGCTTCCTCGATCGCCGCCAAATCCGAAGAGGATAGTTCGAGGTCGACCGCGGCGGCGTTCTCCTCGAGGTGAACACGCCGCTTCGCCCCCGGAATCGGAACCACCTCTGCCCCCCGAGAGAGGAGCCAGGCCAACGCGAGTTGCGCGGCCGTGCACTCTTTCTGTCGAGCCAGCGTCGTCAGGCTGTCCGCCAAGACGAGGTTGGCCTGGAGGTTCGCGCTCTGAAAGCGCGGGAGCCCCCGACGGAAGTCGGTATCCGGCAATCCATCGAGAGTGCGGACCGCGCCGGTAAGGAATCCGCGTCCGAGAGGGCTGAACGGAACGAATCCAATTCCGAGCTCGCGGCACGCCGGCAGAACACTCTCTTCGACGTCGCGCGTCCACAGAGAGTACTCGCTCTGCACCGCCGTAATCGGATGGATGGCGTGGGCCCGCCGAAGGGTGTTCGCGCTCACCTCGGAAAGGCCAATGAAACGTACCTTTCCCTCGTGCACGAGATCCGCGAGCGCCCGAACGCTGTCCTCGATCGGGGTTCGTGGGTCCACGCGGTGGAGATAGTAGAGGTCGATAGTGCTCACGCCGAGGCGCCGAAGGCTGGCTTCGCACGCGGAGCGGATGTACTCAGGCGTCCCGTTCACGCGGGGGGCATTCCCTGTGGCGCCCGGAACGAGCCCGCATTTGGTGGCCAAGAAGACTTCCTCCCGATGACCTTGGATCGCACGTCCAACAAGGTCCTCGTTGGCGAACGGGCCATACACGTCGGCCGTGTCAAGAAACGTAATTCCAATCTCCAAGGCGCGGTGGATGGTGGCCAGGGCCTCTCCGGTGTCGGGGACACCGTAGGCCATTGACATCCCCATGCAGCCCAACCCGAGCGCGGAGACCACGGGACCGTTACGCCCGAGCCGACGACGCTTCATCGTCCCACGCCTCCAGGAGAGCCGTGCCGCCGTGATTTAACCTTTCACGACCCCGGCTCTTCCGGCGCTAGGTCGCTCCATTCCTTCCAAGATTCTCAGGGAATTCTCAGAGAACGATCGAGGGGGCTGACGGAGGTGTTCGACCCCTGAACGGCAGCCTGCGACTCTTCCGATGGGACAGCTCCCTCACTTTGTGACATTTGCTCGCTTGCTTGGACCGACCGGGTTGGGATTCGGACGGACGTGGCTCCGAGGTAACCGATAACCACAGTGCGACCGGTTCGACTGTGAATGAAGCATGATTGAATCCCTCGGAGACCTCTCACGGAGTCGAGAGGGGCCCCGAGATTACCCGGAGGGGTGGTGGGTGCGGTCGTATTCGGCCTTGCAGCCCGCGGAACAGAAGTAGACCGTCTGTCCGCCATAGTTCCCCTTCGCCGCGGCCTTTGCCGGCTCAACCGTCATCCCGCAAACCGGATCCTTGAATTTCTCGGCCATGGTCGACACCCGGAAATCCGGGGGTCCCTTAACCCTCCTTCCCCGGGAGATTTCCTTTTCCGTGGGGATGGCGGTGTGTCGTCGTGCCGCCTGCCAGACGCGGGCTGCCGAGAATGTACTCCCCGAGTGATATCCCCCGGCCCCCCGAAGGCCCTCCGCCGCAGAGACCACCTCACGGCACTTCCCAGTGAGCACGAGCACCTCTAGACGGGCCCCGCCCTGGAGACGTACGTGCGCGAAGGATCGGGTGTGTTCTCCCCACCGATGCTCCGCGGCGGTGAGCCACTCGAGCAGGTCGGAGGACAGCGTCCGGTTCGCGGTCATGGCAGTGGCGGAGGCGGGGGCCATCGTGGGAGGCGGCCTCCGGGGATTTTCAAAATATTTTGTTCCCTAAAATCGAAATACGTGGACTCTTGGGAGACGGGAATGGACGCTCCTGTAGGCGGCGCGCGGGGCGGCCCGGGGGGAGCCTTCCCCATCGTCATATAGTGAAATCGGTTCGTCGGTGCAGAACCATGTCGGAAGGGATCGAGAGCCTGCGATTCGGCAGCGAGCTCGTGAAGCGCGGGTTCGCCCGGATGCAGCAGGGAGGCGTCATTATGGACGTCACCACGGCGGATCAGGCGGGGATTGGCGAAGAGGTCGGCGCCGTCGCAGTGATGGCGCTAGAGCGGGTCCCCGCCGACATCCGCGCGGAGGGCGGCGTGGCTCGCATGGCCGACCCTCGGAAGATTAGGGAGATTCAGGAGCGGGTGTCGATCCCGGTGATGGCCAAGTGCCGGATCGGGCACACCGCCGAGGCGCGGATCCTCGAGGCGCTCGAGGTCGACATGATCGACGAGTCCGAGGTCCTCACGCCGGCCGACCCGTTCCGTCACGTCGACAAGAAGGCGTTCACCGTTCCCTTCGTCTGCGGGGCGCGCAACCTGGGCGAGGCGCTCCGCCGGGTCGACGAGGGCGCGGCCATGATCCGCACCAAGGGCGAGGCCGGTACGGGGAACGTCGTTGAGGCGGTCCGCCACATCCGGACCGTGAACGACGAGGTCGCGGCGCTCAAGAAAATGGCCCGCAAGGAGTTGCTGGCGTGGGCCGCGCGGGAGCGCGTTCCTGTCGGGCTCGTGGACGAGGTTCGCAAACTGGGCCGTCTTCCGGTCGTGAACTTCGCCGCAGGCGGGATCGCCACACCGGCCGACGCGGCTCTCTGCCGCCTGCTGGGAGTAGACGGGGTATTCGTGGGCAGCGGGATATTCAAGGCGGAGCATCCGGCGAAGGTCGCGCGGGCGATCGTCGAAGCGTCGATGCATTACACGGACGCGAAGCTCCTAGCGCAGGTCTCCTCTGGTCTCGGGCAGGCGATGAAGGGCATCGACATCGCGTCCATCCCCCCGGGCGACATGCTCCAGACCCGGGAATCGGGCCCCGCCCGCGCCTCGACGACCTCGGCCTGAGCGCGTCAGAGGTGGAACGAAGCGCGTAAGCCCCCCGCGGTCTGCTCCCGTACCGTGCGCATCGTCCAGGTCACCCCGTTCTTCTACCCCCATGCGGGGGGCGTGGAGACCCACGTGCGGTCGCTCGCGGGCGAGTTCGTCCGGCTCGGGCACGACGTGACCATCGTCACCTCCCGTCACGACCCGACCCTTCCGGCCGAAGAACGGTTCGAGGGCTACCGGGTCCTGCGGGCCAACACCTGGTCCGTCCTCTACAACACCCCGATTGCCCCCGCCACCCGGCATGTCGTCGCCTCCGTTCCCGCGGACGTGTACCATCTCCATTTCCCTCCCCCGATCACCTCCTACTACGCCGTTCGGGGCCTGGGTCATTCGGCGGTGCCGAAGTGCCTCACGTACCATTGCGACCTCTACCTCGAGGGGCCGGTGGGGGCCGTGCTGACCGGACTGTATTCCGCCCTGTTCCTGCCGCCGACCCTGGACCGGGTGAACCAGGTGATCACCCACACGCGCGGCTACGCCAGTACGTCCCGAGCTCTCCGCGGCCGTCCGACCGTGGTCATTCCGTCGGCGGTCGACGTGCGACGGTTCCGACCGGACTTGGACGGCTCGGTCGTTCGGAAGCGCCTCGGCCTCGCGGGACAGCGGGTCCTGGCCTTCACTGGCCGGCTAGTGCCGCACAAGGGCGTCGACGTCATCCTGCGGGCCCTCCGGGAACTGCCGACGGACGTGTCGCTGATCCTCGTGGGCGTCGGCCCCCGGCTGGCGGAGCTGCAGGGCCTCGCGCACCGCCTGGGAGTGGAGTCGAGGGTACGGTTCTGCACCGGGGTTACGGACGACGAACTCCCGCTGTACCTCCGGGCGGCCGACCTCTTTGTGTTCCCGTCCCAGAACCGCCTTGAAGGGTTTGGCCTCGTCGTCGCCGAGGCGATGGCCTCCGGACTTCCGGTTATCATCGCGGATATGCCGGGCGTGCGCGAGGTCATCGCGCCGGGGAAGGAGGGGCTGCTCGTGGAACCCCTGATCGTACCCGACTTAGTCGCTCGAATCCGAGAACTGCTAGACGACCCCGCGCGTCGGGCGACAATGGGGGCCGCGGCGAGGAGGAGAGCAGAGGAACGGTTCAGCCTCGAGATTGTGGCCCGCCAGCTGCTCACGGTGTACGAAGGCCTGCGCGCAACTGGTTGATCTGCCCCGCCAATCGCTGAGCCTCGGTCCGGGCGGCCGCCAGCCAATCCGGGCCTCGCGAAGCGTACAGAATGCCGCGAGACGAATTGATCAACAACGCGCGACCGCGCGCATCCACGCCCTCACGGACCGTGGTGGAGAGGGCGCCACCCTGCGCCCCGACACCGGGGACCAGGATCGGAAACTCGTTGCCGAGCAACTGCCGAGCCACTCGAACCGCGTCTGCGTAGGTGGCTCCCACAACGACTCCGCCGTTGTGATGCTTCGCTGACAGCCGTTTCACCTCGGCGACGACCGCTTGCCACAACGCCCCCCGGGGAGTGGGAATTTCCTGAAAATCGGGGGCTCCCGGGTTCGAGGAATGCGCAACGACGAAGAATCCCCGGCTCGGGTCCTCCGTGAACGGCTCGAGCGTTTCCCACCCGAGCCACGGGGTGAGCGTGACCGCGTCGAACCCGAGCTTATCGAAAGCAGCGCGGTGGTAGAACCGCATGGTGTTGCCGATGTCGTTCGCTTTCACGTCGAGGATCCTCAAACGCGTCGGCCCGATCCTCTTAGTGAGCCGGGCGAGCAGGTCGAGCCCGGTGGACCCCAGACTGAGGTAGTGGGCGAGCTGCATCTTGTACGCCGCGGCGTAGGGGTAAGTGGCCCGCACAATGCCGTCAAGGAACCTTTTGGTAGCCGTGGTCTTCGAGACCGACCGGAACGCACGAGGGAACTGAGCTGGGTCGGGGTCCAGTCCGACGCAGAGCAGGGAGTTACGGACCTTCAGAATCTTGTCCACTCGCGTCTGGAAGGACTTGGACATCCGACCCTCGGGGAGGCGGGCGGAGGAAAAGGCTTGCGCCGACTTTCGTCGCCGCGGCAAGGCGCCCCGGTCGCGCTTAAGGCAGCAACTCTTCTCGGGGAGTGATTCTCCCGATGACGGCCATGGATAGCTCCGGAGAGCTCCCTGAAGTCCGCCTGAAGGACCTCCGAGCCGGGCTTCCCCCGGTGCATGTTCTGGGACGCGTCGTCACCGTGTCCCGGAAGGAGATCACCGGCAAGAGCGACGGCCGTCGGCACGCAGTGCTCAGCGGATTGCTCAGCGACGGTACGGCGACCGTTCGATTCACGTGGTGGGACCCTCCGGCCGAGGGCGTCGATCGGGGCACGGTTCTCCGCGCGGTGAACGCCCAGGTCCGGGAGTTCCGGGAACGCCCCGAGTTATCGTTCGGCTGGTCGACCCGAATCCAGCCCGCCAGCGACCTCGAGCTCCCCGCTCTTCGGGCCGACGATCTTCCCCTCCGCGGGGTGGCGGACTTGCACCCGCCGGCCGAGGGGTTCCGGTTGGAGGTCCGCGTCGTCGACGTAATGGAACGGACCGTGACCGTCGGGCAGGAGCGCCGCGTGGTGCATTCCGGGCGGTTGGCCGATGGCACGGGGTCGATCCCGTTCACGTCGTGGATCGATTTTCGGCTCAAACCAGGAAATACCGTCCGCATCGTGGGGGGGTACGTTCGTTCGTTCCGGGGTGCACCGGAGGTCACGCTGGACGAGCGCAGTCACTTGGAGGGTATCGCGCCCGACCTGGTCCCTCCGACGCCCGCGCCGGCCACTCCCCGGCTGTCCCTAGGTGAGCTCGAATCTCGTGGCGGAGGGCCCGAGGTCGAAGTCGGAGGTCTCGTCGTGGCCCTGGGCTCTCCGAGCGGAGTGGTCCACCTCTGCCCGACGTGTGGTCGAGTCCTCCAGGAGGGAATCTGCCGACACCACGGCGCCCTCGAGGGCGTCCCCGACTTGCGGATCCGACTTCATCTCGACGACGGCACCGGTGTGGCCACCGTCAATCTTTCTCGCAACCTCGCTGAGAAACTGGCGGGCCGGACGCTGGATCAATTCCTCGACCGGCTGAAGCGCCAGCCCGATCCGTCGCTCAATGAGCAGCAACTTCGGCAACAGCTCGTTGGCCGCCGCCTGCGGGTCCGGGGAAGGGCCCGGGTCGACGAATTCGGGCTGGCCCTCTATCCTTCCGCCTGCGACGAGGTCACCGTTCCGCCGGATCCGGCCGTAGATCTCCTCGCGGCGCGCCTCACGGAGCGAGTTGGATGACGGGTCGAGAACTCGCGTGGCGAGTCTTCGCCAACGAGGTACAGGCGTCCTCCGCGGAGGAGAAGGGAAGCGGCGAGAAAGCGCCCTCGTACGTCATTTCTCCTCTGGGAGCCCGGATGAACCGGGTTCTGGTCACGGGAACAATCTCTCCGCTAGAGCCCACGGGGACTGACCCCACCACCGGTTTTGCTCGGGCCCGGCTGGCCGATCCCACGGGAATCCTTCCGGTCTCGGCCGGTGCGTTCCAGCCCCAAGGGCGGGCCGACCTCCAGCGCGTGACGCAACCGACGCGGGTGTTCGTCGTTGGCAAGGTCGCGCGTTTCCGGACTGCGGGTCCAACCCCGGAGGTTTCCATCCGCGCCGAGGCGGTTCGGCCCGTCGCCGACGCCGAATTCCTGAACCTCTCGGCGGAAGCGGCCCACCAGACGCTGGAACGGCTCGAACTCGTGCTCCGGCTGAGAGGCACCTCCCCGCCCTCCGAAACCGAATTGAGCCGCTCCGGGGTTTCGCCCCATTGGATCCGCGGGGCGCAGGCGGCCCTTCAGCGGTATCCGACGCTTGACGCCAAACCGTACTACGAATCGTTGCGAGCCGTTCTCGTGATGTTGCGCGCCGCTCCCGCCGTGGAATCCTTCCGGCCTCCGGGACCCGCGACGGTGGGGACCGCTCCCGAAATCGTGCGAGTGGTGCATCCCCGGAGCGCTCCGGCGGCTCCCTCGCCACCGGCCGGACTGAAAGCCCTCGAAGGGCGGCTGCTCGAAATCGTGGACGAGCTGGCCGAGCAGTCGCCCGACGGGTACGCCGACATGGACGAGCTCGTGGAGCGCGCGGCCCGGCACGGGCTGGAGGGGGAACGGATGGAGGAGCTCCTCAACTACCTCTCCGAGAACGGCACGCTGGAGGAGCCGCTCGTCGGAAAGTTCCGGCGGGCCGAGGGGCCCCCGCACGAGGGGTGAAGCAGCCTATTCAGTTGAGTATATATTGGGGGAACCTTCGGAGGCGGGGGGAATGAGGAGCACCTGTCTCTCCGATAACCCGTGAAGAGAACCACGACATACTGACCCCCCTCACGTTCGTTCACCATGGCAGATTCTCCGTCCCGTGTCACGCTCGTCGTCCTCATTGTCATCACGCTCGCCGCCGCCGGCGGCCTTGCCGGGTTCGCATACTATCACTCGAGGCCCGGACCGGCCCCGGCGGTGCTCACGCCCCAGTACGGAGGCAATGCCACCGTCAACTACATCGGCTACTTCGGCAGCGGGCCGGATTCCGGTCGCGTCTTCGACACCTCGATCTACTCGGTGGCGATCAACAACGCGTCGTACCCCAAGGCGCTCTCGTTCCAGTACCGGGGGTCCGAGGCCAACTACACGCCCCTAGGAGTCTACGTCGGGGTGAGTACGCCGTCCGGCGGCTACACGATCGGCAACACCACGTTCGTCTCCGTCGTGACAGGCTTTTGGGAAGGGATCATCGGAGTTGCCGGGAACACCACGACGACGGTCGTCATTCCCCCTGACCTCGGCTATGGCCCGCAGAACACGAGCTGCTTCCGGACGATGCCCCTGACCTATACCGTCCCAGTGATCTCCACGATGACCGCTGCCGTGTTTTCGACCGCGTACCCCGGTGTGACACCGCTTACGGGCGTGATGTTCAAGGACCCGAACTACGGATGGAACGCGAGCGTGCTCGCCGCGAACAGCTCGTTCGTCACCGTCGAGAACCTCCCGTACACCGGCTACGTGGGGTCCCCGGCCGGTTGGCCGGTCCTCGTGACGAGCATCTCGAGCACGTCAAACGGTACGGGCGCAATCACCCTGAACAACGAGATCGCGCCGAGCGAGGCGGGTCACCTGCTCGGGAAGGACTTCAACCACACCGGACCGTGCCAGGCCTCGTCGAAGGGACAGTTCATCGTGACCGCTGTGGATCCGACGACGGGGACCTTCACGGAGGACTTCAATCCGGAAGTGCAGGGCCAGGTGCTCATCTTCGTGATCACGGTGATTAACATCTACCCGCCACCTCCCACGGCGTCCTGAGCCGCGCTCAGGTGAGCCGAATCTTTCCTTCCTTGAGCAGCTGTTCCATCCGGTCGTCCACGGCGCGGTCCAGCTCCGACGGGTCGGAGACGGCGCGCCGGGCGGACCGGTTGTGCTCCACCACGATGCGACGAGCATTGCCCCGCCGGGCCCGGTACTGGCGACGGAGGTCGTCGAACTCCCGCTCCATTCCACGGAGCGTTCGGTCCACCTCGTCGAGCTGTCGGCGCACGGTGCCCCGCGCCATCCCCTTCTCCCGAAGGGCCGCCATCGCCTGCCCCGCCGTGACGAGCTCCCCCTTCAGAGTCTCCATCGCCTGATCGCGGGCGGCCCGCTGATCGTCGAGGGCCTTCCGGAGCCGATCGACCTCGGTACGTGTCACTTCAAACGCGGCTTCCGCGGCGCGCAACATTTCGGTGCGTTTCGCCACCTCCGCCGCCTCCGATTCCGCCACGGCGACCTCCTTCCGCAATTGCCGCATCCGGTCGATGAGTGCGTTTTCCTCGTCGAGCGGGACCGCCCGAGTCTGCTGCTGGAGATCGAGCTTGGCCATCTCCTTCTTGAGCTGGTCGACCGGCGACCTCGCCGACTTCGGCATCGAGGCCCGGAGCTCGCGCACCACGGCGAGCTTCTCGTCCCGTGTTTGCCGCGCTCGGTCCAGATCGGTCCGCAGATGCCCCAAGTCACGCCCCAACCGCCGGTGCGCTTCGTTGAGCTCCTCGAGGCGGGCCTGCTGCGGGGCGCGCTGGTTGAACATGTCGCGTTGTTCGTCGGAGAGCCGGAGCAGTTCCTGGATCAGGACCTGGCGCTTCGGCCGAAGCTCGCGGATCTTCGCGTCCATCTGGTCCAACCGCCGTCGTTCCGCGCGCTCCTCCTCGCGGTCGGCGTCCGGCGGACGAGGCTTCGGCGCCATCCAAGACGCCAACCGGTGTGACGTCAGAAAAGGGTATCGGGTTTCGCCCGGGAGCGAGTCCGGCGGTCGCGTCGGCTGCCCGCGAGCAATTGGAGTGCGAACAGCGCCGCCGGCACGCCTCCGTCGATGTTCACTACTGCGATGGGTGCGCAAGACTGCAGCATCGCGGTCAGAGCACCTTCCCCCCGGCCACCACGACCGTACCCGGTCGAGACCGGAACCCCCACGACAGGGGCCGGAACCAGTCCTGCCACCACGGTGGGCAACGCACCCTCACGGCCAGCAAACACGAGGTAGACCCGCGGGCGTTTCCGTTCAATGGTTCTGAGCGCGCGCTGCAACCTGTGCAGTCCGGCGACGCCTACGTCGTACGCCGTGAGCACCTGGACTCCCAACGATTGGAGAAGGTGACGAGCCTCCTGCGCGACGGGGACATCGCTCGTGCCCGCGGCGAGGATCGCCACGGGTCCTCGCTCGACCCCTTCCGCCATCGGACCCTCGAGTCGAGCGATGCGCCCTCCCGCCAGGAGTCGAACGGGGAAACCCTCACGGCGTGCAGTGGTCAGGCTCCGTCTTTGAGCGGCCGTGGGCCGAGAGACGAGAGCACCGTGCCCACGGCGTTGCAACGCATGGAGCAGTCGGAGGAGCTGTGCGGGAGTCTTACCCTCTCCCAGAATCACTTCTGGGGCGCCGATCCGCCGGGCCCGGCCGGCATCGAACCGGACATCCGGGCCGACCCGGAGCTCGCTCTTCCGCCCCGGCCGGGGGGCACGACGCGCCACGGGCGGGGCAGTCGCCAACCATCATATAGCGAACGCCGCTCTGCGCAACGCGGGAATCCCGATGGTCGAATTCTCGCTGACCGGGGAGCAACGTAGCCTCCAGGAGCTCGCACGCAAGTTTGCGAAGACCGAGATGCTCCCGGTCGCGGCGCTCTGTGACCGGGAGGCCAGATTCCCCGAGGAGGTCTACCGAAAGGCCTGGGAACTCGGCCTGATGAACCTCAACGTCCCGACGGAGTACGGCGGCAGCGGTCTCTCCGTCTTCGACCAGTGTCTTATCGTCGAGGAACTGGCGCACGCCTGCGGCGGGATGACCACGTCGGTCATCGCGAACTGCCTCGCTCTCGAACCGATCCTGTTGGGCGGAACGGAGGAGCAACGGCAGCAGACCCTGCCCCCCTTCTGCGCCTCCTACCACCTCGCCTCGTTCTGCCTCACCGAGCCCAGTGGAGGCAGCGATGCGGCGGGTCTCCAGACCCGGTGTCGCCGGGACGGGGATTCCTACGTCCTCGATGGCGAGAAGTGCTTCATCACGAACGCGCCCCACGCCTCCCTCTATACCGTGTTCGCGACCTCGGATCCCAGCCTCCGGCACAAGGGCATTACCGCCTTTTTCGTGCCTCGAGAGACCGAGGGGATTACCCCGGGAAAAGACGAGGAGAAGATGGGGCATCGGGCGTCGTCGACGAGCACGGTCAAGTTCGACCACGTTCGCGTGCCGGCGGC
>JASHQC010000012.1 GCA_030037735.1 Thermoplasmata archaeon
GAAAATCCTCGAGCTCCTTCGGTACCTTGGCGAGAAAGAAGCCCTTCCCGCCTTTCGCGCCGTAGTACTTGATGATCACGGGCCCATCGACCGAGGAAAGGTCGGCGAACTTACGCGGCATCGGCACGTCGGCCTTCTCGAGCCACTCGCGCTCTTTCTCGCGGTCGGATTCCCATCCCATGACCTTGCGGTTCCCGAAGACCGGCACGTCGAGCTCGTTGAACGCCTCCGGCCCCATGTACTCGACAAAGGATCCCGTGGGGATCACCACGGTGCCTTCCTTCCTCAACGTGGCGGCGTGCCGGCCCAGTTCGGTGAGCTTAGGAACCGAAAGGAACCGGTCCGGCCGGGCCAGCGGGAAGGCCTCGTAGAAGCGAGGGGGCCTCCCGACGGCGATCCCGAGCGTACCGAGCCCTTCCCGCCGGGCCCCATGGAAAATCTGGAGGGAGGAGTGGGAGCAGAGGGTCGCGATGATCGGGGTCTTCACGCGGAGCGCCGCCACGCGAGACGCAGGGGCGAGCGAGATTCCCATACGGGGAATTAATTCGGTTTAGACATAGCCTTTTCGCGGGCCGACGTACCGACTCAGTCGCTTTCTTCCTGCGGGTCCAGCTCCCAGTACCACCGGACCTGGCGCCCGCCCTTTTGGGCGATCTCACGGCGCAGCGCGGGGTCGATCGTGGGGTCGCGGACGAGCCGTTGAATTTCCTGAGAATCGAGGCGGCTCGCTCGGGGGATCAACCCGCTCCGCTCGAGGAGGGGGCGGACGCCCTCCGGAGCGTAGCTCCATTCCTCCTCGCGCCGGCGGATCGCCACCGCCGCACGCCCCGGCAGGCGGTGCACGCCCAGCCGCTCCGCCTCCGCGTGAAGCGCGTCGGCCACTCGGTGGAGGTCCTCCTCGACCTTCTCTCCTTCGCGCCGCAGCGCGACGAACCGGTCGACCAGCGCCTCCAACCGGGCGCGCTCCTCCGCGGGGACCTCCCGGAACTCGGGACACAATGCTCGAAAATCGCATCGCTCGCAGTGTCGGCCCGGAGTCGGCTCGAATCGCTCGGTCCGGATGCCGTCGGCCACCTCCCCCACTTTCTGCGACAGTTGCGCGATCGCCGGGGCCCCTCGCGCCGGCGTCCGGTGAGGGGTGAGCGTGCGGAGATGGTAGAGGGTCAGTCGCTCGACGGGCAGCGCGTAGTTCTGCTCGACGAGCACTTGGTACATGGCGAGCTGGTCGGAGTCCCGGGCCTCCTGGATCGACAGCTCCCGGCTCGTCTTGTAATCCAGGACCTCGAGTCCGCCGGACGGAGTCAGGTCGATTCGGTCCACGTACCCGTGGACGGGGATGCCGTCGAGAGAGGACTGGAGGTACTCCTCGATCGCGACCGGTCGCGGATGCTCCTCCAGGAAGTGATCGTAGTACCGCAGGAGCATGTTCTCGCCGAGGAGCTTGTACCGGGCCTCCTCTTCGGGGGAGGTGTACCCCTCCTTCACCCAGAGCCGGTCGTACGCCGCGAGGAGCTGCTCCTTCGAGAGCGGTTGGGAACGGCCCTCGACCAACGGGCCCTCGCCGTGCCATTCATCCAACCGGCGCTGGGCGCCGCCGGCGCTCTTGCGGGGGACGGCTTCCGGCACGAGGAAGGGGCGGACGAGCTCCTCGAGCACGGAGTGGATGGTCCGGCCGAACGAGAAGTACGGTCGGGGCGTTTCGGGGAGCTTGTCCACGTAGAGGAACTTCCACCGGAGCGGGCACTCGAGATAGGTCCGCAGCGATGAATAACTCAGCGGCCGAAGCTCGTTCACGGCCTGCCCTAACGCCCGGGGCGCTTAACCCGTTCCGGGGCGGCGGAGCCCCGGTCGGGGCCCCTCCGGAACTCAGTGGCCGGCCGCGAGGGGGGCCTCGGCGAGCGACTCCTCGCCGATCTTGGGCGGGGGGAGAGTGCCCCGTGCCTGCGGGTTGGAGAGGTTCTTCGGGAGGCCCAGCAGGTCGAGGAGCTCCTTGTAGTGGTTGCGGATCGTCACGGGCGTCACGTTCGCGACGGCCGCGATGCGGTCCTGGCTGCGGGGCTCGCCCATCAGGTTCGAGGCGATGTAGATGATGGTCGCAAGGATCCCGTTGGGAAGGACGCCGCTGGTCGAGTAGACCTTCTCCACCTGCTCCAGGAGCCCGAGCACCTTCTGCCGGACCTCCTTCGAGAGGTTGAGGTCCTGAGTGAACCGGACCAGGTAGTCGCGCGGCTCGACGGGCTTGAGCCCGAGCTTGAGTTCGCGCGCGAGCAGCGTGTACGCCCGGCCCACCTCGATCTTGGTGGCCTTCGAGTGCTGGATGATCTCCTTCATCGTCCGCGGGACGCGGCACTGACGGCACGCCGCGTAAACGGACGCCGCGACGAGCGCGACGATCTTCTTGCCGCGGGTCGCCTTGTGCTCGAGCGCCCGGCGGTAGATGTACGTCGCGGACTCCTTCACTTCGCGGGAGAGGCCCAGCACGCCGGCGAGCCGGTTGAGCTCTCCGAGCGCCACGACGAGATTCCGCTGGTGGGTCCGCGCGGCCCGAAGGCGATGGTTGAGCTTGCGCAGGTGATAGAACTTGAGCGAGGTGTTCCGCGAAAGGGAGTTCCCCTGGAAGTCACGCGTCGGAACCCCAATCTCGCTGAACAGTCCCTTGTCCGGCATGAGCGGGGAGATGACCGGGCCCCAGCCGCGCGCCTCGCGTCCGGTGTCCTCCTTGCTACCGCGCTGGCCACGGTCGGAGACGAGCGCGCTCGCGTCGACAACGAGTCCGCAGTCGGCGCAAACAATCTCGCCACGGATGTCGTCGCGCGTAAGGTGGGTCGAGCCGCAGTTCGGGCAGGCATCTTCGGAAACGGTTGTCGGGGGAGTGGGGGGTACCGCCGCGGGGGGCGCAGCGGGAGCGCGAACGCTCGTCGCGCTCGGGCCCTTGCTACGCGGATGACGCGTAGAAAGTGGGGTGTGCGTCTGCATGTATTCTCCGAATGAGAACAGGGGGCACGACTATTTATACATTATCTGGTTTTTTTGTCATGCCTGTTTGAACAGCAGTTACACACTGATAGGTGATGTCAAGGCGCAATGTGAGGGGTCAGAGGGGACTTAGCGCGAAGACGTGACCCTGCTCGGTTCCCCTTCGGGCCTGGGGGCGGGCAACCTCCCACTGGCCCCCGGTCCGGGTCTCGAAAATCGTCCGGAGGATCGCAGGGCAGAGGAGGCGGCCGACCTCGGGGGAGTCCCCGTCGCAGGCGATGCACCCGTCGGTCCGGATGAGCAGGGGGTCGGGCTGCAGGATATCGAATCGTCGGCTATGGCTCCGATAGTACTCCTGGAGCGACCGGGCCACCTCGAGCGGACGTTCCCCGTCCAACTCGGAGGCGATCTCTCGGCCGACCTGTCGCCCCACGGTTTCGATGAACTCCGGCACGTCGAACGGCAGTTCCTTGAGTCCGCCCACTCGCATGCCCAGCTGGGTGATCTCCCGCAGCCGGTTGAAGGACTCCACCTCTCGGCCGAGACGGACGGGCAGCGAGGCGGTTCCCCGTTCCTCGAGCTCGACGATCCGATGCTCTGAGGGCGCGCAATGGTTCCAGAGACCCTGGAACTGGATCCGGACCAGGTTGAGGAACTCCTCGTCCGTGGTCCACACGGTCACCAGCTTGTCCTCGTCTCCGCCGGTCCGCAGGTCTCCGGTCACGTACACGACGGCGCCCATCCGGTCAAACAAGACGCCACGGGCGGCCGGGATCGTCCGGGTGTTCCGGATCTCCGCGAAGGTGGCGAAGTGTTTCGCATCGGCGAGGTTCCCCCGGTTGATCTCGGTGATGACCCGAACTTTGACGCCTCGTTGACGAGCGGTCCGAAGTTCGCGGTCGATCCCGCCGTCGATGAATCGGGCGAGGGCGGAGGGGCTGAGGGAGAGCAAGATCTCCTTGCGCGCGAGTCCGATCTGCTTCCGGAGGAAGCTATAGAGCACCCGTCGCCGTTCCATCACGACGAACTTGCGACCATCGGTCGCTTCGGGCGTGGTAATCTGTTCCTGGAACTCCTTCAGGAGCTGATCGCGGCCGGCTTCGAGCCGGCGGAGGTCTTCGGAGGTGGTTCGGATCCAACGCTCGATGAGTTCTTCTGCCGAGAGCGCGGCGAACCGCATGGGACGGCCGCCGACGGAGCGCAGCAGTCCCGCCTCGTGCAACTGTTGGATGTGTCGGTACGTCTCCACCCGGTGAATCCCGCTCATCCGGGCCAGCTCGGAGGCGGTCTGCGGACCTTCGCGCGACGCGGCGATGTAGATTCGCGCCGCCCGTTCGGGCACGCCGCGCTCGGCGAGCAATCGAACGAGACCGGCGCCCGAACGCGCCACGACTGTATCACCGCCGAGGTCGATAAAACGTATCGCTGAGGCGGGTTCTATGGGGCGGGGCCTACAGCGCGGCCTGAAAATCTTCGATGGTGAGCGGGAACACCGGTTCGGCGTCGGAGCCGCTGCGGGCCCGGAGGACCTCTCGGGCGAGGAGCCAGTAGACCGTGGCCAGGGAGACCCGGCCCTTGTTGTTGCAGGGAATCACGAGGTCGACGTTCCGGATCTCGTTGTTGACGTCGCACAGGCCCAGCACCGGTATCCCGACCGAGACGGCTTCGGAGAGCGCCTGCTGGTCGGTCGCCGGGTCGGTGACCACGAGCACCTTTGGCTCGATGTATTCGGCCAGGTTCGGATTGGTCAGGCTCCCGGGCACGAACCGCTCCGAGAACGAGATCGCCCCGATGCTCTTGGCGAAGATTCGTACCGGCTTCTGCCCGTACTGCCGCTGGGACACGGCGAGAATCTTGTCGGCGGGGAACCGGGCGAGGAACTGGGCGGCGAGCCGTATCCGCCGGTCGGTCTCCTTGATGTCCAAGACGTAGAGCCCATCGTACCGGATCTTGAACACGAAGTGGCGCATGCTGGCCGACTTCTGCTGGGTGCCGATGTGGACGCCGGCGGTGAGGTACGTGTCCTCGGGGACCAGCAGCTCGCCCGGGCGGATGTCCTGCCCCTCGCTGGTGGTCGAGGTGAGCTGCTCGGTCGCTTGGACCTCCTCGTCGGGCATGCGTCAGTTTCCGGGGGGCGTGGCGAGTCGCAAGAGCTCATTTAGCTTTGCCACCCGCTCTCCGCCGAGAAGTCCGCATTTCAGCCCCGCGGAGCCGAACGCCACGGCGAGGTGTGCCAGCCACGCGTCCGGTGTCTCCCCGGACCGGTGCGAAGTGACGGTCTTCCAGCCCGATCGTCGGGCCAGGTCGACCGTCGCCAGCGTGTCGGTCAGCGTGCCCACCTGATTCACCTTGATCAGCACCGCATTGGAGGCGTGCCGGCGGATTCCCTCCGATACGCGGGACGCCGCCGTGGTGTAGATATCGTCCCCCACCACGAGGGCGCGACGACCGACCGCCTGCGTCAGCGCGGCAAACCCATCAAAGTCGGCCTCCTGGATCGGGTCCTCGAGATAGCGGAGTCCGTACTCGTCGACGAGGCCGGCGACGAAGGCCACCTGACCGTCGGGGTCCACGGTCTGTTCACGGTAAACGTACCGACCGTCGCGGTAGAATTCGGAAGCGGCCAGGTCCAGGCCCGGGTAGACCGCGGTGTGCAGCCGGTCCCGCACCTCGGTGCATGCGTCTGTCAGCAGCCCAACGGCCTCGACGTTGCCGAGGGGGGCTACCCAGCCGCCCTCGTCTCCTCGGCCCAGCGCCGCGTGGGGGAACTTCGCCTTGAGTCGCTTTCCCACCAGATGGTGCACCTCGAGCGCAGCGCGGATCGAGTCCGAAGGCTTGGGAGCCTCGGCGACCGCGTGATACTCCTGAATCTCGGGGCCCCCAATCGCGTGACGACCCCCGTTGAGGCAGTTCCCGACGATCGCCGGGTACGATTTGCCGTCCAGACCCGGTCGGAGGAGGAACTGCCAGAGCGGTCTCCCCTGTTCCGCGGCCATAGCAATCGCGCACGCCACCGACACGGCCGTGGCGGTGTTTCCCCCGATGCGGGAGAAATTGGGGGTTCCATCCACCTCGTGAAGCATTCCGTCCACGGTGCTCAGATCGTTGACGGAGAGGTCGAGGAGCCGAGGGCGAAGCGCCGAATCGAATCGCTCCAGCGCTTCCGGGACACCTCCCGAAGGGAACGCCTGCACTTCGGTGGCACCGGTGCTCTCGCCGCTCGGAGCGCCCGCCGTGCCGAGGGCCCCCTTCTCCGTCTCGAGGCGGGCTTCCACCGTCGGACGACCCCGGCTGTCGTAGATCAGTCGGAGGGAAGCACGCGCAATGCGACTCATGGTCGTTCCACGAACTCCACCAGCACGCCGGCGAAGGCGGACGGATGGGCGAAACCGACGATGCGCCCCCGCGCGCCGGGCCGTCCCTGCTGGTCGATGACCCGTTCTCCCCGACGAACGAGGCCGGCGAGCTGGTCGTTCACGCTCGGCACGGCGAACGCGATGTGGTGCATCCCTTCTCCTCTCGACTGGAGGAATCGCCCGACCGCCGAGTCGGGGCTGGTCGGCTCGAGGAGCTCGATATGCATCGAGCCCGCGTCCAGAAACGAAACGCGGACACGTTGGGCCGTCACTTCCTCCGGCGGGCTCGCCAGGGAACCCAGCAACTTCTCCCACTTCGGCGTGGTCGCGGAGAGGCTCCCCACCGCGATGCCGACGTGATCGACGTTCACGAGTGGCTCCCTCAGAATTCGCGGGACGGCCAATGCTCGCCGAACAGCTCCCGCCAGACGTCCGAAATCTCTCCCAGGGTCGATCCCTGGAGTATGGCGTGCAGCGCGAGAGGCATCACGTTCTGCCCCGTTTGGGTGCCGGAGCGGAGCGCCTCCAGCGCGCTCTGGGCCTGCGGCCCGTCGCGTTGCCGTCGCCAGCGCCGTACCCGGGCGACCTGTCGAGCCTCCTGCTCGGGAGTGATGCGGAGCACGGGAGTCCCCTTCTTACGGGATTCGGGGAAAAGGGAGAACCGGGGATTTCCTTCCGAATAGGCGTTGACGCCCACGACCTTCTCCTCTCGCGCTTCCCGGGCGCGCGCCACCCGATACGCCTCGCGAGCAATCTCGGCCTGGAAGAATCCTTTCTCGACGGCGACCAGCGCGCCTCCCATGTCGGCCACCCGGGCCAGGTATTCCCGAGCGCCGGTCTCGATCCGGTCCGTGAGCCATTCCACCTCGTACGCCCCGGCGAGAGGATCGACGGTGGAGACCACCCCGGATTCTTCGGCGAGGAGCTGCTGCGTTCGCAGCGCCAGGCGGGCCGCCCGGGCCGTCGGAAGACCGAGCGCCTCATCGAGCGCGTTCGTGTGGAGGGATTGGGTCCCGCCCAAAACCGCGGCGAGCGCCTCGAGGGTTGTCCGGACGACGTTGAGCTCGGGCTGCTGTGCCGTGAGCGACGAGCCCGCGGTCTGGGTGTGGAACCGCAGTTGCCAGGAACGGGGATCCTTCGCCCCCAGTTCCTCCTTCGAGAGGCGCGCCCACAACCGCCGCACCGCGCGGAATTTGGCGATCTCTTCGAGGAAATTCCGGTCGGCGGAGAAGAAGAAGGAGAGCCGGGGGAGGAACTCGTCCAGGTCGAGTCCCCGCGCCTGCACCGCGCGTACGTACGCCAATGCGTTCGCGAGGGTGAAGGCTACCTCCTGCGTCGCGGTCGCACCGGCCTCGCGCATGTGGTAGCCCGAGACAGAGATGTAGTTCCATTTCGGCATCTCCCGCGTCGCGAACTCGATCAGGTCGACCGTCAGTCGCATCGAGGGTTCCGGCGGGTAGATGTACGTCCCGCGGGCGACATACTCCTTCAGGATGTCGTTCTGAACCGTTCCGCCGAGCCGGGCCCGGGGAACGCCGTTCTCTTCCCCGACGGCGACCAGCAGGGCCGTCAGGATCGGGGCGGTGGCGTTGATCGTCATCGAAACCGTGGCTTGGTCGAGCGGTATGCCGCCGAACAGCGTGCGCATGTCCCCGAGATCGGAGATTGCGACGCCGGTGCGCCCCACCTCGCCTACGGCGCGGGGATGGTCCGAGTCCAGTCCGATCTGGGTGGGAAGGTCGAACGCCACCGACAGGCCGGTCTGGCCGCTTCCGATGAGGTAGCGGTACCGCTTGTTCGTTTCCACGGCGCTGCCGAATCCGGAGTACTGGCGGAAAGTCCAGAGGCGTCCGCGGTACATCGTCGGATAGATCCCGCGGGTGTACGGGGCCTCCCCCGGGAATCCCTGCTCGACCAATGCGGCGCCTTCCACGTCGTGGGGAGGCCCGACGACCAACGGGATCGCCCCGCCGTCGACTCGCTCCCCAATGGCCGCCCGGGCGGCTTTCTCCCACTCTACATGGGCCGGGTCCGGCCGGGCTCGCCGAGAGGCCATTGGCGGAAAGGGGGCCCTCGAGGTTAAGATGTTTGGCCGCGGCGGACAAGCGGCCAGAGGGCGGTCAGGTCCACTTCGCCCCACGCTACGGGAACAGGGATCTTGAGGCGAGAGAGGACCGAGGGGGCAATCTCCCCCATCTCCGCGACCACCTCCCCGGCAATTCGCAGACGAGCGCCCCGACCCGGGATGGTGCCCGGAAGCTCCGCCGGCTCGCGCACTCCGAGCGCACCGAAGGCCCCAACAAGATAATCCACCCACGTGGCGGCGTCGGCGAATCCGGCGCGCTCGCCCGCCTGAACGGCTCCCGCGTGCCAACTGGTCTTTCCGCCGCTGGATTCGGACGAATCTCGGGCCACGACGGGGCCTACGTCCGAGTACTGCTGCGGGAAGGCGTAGCGAACGTTCCGTTCGAGCGACGCCATGAGCGAAATCTGTAGCGAGTCTCGGATTCGGCTGTAAAGCTCGGAGACGGGGTTCACCAGTGTAATCGCGGACGATCGGCCGAGCAGCGTGACCATATCGTTCGAGCAAAGGACCGGGTTACGGAGCTCGACGAAGCCAAGCCCTAGGAACAGCTGCCGGACCGTCCGGCGGAAGCGAGTCTCCGCCAGTCTCTTCCCCCGGGTCGCACTGGGGGGCAGTACGGCTTCTTCCGGTACGATGCCGCGGGCGATCAGGATCTCCTCGGTCAGGTCCACCGACGTTTGAAGGTCGGGGCGCCACGGCGGAATCTCGACCCACCAACCGTCCGGCGCTTTCGTCCCGCCCAACCGGCTCTGGGCCAGATAGTCCTCCACCTGCTCATCGGGTAAAGAGAGGCCGATGAGGTCCTGCAGGGTGGAGGCGGTGAACGGAAGTCGCCGGGGGGAGATCCATCCAATCCCGGATTCGACATGGTCGGGGTACTCGACCCGGAGCGGCTGGACCGCCCATCCGCGGGCCACGAACGGGAGCATCAGGAGCCCGACCGATTCCTCCACTCGGACGGCCCGCGTGCCGGTCGACTCGAGCAGGAGAGCTCGGTCTCCCAGCCGGACTTCGCCGGCCGTGCGCCCGTTGAGGATCGGGGGGAGGCTCAGGATCTGGCCGTCGGCGTCGCGCAACGTGAGGCATTCGCCATTCGAGCGGCCCAGGTGGGCATATCGTTGGGCCATCGGATGCTCGGCGAAGAACCGGGGTCCCTCGATCTCAGCAGGTCCGTCCAGCGGATGGAAGCGAATGCCCTCGACCGGCTCGAGGTCATAACGGACCGGGGGCTTGAGCCTCTCCCACGAATACAGCCCGAGGCTCGCGGTACGGCGGTCGAGACCGATCGTGGCGTGGAGCAATTCCTGGAACCGAATCGCTTCGGTGAACAGCCCGGCATCCAGCGCGACACCGGCGGGAGCCGTCAGAATCGCGCCGGCGAGGTACGGCCGGATCGTCGCGACCGAGGCCCCTACGAGAGCCGCTGGTCGGTCGAACGTCGGCGGCGGCTCGACCAGGGGTGCGGGCCCCTTCTTGAGGCCCAGGGCGCCTTGCAAGAACAGCGCGAGACCTCCCTCGGAGAGCATGTCGAGTCGGTCTGGGGTCACTTCGATGGTGAGAGCGTCTTCCGTCCAATCCGTGAGCTCCGCCTTGGACCGAAACAGTCGCTCCTCGAGCTCCTCCCGTTCCAACGGTTCGGCGAGCAGCTCGAGGACGCGATTCGCCGAGAGCACGCTCTGCGGCATGGTTAGTCCGGCCTCCCGGTCAGCCGGGCCCGGTCGTCGAGGTAGAGGTCCCGGATGTCGTTGTACCCGAGCGCGACGAGCGCGAGCCGGGTGATCCCGATCCCCCAGGCGGCGACCGGCACGTCAATCCCTAGGGGCCGGAGCACTTCGGGCCGGAGCATGCCGCCGGGAAAGATCTCCATCCAGCCCAGGCGCGAGTGCCGGACAAATCCTTCGATGGACGGCTCGGTGAACGGAAAGTAGCTGGGTCGAATCTTGAGCTCCGAGATTCCCAGCGCTTCGGCGAAGGCCTTGAACACCCCGACCAAATCTCGAACCGTGATGCCGGAGTCGCCCAGGATGCCTTCGCATTGCTCGAACTCGATGTGGTGGCGAGCGTCGAGCGCGTCCGGCCGGAAGTTCCGCCCGATGCAGTACATCCGGAACGGCGGAGCAGGACGCGCCGCCAAATAGCGCGCGGAGACCGCCGTGGTCTGCGAGCGGAGCAAGGGTCGGCGGGCCCGGTCGCGGGCGTACGGTGTGCGCCAGCCGGGCGAGACGGGCAATGTCTCCCCCGGCATCGGCCGCCCCTCGTGGACCGCGGCGACTCGGTCGATCAGGTCCGGAGGAAGAGGAGCCCCGGGGGCGGCGTTGACGAAGAACATGTCGTGGACGGAGCGAGCCGGGTGCTCCTGCGGCATGTTTAGTATGTCGGCGTTCCAGAACTCGGTCTCGAGCAGTGGGCCTTCGGCCTCCTCGAAGCCGAGGCCGATGAGGATCTCCTCCACCTCCTCAAGCCAGGCGAGGTACGGATGCGGCCGCGCCCCCTGCAGATACGGCACCGTGGCCCGCACGTCGTACGGGCGGAACGAGACGTGGGCCCACTCTCCGGACGAGAGCAGACTCGGGGTGAGGGCCCCGGCAAGGGGACGGCCGGCTTCGGGCAGCGGCAAGGCGATCCCCTCGGGGGAGGGGAGCCAGCGGCGCACGGAGTGACGTTCGGTGAGGACCAAGCCCCGCCGTTGGAGCTGCGAAAAGACCGCCGCATCGACCTCTTTCGCTCCGGTAGCCACCTGTTGCAGAACCTCCTCTTCCGGAAACGGCCGGTCGACGTCGGGCCGAGGCTCGGTCCAGTGGAACGGCATCCCGTCGGCCAGGTAATGGCGCCGACGGAGGATGCCGATCGCGGCGGCCTGCTCCTCGTTCGAGAGCCCTTCGGCCTCCACCTGGTCGGGGGTGAGTGTGCCCCCTCGACGGCGGAGCGCGAAGAGGAAGCGACGTTCCGGGAGCCCCCGCGCCCGCGCCTCTTCTCCGCGCCGGGTCAGTTTGCGCTCGACCCAGGAATCCTCCGTCGCCAGCGCGAGGTGCTTGGACCGCAGGCGCTCGAGGCTCCCGCGAAGGGCGTCGGCGGCGAGTCCAGTGCGATCGAGGAGAGCGGACTCTTCCTGGAGCACGTGCGGGGCGGCGCGGAGCGCTTCCAGCACCTGGCGCTCAGGCCCCGACAACGTGAGCGCGGTCGATGGATCGACCTCGGAGACGCTCTCCTCGTCCGGCACGGCGGCTCCCAATCGGAGCCGCGTGTTAAGGGTTTGGAAATTCAGGAATTCAGGGCCGGGCGAGTCCGCACTTCGGACAGGTCAGACTGAACGCAGGGATCACGGTCCCGCACGATGGGCACCGGACCGCGTCTGGCATTGGGGGCGGTGGCGGTGTCGTGACGGGCGAGGAAGCCGAAGGGGAGAATGCGGATGCTGGCGTTACGGCGGAAGGCCGCACCGCGGTCGGGGAGCGAGAACTCTCGGCCACAGTCCCGCTCCTGGACGATGTCCAAGAGGTGGGTGGTGCAGAGGAGGGGACCGCACCGGGCGGGCCGGGGGGAGCCGAGGGCGGGGCGGGCGGGGATGCTACCCAGCCCGGTAAGGTGCCTGGATACCCTCCGACCCCAGCGGGCGGTGGCGCCGAACGCTGCATCCGTCGTTTGCTGCGGCGGCTCAGGGCGAGTCCGATGAGCAGGGCGATCAAGATGACGAGCGTGAAGAACAGGACGTTGTACGGGAACGTGCTGAGCAGCGAGATGAAGCCGCCGCCGCTCAGGAGGCTCACCGAGACCATGGCGGTGGCCTGGCCGAAGAAACCGCCGGACAACAAGGTCGCGGAGACCTGGGCCTGGCCACCGAAGTAGCAGAAGGGGACGGTGAATTTGGCCCGGGCGGTTCCGTTCGAATCGGTCACGGTGGTCGCGTTACCAAACGTTCCCCCGCAGGGTCCGGTGTACCCCGTGGTGGCCGAGAAGACCAGGTTGACGGTCACATTGGCGATCGGCCGGCCAGAGGTGGCGTTCTGGACCGCCACCGTGACCGTCGTCGATCCGCCAGGGAAAATCGTGTTCGGAACAGGGTTGAGGCCCAGTGAAACGAACGTCGAGGTGAGGGCGGCGTAGAGGACGAGGGCCCGCGGGGTACCCCACCCGGTGACCAGGTCCCATCCGGGTTCGGCGGAGTTGAGACAGTTGCCTCCGGCCGTGACATCCGCGAAGGCCTGTAACGGATCGCCTTGTTCCTGCTCCTGCGATGCGAGCGCGTAGAGCCGAGGCGTCACGAACCCCAGCGGGGTGCCTCGGACCGCGTCCATTTCGCCGATGAGGCCGGCCCAAAAGGGAGTCGCAAAGCTCGTTCCGGCCAGCTGGTTCACCTGGCCATTGTAATAGATCATGTTGTCCGCCGCGGGGCCGGCCACATCGGGCACACCGCGTCCCCCGGATCCGATCGCCTTCGCGGCTGACCCCACCAGTTGCCAGCTCGGGGCCAAGTAGTCCGAAGAGAGTCCCCCGCCCGACTTGTTCCAGGCCGGCTGCGTGGCAATGCCGGTAATCTGACCGGTGAGCGACACGTTCAGCGTGGGCTGCGTTCCCCCGACCGCGATCACGTCAGGCGAGGACGCCGGGAACTCCACCTCGGGAGTGGGGGTGCACGCTCCATGCGAAAGTTGGCTGCCTCCATCGTCGCCGGACGCGGCGAGGACCGTGATCCCCCGGGTCTCGGCCTCCGCGAAGAGCGTTTCGTAGGCAGCCTCGAAGCTAGGGTCCTCACCTTCCGGAAGCCCGAACGACATCGAGATCACATTGACGCCGGGGATCGATTCAATCGCGTAGTGGAGCGCGTCCTCCATCGGAGTGTCGTTGGGAGAGTAGGAGGGGGCCGGGCCGTCCGGCGCGTAGACCGCGTCCAGGCTAGCGCCCGGCGCCATCGAGCCGGACCATTCGATGTCCAGGGTCAGTTCTTGCGGCCCTCCGCTCGGGTCGTCCACGGCGGTCGCCGCCGGCATGGGAGCGCCGTCGATCGGGTAGGGGGTGACCGTCGGCTGGACCGGGTACTCGGACGGGTAGTAGTTCGAGAAGAAGGTCGAGATGTCCGACGGAGAATAGCCGTCTCCCCAGAGGAGCAGTACGATGTTCTGACTGGCCGCCGAGTGGAAGGTCCCCGAGAGATTGTACAGCGCGTCGAAGCCGTACGCCCCATGCGCTCCCGACGGGGTGACTTCCGTAGTCGTGCTCCCGATCTCGGTCGTGAGTCCCGGGGCCGAGGTGAGCGACGGTGTCACCGGCTCGAGAGGGAGCGAGAATTGGGAGAAGCCGGAGGAGAGTCCCGACACTGCCGAGATCTCCGCCTCCAGCGCCGGCGGCATAGTAGGGATAGCCTCCGGGAATTGGACCGGAACCCCGGCCACCGTTCCTCGAACGAGGTCCGTGCCGAACGCTGCCCCGACCCGAGTCGCCGGGCCCTGGACGGTCAGGGACAACCGGTCCGGCCACGTATGCAGTATCGTCAGGCCATATCCCTCGAAGTAGTCGATGACGGACTGATATTCGGCGATTGAGGGACTGTACTCCTGGTCGAATTCGGCGGACGTGAGCGGAGCGCCGCCTCCTACGGGTGCGTCAAACAGGGATAGGTTGCGCGGCCACAATGTCACCGCGACGCTCACCGGTCCTTGGGCGGCCGCCGCCGAAGCCGAATCTAGGTGAACGCCGGAGACGAACCCCGCCCGCTCCGCCCAGGGGCCGGACATTGAGGCAGGAAGCCCCACAACGGCGTCGGTGGTGGCCACGGAGAAGGGGCGGGAGGAGGACCCCGCGGAAGATATTCCGGTGGAGAGTCCGGGGACGACCAACACGGCGAGGACCGCCACGGATACGACGACGATCCAACGGGGCCGGGCCACGCTCATCACTCCGGATAGTGCGTGAATTAGACGAACTGCTCGCTATCAACCTTCCGGAGCGTTCGCGCGCTACCGAGTGTCGATAGCGGTGTCGGGTCAGTCGCGGATGGGCGAAGTGTACCCCGGTGGCAGCTTGTACGGCTTCGACGCTCCGAACGGGTCCGGCCGGGGACCTGGCGTTTCTCCTCGGAGTCCGCACAGGTATGCGTCCACCGCTTGGGCGGCCTCGCTGGCCGTCCCCATGGCGTAGACGACGGACTTGCCGCCCGCGGCGAACACCCCGGGCACTGCCGTGGCGTAGCCCGGGCCCTTGCCCTCCGGCCAGCCGCCGGAGGCGATCTTGAGGTCCAGCTCCGCGGGGAATCCCTCGAGGTCGGCGCGCTGCCCCACGGCGACGATAAGGGTGTCGCACGCCAGCGTCTCCTCGGAGCCCGGAACGGGGACCGGTGTCCGGCGGCCCTTGGCGTCGGGAGGGCCCAGCTCCATCGATTGCACGACCAGTCCCTCGACACGGCCATTTCCGACGACACGGACCGGCGCCTTTTGGAACACGAATTCCACGTGCTCCTGCTCCGCTCCATGGACCTCCTCGCGGTCCGCCGGCATCTCGTCGCGACTGCGTCGGTACACGAGTCGCACGCGCCCGCCGTGGGCCAGCCGTACGGCGCTACGGACCGAGTCCATCGCCACGTCGCCGCCTCCGACGACGATGATGTTGCTGCCGAGCTGAGGGTACTGCCCCTTGTGGATCGCCTTCAGCATCGAGAGGGCGGGATACACCCCGGGCATATCCTCGCCGGGGATTCCCATCACGCGGTGCGTCGAGGTGCCGATCGACACGAACACCGCTTGGTACCCGTCCTTGAGCAGGTCCTCCGGCTTCAGCGTCTTTCCCACCCGGACGTCGGTCTTCCATACGACGTCGAGGTTGCGGAACCGGCGCAGGTCGGTTCGAATGTCGTCATCGGTCATGCGGTACGCCGGGATGGTTCGCATGAGACCTCCCTCGGAATCCTCCTGCTCGAGGACCGTCACTGAGTAACCGCGGATGCCCAGCTCCCAGGCCGCCATGATGCCGGCCGGGCCCCCGCCGACCACGGCAACCCGCTGGCCTTTGGGCTTCGACGGGACGTACGCGATGTCGGAGTTTCCGAGCTCGAGGGCAGATCGCTTGAGCTCCCGAATGGCGATCGGGACACCCTTCTTCGTGATGACGCACGACTCTTCGCAGTAGCGGTAGCAGACCTTGCAGAGTGACGTGGCCAACGGGTTGTCCTGCACGGTCACTTTCGCGGCCTCGTCGAACTTCTCTTCGGCGACCAGCTTGATGTATTCTCGGCAGTCTTGCGTGATCGGGCAGGCCTCGACGCACCACGGTCGCCGGCATTGGATGCATCGCTTGGCCTCGAGCACCGCGTCCTGCGGGGAGTAGGCGTGGATGATTTCCCGGAAATCCTCGACCCGGGCGGCGACCGGTTCCTCCGGAACCGGTACTCGGACCGGGTTCAGTTTGGGGGGAGTGGGACGGGCTGGTGCCGCCGCTGCGGACGCCATGGGGATTCCTGTTCCGATTTCCCGTGCGAAGAATAAGACGCTTGCGCGAGTCAATACACCACATGCCCGCGGTCTCGTAGAATTACGGCGAGTTCGGTCACACCAGCGCGTGGGCCAAGAGATAAAGAGCCCTGGACTTCCTTCCGAGGACCGCGTACTCTTCGGAGGACGCCCCGGGTCATCCATGGTGCTAGAATCACTGGGAAAGTCGCTCCGCGGCGTGCTCCAGCGCATTGCGCGGAGCAACACGGTCGACGAGGCCCTGATCGCGGAGGTCGTCCGCGACATCCAGCGCGCGCTGCTGCAGGCGGACGTCAACGTTCAGTTGGCCATCGACCTGACACAGCGCGTCAAAAAGAGGGCGCGCGAAGAGAAGCCGCCGGCGGGGGCCAGCGTCCGGGATTTCCTCGTGCGGATCATTTACGAAGAGATCCGCGGGATTCTAGGAAAGGACCGGCCGTTTGAAGTCAAGCCACGGAAGATCCTCCTCGCCGGGCTATTCGGCCAGGGGAAGACCACGACCGCGGGTAAGCTGGCCCGGTACTTTCAGAAGAAGGGGGTCCGGGTACTGCTCGTCGGCGCGGACATTCATCGGCCCGCCGCCATTGACCAGCTGGAACAACTCGCCAAGAAGGTAGGATCTGAGTTCTACACTGACCGGAACGAAAAGCGCGCCGAGCGCATCGTGGAAGAGGCGTTGGTCAGGGCTCCGCCGCACGTGGCGGTGCTCGTGGACACTGCGGGCCGGTCGGGAATCGACCCGGACCTGATCGCGGAGCTTCAGCGGACGAGGGAGGTGCTTCAACCCGACGAAACTTTTCTCGTCCTGGATGCGGCGATGGGCCAAGCCGCCGGCCGCAGCGCGCAGGCGTTCCAAACGGCAGTGGGGCTGACTGGCGTGGTCCTGACGAAGCTGGACGGCTCCGCGAAAGGGGGCGGGGCGCTCTCGGCCGTCGCCGCGACCGGAGCGCCGATCCTGTTCATCGGAACTGGGGAGCACATCGACGAGCTGGAGCGGTTCGACCCGACCCGGTTCGTCTCCCGCCTGCTGGGCATGGGGGACATCCAGACTTTGCTCGAGCATTTCGAGGAGCTCTCGAACAAGGAGGAGGCCGAGAAGGTCGCCGAGAGCATGATGGCCGGCCGCTTCTCGCTTCGGGACATGCGGGTCCAACTCGATTCCCTTGGACAGCTGGGACCGTTCTCCAAGATCATCGGCATGCTGCCGGGACTGGGGCCGGTGAAGGTCGACGAGAAGCAGGTCGAGGACTCCCAGGTGAGGCTCCGTCGTTTCCGGTCGATGCTCGACTCGATGACGGCCGAGGAGCTCGATCATCCGATGGTCATCAAGGGCGACCGCATCCGGCGGATCGCCCGCGGGAGCGGCCAGAAACCTCAGGAGGTCCGGCAGCTGCTCAAGTTCTGGGAGACCACCCGGAAGGCGGCCCACGGTATTGCGAGCAATCGAAAGCTTCGTCGCCAGCTGGAACGGCACCTCGCTGGGGGGGAGCTCAAGGCCTAGGTCGGACCTCCCGTGACCGCCTCCCCCCTCGAGATCCTGGCGGGTCTGCTCCTCGTCTTCGCCCTGCCGGGCTATGCCATCACCAAGGCGACGTTCCCCGAGTGGCGGCTGCGGGGACCGGAGGCCCTTCTCCACGCGGTGGAGATAGGAACGCTGAGCCTGGTTCTGAGCGTCACCGTGACGATCCTCGTCGGCTTCGTTCTCGGCGCCCTCCCCGGCAGCTATTTCCAGGCCGGGTGGAGCGATCCCTTGCTCGAGGCGGTGCTGGCGGCAATCACCAGTGTTGCCCTTGTCGCCGCCGTTCTCCGAGGCGCCTTCCGTCGGGCGCCTCCTCCTGCCCCCGTGGCAGAAACCGCACCCGGTGAGGAGGCGCCCTTCGACCTGGTTCGCGAGCTGGAAGACGACCGTCGCCAGGCACGTCGCCTGCAGCACGCGCTCCGGCAGCTCAAACCCGACGATCCCCGGAGGCCGGCCCTGGAGGCGGAGTTGGCCGCAACCGAGCGACGAACTCAAGAACGTTTAGCGACCCGCGAGGCGGAGTATGCCCGCTAGCTCTGCCGGAGGCTCAGCCGATTACAAGATGGTCCTGGTGGTTCGGGGGGAACTCCGACTCACGCCCGGGAAGGCCGCGGTCCAAGTGGCCCACGCGGCAGTCCTGCTGGCGCTCGAAGGAGCCCGAAAGCGGAGCAGTGCTTTCCAGCATTGGTGGGACCAGGGACAAAAGAAAATCGCCGTGGTGGCCGAGACGCTGGACGAGATGGAGCGGTTGGCCCACGGCGCCCGTCGGGCCGGGCTGCCCTTCGCGTGGGTCGCGGATGCCGGCTTCACGGAGGTTCCGCCGGGAACGCGAACCTGCCTCGGAGTGGGACCGGCGCCCGCCGGTAAGATCGACCCATTGACCGGGAACCTCCCGCTCCTTTGACGGTAACTCCGGGGACCCTCCCGGTCGCCCATGGGACATGACTTTAGTACGGGAGGTTTACAGTTAAGGGGGCCAGCTTGCCGGGTTCTACGGAATTACGTGACCGATCCGGCGGCGATCCTGGTGAAGACAACCACGCGGCCAACGACCCATTTCTATCGGAGGCGGAGACCCTTTTTGTGAATCCATATATACCTGCTTTCGGCTGCACGTTGAGCGGGCGGCCGAGGTTGGCCGTGGGGGAGGATTAGTCGATGCAGATGTGGGTCTACGTGACCCGACGCGTCCTGCTGCTGCTTCCGGTCATCATCGGCGTGATGACGATCACGTTTCTGTTGATCAGCCTCGTCCCGTTGAGCGAGCGAGTGGCCGCTTCCTACGGAGGCGGGGGTCACGGCGCCATCAGTCAGTGCGAACCGTGCCCCACCGGCATAACGGGAAACTGTGGGGGCCACCTGGGCGAGTGCACCAATCCGTTGTACGCCTCGGTGCTGAATAGACTAGGATTCAATCAACCCGCGCCCGTCCAGTGGGCGTACTACATGGAACGGTCGCTCACTCTGAATTGGGGCTACACCAACCCGCACAGCGAGGCGTCCCTGGGAGCGTATCTTGGTCAAGCAACGTATCCTGTGGCAGAGGTTCTGGGCTGGTATCTTCCGTACACCCTGGAACTCGCATTGCTGGCACTCCTAATCATTCTCGCGCTGGCCATCCCCATCGGAAATTACTCGGCCGTGCATCGTAACCGGCCCGCCGACCAGGCCGCCCGGGTGATGTCCTTCTCCGGTTACGCATTGCCCGCCTTCCTGCTCGGAGTGTTGGTGCTCCTCGGTGCGACGTTTTTGTCCGGCGGCGCAACCGCCATTTGCAACTTCACCTCGTCCCATTATAACGAGTGGTACGGCTCCTGGCCTCCGGTCACCTGTCTCCCCGGCAGTGTGTACCCTTCCTGGATTGGCACCCACTTACAGACCTCTCCCACGCATTTCCCCACGATCGACGCCCTCATCCACGGCGACCTGTCGTTGGCGTGGCAATCGTTCTACCGGATGATCTTGCCGGCCCTGGTCATCGCCTACGGGTACGTGGCCGGCATCCTCCGGTTCGTGCGGAACAGCATGCTGGAAGTCATGAACCTCGACTATGTGCGGACCGCGCGGGCCAAAGGGGTGTCCGAGCGCGACGTCGTGCGCCGCCACGCGGGCCGGAACAGCCTCAACGTGACCGTCACCGTCCTCGGGCTTACCTTCGCCTTCTTCATCGCGGGATTCCCCGTGATCGAGGATGTCTTCGGTCTCCGTGGCATCGGGTATATCCTCGCACTGTCGATTCAGCCGCCGCCTGACCTGGGCCTGATTTTCGGCTCCACTCTACTGTTCACGATCATCGTCGTCGCCGCGAACATCATCGTCGATGTGATCTATGCCTACCTTGACCCCCGGGTGAGGCTCGGGTAGGGAATGGCGGGGGCCGAGGAAACCTCGGGTGCCGCACCGTCATCGGGCCGGCGGCCGAACCCGCGATTGGACCAGTACAAACGGACGTTCTACTTTCTCCGCCGGAACACCCTCGCGATGGTGGGGCTGGGAATCGTCATCTTCTGGGTCCTCGTGGCCCTGACCTCTCCATTCTATCCCGCCCCCTCGGACTCCCTGGCGCGGTACTGCGGCGTGGCGCCCGGAACGCCAGCGAACGAGACGCCCGTGGGCTGCATTCCCGTCTGCGTCTACCCGGCGGGAACGCCCGGCGTCTCGGGTTGCTACTCGGTGCCGGCCGCTTCTCCGTCGGTCGTCGCGCCGACCATCCGGATCAGTAGCGGCGGAATCAGCTTAGGACCCCTGCCGCTGGGCTCGCTCACCGTCTCCCCGGATTCCACGTACTTCTTCAACCTCCTCCCCGGGCTGATAAAGGGAGCTCCCTGGTCGCTGGGCATCGCGAGTTCGGTCGTCGCCAGTGGCGCTACGATCGGTCTCCTGCTCGGAGCGGTCGCGGGGTATTCCGGCGGCGCGACCGACGAGGTCATTATGCGGTTCACTGACATTTTCCTCGCCATCCCCGGTCTCTTCCTGGTGCTGATCACGCTCACCGTGCTCGGCACTAAGGTGGGAACGCTCGATGGACGAGTGGAGATTCTGATTGTCGCCTTTGTCATCACGTGGTGGCCACTCTACACCCGGATCGTCCGGGGACAGGTGTTGGTGACCCGGGAGCAAAAGTACGTCGAGGCGGCCCGGGCGAGCGGGGCCCGCCGCAGCCGGATCATCACCCGGCACATCATCCCGAACAGCATGTACCCTGTGTTCGTTCAGATGTCCCTCGACGTCGGAACGGTGCCGCTCCTCCTCGCGGCAATCGTCTTTCTGGGGTACCAAATCTGGCCCATCATCTACTTTCCCGAGTGGGGCACCCTCGCCGCGTTCTCCGTAACGAACGTGGGGACCTTCGTGACGTGCAGCACCTGCACCTTCCCGTGGTGGCAGGTCTTCTTCCCGGGAACGTGCTTGTTTCTTTTCGCTATCTCGGTGAACTTCGTGGCGGATGGACTGCGCGACGCCCTCGACCCGAGGCTTCGGAGATGAGCTCGATCGCCGTCACGTCCGTGCCGTCGCCGGCCGTTCCGCTTCCATCGGAGACTCCGTCCGCCGAAACAACGAGCCCGTCGCCCCCTCTCTCGGGAAAGGGGTCCAGCGGCGCGGCCGCAGCCCCCGTCCTTCGCATCCGGGGCCTGCGCACGTACTTCTACACCTACGACGGCGTCGTAAAGGCCCTCGACGGGGTTGACCTCGACATCCAGCCGAAGGAGACGCTCGGCTTGGTCGGAGAGACGGGCTGCGGCAAGAGCGTCACGGCCTTTTCGGTGCTTCGGCTCATCGCCGACCCGCCGGGCCGCATCATGGCCGGCGAGATCCGGTTCGGCGACGCCAACCTCCTCTGGGGGCTGGAGAGGGAGGCCAAGTTCAAGCCGGTGAAGAAGACCAACCGCGTGAAGGTCAAGCGGAACTTCCGGGCGATTCAGCAGGCCCAGGAACGGGTGAATTCGGTCCGGGGAGCCGGCATCTCGATGATCTTCCAGGAGCCCTCCTCCGCACTCAATCCGATCTTCTCCATCTCGGACCAGCTCTCGGAGGCGCTCCGCCTCCATCGGGGCCAGGAGATCCTCGGCGGTCTGCTGACGCCGCTTCCCTCGAAGGAGGCCATCGAATCGGCCATCACGACTCTCTTAGAGGCGCCGCCAGGGTCCGAAGGGCAGAACGTGCGGGCCGCGAGTCAAGCGTTCGGGCAAGCCCTCGGCCACGAGACGCTGGGGACGCAAGCCTACCATATCCTACGACAGTCCGGCCTGAGCGATGAGCAGCGGCGAGAGGAATTGGTGGTCGCCACCCATCGGTTCCAGTTGGGCTCCCTCCAGCGCCGCTACGTGCAGCACGAACTCCGCGGTGTGCAACTTCGAGAGGAAACGAACGCTGCACTCAAGGAGGAGATGGTCGAGGGTCGCCCGCTGACCGGTCGCCTCCGGTCCCTCCGCAGCCGAGCCCTCGGGCACTGGTTCCGCGGGCTCGTCTTCGCCCTGCCCGGAATTGGCCGTCGGGCCAAACATCCGGCGAAGGACGAGATGTTCTGGCGCTCCGTGCGGCTGCTCGAGGGGGTGTCCATCGCGAACCCCTACCAGGTGGCCCGTGGCTACCCCCACGAGCTCTCCGGGGGCATGCTGCAGCGCGTGATGATCTCGATGGCGCTGTCGTCGGACCCGTCGCTACTGATTGCGGACGAGCCTACGACGGCGCTCGACGTGACGATTCAAGCGCAGATCCTGGACATCCTGCGCGGGCTCAAGCACCGGCTCGGAAGCTCGGTGCTGCTCATTACGCACGACCTCGGGGTGATCGCCGAGACGGCCGACCGAGTGTCGGTCATGTACGCGGGTGTCGTCGTCGAAACCGCCGCCGTTCAGGACCTGTTCCGGTCGCCGCTGCACCCTTACACGCAGGGACTGCTGAACTCGATCCCCCGGATGGACGACCCGACGAAGCACCTCGAGTCGATCCCGGGGTCGGTCCCGAACCTCATATACCCCCCGAGCGGCTGCCGCTTCCATCCGCGATGTCCCCATGCGATGGAGATCTGCAAGCAGGCGCGGCCCCCGGTGACGATCGAAGCGGAGGGACACACCGTCGCGTGTTATCTGTATCACGGACCGGTTGTCCCCCCGTAGGAGGTGCCTGACCGTGGTCTATGTCGAGGGCGCAGACGAGCTGTTGCTCGTCGAGGACCTCCACAAGTGGTTCCCGATCCGGGGCGGGGTATTCTCCTCCCACATCGGGGACGTGCGGGCCGTCGACGGGGTAAGCTTCTCCCTCGCCCGAGGCGAAACGGTCGGGCTCGTCGGTGAGAGCGGGTGCGGCAAGACCACCCTCGGACGGCTCTTGCTCCGGCTCGTCGAGCCGACCGGGGGGAACGTGTACTACCGGCTCCCGAAAGCAGAGTCGGACCGGATCCGGGCGGCCGGAGTGGGACCCAACGGTGGTGCGGGAACCGCGGCCTCGCCCGAGACCGACCGCGAGCTTCAGCGCCTTCGGCAAGAGTACTCGATCTACCGATTCAGCGGAAAACGGCTCAAGGAGATGCGTCGCCATATGTCGATCGTCTTCCAAGACCCGTTCTCGTCGCTCAGCCCCCGGATGCTGGTCCGGGACATCATCACCGAGCCCCTCGCCATCCAGGGACTCGGCACCCGCCAGGAGCGCTACGAGCGCGCCGCCGAGCTCATCCAGGCCGTCGGCCTCAATCCAGATCACCTGTGGCGGTTCCCCCACGAGTTCTCCGGGGGGCAACGCCAGCGGATTGGGATCGCCCGCGCGCTGGCGCCCCATCCGGAGTTCGTCGTGCTGGACGAACCGACCAGTGCTCTCGACGTGTCAGTGCAAGCCCAGATCCTGAACATATTGAGGCGACTGCAGCGGGACGAGAACCTCACGTATCTGTTCATTTCCCACCACCTCTCCGTGGTCCGCGCGATGTCGAACCGCATCCTCGTCATGTACCTCGGCCAGATCGTCGAAGGCACCGATACGGAGGAGCTGTTCGAGCGGCCGTTGCACCCCTATACCCAAGCGTTGCTCGCCGCGATTCCGATCCCTGACCCCGAACTGAAGCGGGAGCGAATCATCCTCTCGGGCGACGTCCCGAGCCCGGCGGCCCCCCCGTCGGGCTGCCGCTTCCACACCCGTTGCCCCGCCGTGATGCCGATCTGTTCGAGGGTCGAGCCTCCGTTGATCCCGGTCCGGAAGAACCACTGGGTGGCCTGCCATCTCTATCCTGGCCCTCAAGGGGCCGCCGGCAGTGCGGCGGGGACCGGAGACCTGCCACACCGCGTCGAACTACCCGCCGTTGCCGCACTACGGCCTATCCCATTCGCCGGGGCCGAGAAACCGGAGGAGCCGCCACGCGACCACCTTCCCACCGATAATCCCCCCTTCCCCGCCGCCGCGGCGCTCTGACGAGCGCGCGGAGGCCTGGTCTTCATGTCGACCAACGAACCGGGCGCCGCCCCCTCCCCTCCGCCTCCGCCCACTTACGGCGGCACGGGGTACCTCCCGAAGCTCACAGGGGCCGCCCGGGAGCAGGCGCTCGCCGAGGAGGGCCCGGGCTGGCGGGAGTGGTTCCTCACCTCGTTCGCCTCGATATGGACCCTCCTGGGCTTCCTGACCCTCGACGTCTGGGCCACCGTACAATGGATCGGTCCCTCGGGCGTGGGCGCGGTCGGGGGATACACCGTCGTTGGCATCCTGTTCACTCTGGTTGGCCTGACGTATCTCGAGCTCCTTCTCTGGCGGTTCCTCTACTATCGGCCCTCGCGGGAAGAGGACCTCGCCCGGATGCCCTTCCGGCCCAACTGGCTCGTCCCAGTCCGGTTCGGTCTGTGGACGGCCGAACACCGACGGCTGCGTCACGGCTACGATCCGTTTGACGTAACCCGGTAGGGCAGCCGACCCTTCCCGCTCAGGACATCGTCGGTTCCATCTCGATCGGGAGCGGATCCCGACCCGACGGTCCCCGGTCCCTCGCTCGGGTAGGAAAGAAAAAGGAAGGAAGGGGTTCACGGGGAGACCGGCGTTCCCCGTGGCTAGGGCCGATGCCGGCTCGAGTGCTCGGCGGTTACGCTGGCACCCCACCCTGGTAGTCGATCCAGAAATACGCGATGTCCAGGGCGCCCGAGAGGACCACGTTCTGGTCGATGGAAGCGCCGTTGATCCAGGGCGCCTCCATCCACACGTTGTTGTCCTGGAACGTGTAAATGTAGAGCGCCAGGTGTTCGGCGATGTGCTCGGCCATGTTGTAGAGCAGCAGCTGGTACGTGTGGTTCGACGTCAGGTAGGTCTGGATGAACAACTGCTGCATGAGGTCGTAGGCCGTGCCCTCGCAGGAGTTGTTCACCGCGTTGATGTACGTTTGGACGTTCTGCGAGCAGTAGGGCTCGGTGAACTGGGGCAGGTTCAGCTGCGGAAACACCGTGTCGGAGTCGGTGTAGGTCGAGTTGGGGTAGTACAGCGGGATCCAGTAGTCATCCGGCGCTGCATAATCCGGTGCCCAGCCGAGCCGGTAAAACGGCATCGGGCTCTGGTAGGCCCCGGTGTACAGCGAATTGATGACCAGCTGAACGAAGTTAATGTCCAGCGTGTGGATGACGATGCTGCCGTTGGTGTAGGTCAGCAGATTCTGTGCCAGCAACGCTCCGGATTGGTCCAGGTTGGGCGCTCCGGTTTGCAGGAACAGCGGCACCTGGCAGGGACTCGCCGAGCTACAGCTCGCCAGCTCCGGGTCGTAGTACTGCCCGCCCGCGAACGAGGGGGTCGTTAACGCGGCCCACCAGTACGACGGCGACAGGGTGCTGCTATAGCTCGACACCGGGTCGGCGCTCGGCCAACTGATGTTCGCCGGGTAGTAGTCCGACATAAAGTGGGGAATCACCCCTCCGTAGTCGAACTGGTACTGGATTCCGTCGACCGTGTTGAGCGTCGACTGGACCGTCGTATAGGCGTACGCGGTGCTGAAGAGCTGCCGCACTCCGATATACGAGAAGAAGTCCTCCGGGACGGTAATCGGTCCCGTGGGGTACGCGGCCGCGGCGGACAAGTTGAAGTCGAGGTTGAACGGCCAGAAATCGATGGCCAACGTCGAGCCTATCGTGAGCGTTGCTTTGTGCTGCGCCACGAACTGGAGCGCTAAGGCAGTCTGGGTCGACCCGTGGTAGTCGGCAAAGTCGACGACGCCCGCCTCCATCCCTTGCAAACCGGCCGTCAGGGAGGGATCTGACTCCCAGGTCACATCGACACTGGCCGCGTAGGCCCCCGGCTGGGGGTAACAGGCCTCAACGCCCTGCACGTAGGTCCACGAGCAGTTGGGGTTCGCCTCGTAGTTCGGGTTCGCCTTCAGGCCATAGGACGTCGCGACGACGTAGCTCGACAGGTAGTACGGTCCCGTCCCGACCATGTGGGCGCATGAGACCGTGGCATCCCCGCACGGGGGCTCCGTGATCAGGAAGTCGGTCAGCATGAAGTCCCATGCGGTGTTCGCGATCGAGGGGTTCGCCGACGTACCGATGTTCGTCACGTTTGACGACAGATCGCAGGGAGAGTCCCCGGCGCCCGTGACGGTCGCAAATCCGGGGAGCCCCGCCCCATTGGCCGTTTCCCATCCGCAGGACAGGATGGCGCCGGAGCTCTGGATCGTCATGTAGTCGAGGAAGTTCGACCAACCCAGCGGCCCTTTATTGTAGGCGCCCCAACCGCTCGCGTTGAACGTCACGCAGCCGTGGTAGAGCGAGGACGTCATCGCGATAGAGGGGCACGCGCTTCCGTTGATCGTCATCGAGTGCAGGATGTTGTACGGCGTGTTGTTGAACGGAGCGTGGTATGACGAATCCCAGGAGCTGTTCGACGGCGCGGCGATCAGCGATTGAGCCTGGATCCAACCCGGGAAGTCGCCGATCGGGTTGGCCAGCGACATCGCCCGCGCCTCCGAGAAGACGACATCCGACGGCCAGACTCCCCACGACGCGCTCATGTGCGCCGGGTCAAAGAAGTGCGGCGCAGAGGAAATCACGAACGTATAGTAGGGGCCGCTCTGCAGGGTGCTGCCGAACAGGCTCGTGCAGGCCGTCGTGCCCGGCACACACGCCGCGATCACGGGCACGTAATCATTCGGCGATGGACCGGACGCGCTTCCATTGTACGAAATCAGGGTCTGATATACCGATTCGATCACCTCGTACCCGACCGTCTCGTAATCGATCGACGGGTCGAGCGTTTCGGCGCCACCCGGATAGTTGTGGTAAATGATCAGAGTGCCGGGGTGAGGACTCTTGTAGCTCGCGGTTCCCACCGAGATTCCCGACGGCGAGGAAACGTACGCCGTCCAGACGTAGTCCTGCGCCAGGGCGGCGGTGCCAAACTGGGATCCCGCGTTGTAGGTAATCGTGTATATGCCTGGGCTGGTGAAGGTCACTGAAGCGCTGACCCCGGGCTGACCGCTGACCGTTATCGGGGTCGTCTTGATGCAGCTGGTCCCGCAGGACGCCGTAATCGTGGGCGGAATGTAGACCCAGCCGGCGGACGAGGCGTTAAGGGTGTAAACGCCCTCGACGTTCATCGTGCCACCGGTCGCGAGGACGCCGGTGGGAGCCGTGGTCGAGGTGGAGTTCGAGATGAACGTCCCTCGGACGCTCGGAAGCGTTCCGTTAATGTCCGAAGTGAAGGAGGGGTTGATGGTCACGACGAGGAGAGCGTGCAGGTTGTCGTGCCAGGTCGAGCCGACCAATGCCTCAGCGGAAACGATGTACGTTCCGGCAAATTTGTAGGTGTGAGTGAAGGTCGCCGTAGTACTGGAGGCGTTCGTGCCGTCTCCAAAATTGATTTCGTAATGTCCAGAAGTTTCAGGAAGCGTAACGGTAAAAGGGACGGGTTGCGCGGTCTGGGTCGTGGTAAAAGGTGCCACGACCGTTACATCGTGAGTATTGCTGACCAGGCAGCCGGGAGCGGTGGCCGGGACACAGGTCTTGGTCGGCACCTGGGCGTTGAACACGAAGAACGACCCCAGGCCGGCCACCACGAGGACCACGATCAAAATAACGACCGCCGTGGCGCTGCTCAATCCGAGTCTTCGCGAGGTTCCTCTCCAACCTCCACTCGCACTTTCACTCATCCTTTTCACCATTGACCCGGCAAACGCCGGAAACTGGGCGCTAACCCGACAGGTTCTATTTATACTCTTATTCGTCGCGACCCTCAATGATTTCTCGGCGGCCGCTCCGGCTCGCTCCGTCGCTCCTGAGCGCGGACTTTGCGGCGCTGGGAGAGGCCATGCGAGCGGCGGAGGCCGCCGGCGCCGACGCGTTTCATCTGGACGTGATGGACGGGCACTTCGTCCCCAACATCACGTTCGGACCCGCTTGGGTGGCCGCTGTCCGGCGACAGACCAAACTCCCCCTGGATGTGCATCTGATGATCGAGGAGCCGGCCCGCTATTTCGAAGCCTTCGCGCGCGCCGGGGGAAACACCCTCGTGTTCCATCTCGAAGCTCGGGCGGACCCCGCGGCCCTCGTTCGAGCCGGACAGGACCTCGATGTCGAGGTGGGAGCTGCCCTACGCCCAGACACTCCGGTGGACCGAGTGTGGCCATGGCTCGATCAGCTGAACCAGATCATGGTGATGGGCGTTCACCCGGGTTTCTCGGGCCAGAAGTTCATTCCCGAGGCGTTGCTCAAGGTCCGGGCAGTGCGCGCGCGGCTCGACGCGGTCGGTTCCTCGGCCGATCTCTCGATCGACGGAGGCGTCACGCCCGAAACCGCTCTCGAGACCGCCGAGGCGGGAGCCACGTTCTTCGTCTGCGGCAACTCGGTGTTTGGTCACGGGACCATCGCGGATAATCTCGCCCTGCTGCGCTCCGCGGTCCAGCGGGGGGCCGGCCATGCAGTTCGCTGACCTGGTCGCGGAGTACGAGCGGCTCGAGGCGACGAGCAAGCGGCTCGAGATGCGAGCCATCCTCGTGGACCTGCTGCGGAAGGTCGACCCGAACCAGCTGCCCCCGCTGGTCTACCTGATGCAGGGCGAGCTCCGGCCGGAGTTCGAGGGCGTGGAGCTCGGCGTCGCCGACTCGCTGGCCGCCCGGGCTGTCGCGCTCGCCACGCATGCGCCGGAAAAAGCCGTGACGGAGAGCCTGCGACGTACGGGCGACCTGGGAACGACCGCTGAAGAGTTGGCGCCGAAGCGGGCCGCGCGGTTGGAGGGCGAACCGCTCCGAGTGGACGAGGTATACTCCGGGCTGACCCGCATCGCCACGTCGACCGGCGAAGGCTCCCAGGAGCTCAAGATCCGGATCTTGGTGGAGTTGCTCGCCCGGGCCACGCCGGGCGAGGCGAAGTACATCGTCCGCTTTGTCCTGGGGAAGCTCCGGCTCGGCGTCCGAGAAATGACGATAGTCGACGCCCTGAGCTTCGCGTTCGCGGACGGCAGCAAGGAGGCGCGCGCCGCGGTCGAAGCGGCGTACAACCGTTCCAGCGACCTGGGTCTCGTGGCCGAGAAAGTGGCGCGGCAAGGCCTGAAAGGGTTGCGACAGATCGGCATCGAAGTCGGCCGCCCGATCCGGCCGATGCTCGCGGAACGCTCCCCCGACCTGGCGGACGTACTGAAGCGCATGGAGGGCCGAGCCGCTCTGGAGTACAAGTACGACGGTCTCCGGGTCCAAGCGCACATCCCGGCGAGCGGCCCGGTCAAGCTGTTTTCCCGCCGACTCGAACAGATCTCGGCGCAGTTTCCCGAGCTCATCGCCGCGCTTCCCTCCTCCATCCGTCGCCGGCCTGCCATCGTCGAGGGGGAGTGTGTTCCGGTCGACCCGGAGACGGACGAGTTGAGACCGTTTCAGGAGGTCTCGCGACGCCGGGGCCGGAAGTATGACCTGGAACGGCTTCAGGAAGAGGTCCCGGTGCGGCTGTTTCTTTTCGACGTATTGCTCGAGGGAACGACCACGACCGTGGACGAGCCGTTCCCGGAGCGTCGCCGTTGTCTCGAGGGACTCGTCAAGGACACCGAGCGGGTCCGCCTGGCGACGCAGCGGGTCGTTACCTCCCTGTCGGAGGCCGAGCGGTTCTTCGAGGAGGCGATCGCGGCCGGATGCGAAGGCGTCATGGCAAAGTCGCTCGCGGACGGAAGCACCTACCGGGCGGGGGCTCGCGGCTTCTGGTGGATCAAGTACAAGCGGGAGTACACCCACGCGCTCGCGGACTCGATCGATGGCGTGGTCGTGGGGGCGTTCTACGGCCACGGACGCCGGGGAGGACGCTACGGGGCACTGCTACTCGCCGTCTACAACCCGGACGAGGACCGGTTCGAGAGCTTCTGCAAGGTTGGGAGCGGCTTCGACGACGCGACGCTCGAGGCGCTGCCTCACAAGCTGAAACCGTACGAAGTGAAGGAGCGACCGGAATCGATCGTGACCGAGCTCGTTCCGGACGTCTGGTTCCGGCCGGCTGTCGTCCTCGAGGTTCGTGGGGCGGAACTCACGCTGAGCCCCATCCATCCGGCCGGCAAGGGACTGGTCCGTCCGGACGCCGGCCTCGCGCTCCGGTTCCCCCGCTTCACCGGCCGCTGGCGCGACGACAAGGACGCCGAGACCGCGACGACGACGGCCGAGCTTCTGTCGCTCTACCGCTCCCAGGTCCGGCAGATTTCGAAGCCGTCCGGAGGAGAGGGGGCGCCGTAGCCGGCGGCGGCTTCGCCTCAACGCGAGTACTTTTATAGGACCACTCCGCGTCCAGCGTCTCGGAGCCAGCGATGCTAGTCGAGATGACGGAACTCATTGGACGGCAGGTGTACACCCAGGAAGGGCGCCTGCTGGGCGAAGTGGCAAACGTGGTCGTGGACATCGAGGGATCGAAGATCGACGGCCTATTCGTCGCCGACCCGAACCCGGTGTTAGTGGAGGATTCTCGACCCGTCAACGTGCCCTACCGGTGGGTTTCCGCGGTCAACGACGTCGTGATCCTGAAGTACTTCCCGAAGCGCGTCTCCGTGAAGCGCGGTGCGCACGCCGCCGCCGCGGCGCGCGAAGAAGAAGCCCCCGCGGCCCGCTGAACGCGGTGCGGGGATAGCCAAGCCCGGTAACGGCGCAGGACTTAAACCGGGCCGCCCTGGCGGTGCCGGAAGAGATCCTGTCGCGCAGGCGTTCGCCGGTTCAAATCCGGCTCCCCGCTTCTCCCGCGCGGGAGGCGGGCCCTCACCGGTTCCCTCCGCTTCCGCGACCCCGTTTGGTCCGGGTCCTCGGGCAGCTTTCCGGGTTCGTGAGTCCGAGGGCCGACACGGAACAGATCGCGACTCCGCCGGAGGCAGCCGCCGAGCTGCTCTACGACGCGCTGGCCCGCGACGACCTCGCCGGACGAACCGTTCTCGACCTAGGCAGCGGAACCGGGCTGCTCGCGATTGGCGCCGCGATCCTCGGCGCGCGGCGCGTGGTCGGGGTGGAACGGGCACCGGAAGCCATCGCCGTCGCGCGAACCAACGCCGATCGTCTCGGCGTCGGCGTTCGATGGGTCAAGAGTTCCGTGTCAGCCTACCGCGAGGCCGCCGACACGGTCGTGATGAATCCTCCGTTCGGGGCCCAACGCCGTCATGCCGACGCGCCGTTCTGGAACCGGGCGTTCGCGCTCGCCCGGCGAGCGATCTACGCGTTTTCGCTCGCCGAGTCCCGAACCTTTATAGGTCGCGAGGCGGTCGCGCGCGGCGCGCGGATCGAGACGGCGCGACCGATACACTGGGAGCTTCCCGCGACGTTTCCCCACCATCGGAAACCCCGGGTTCCTCTCTCGGTCGATCTCTGGGTTCTGCGCACGGAGCACGCATCCCGATGAAGGCGACCCAATCCGGACGGCTTGTGGTGCCTGGCGACCTACTGGGGACCGCGGAGGAGTTCGTTCCGGGCCGCGGAACCTACGAGCACGATGGCCGGATCTACTCGGCCTTGCTGGGTCAGTCGCGCGTCGATCCGTCGAGCCGCTCGGTCACCGTACGCGCGCTGCACAGCATCCCGGAGCTGGACGTGGGCGACGTCGTGCTCGGCCGGGTGGAGGACCTCAAGAGCGCGATGGCGATCGTCGAAATACTGGCGGCGCATCCCTCCTCGCGAACCGTCCCCGGGGAACCGGAGGGGACGATCCACGTTTCCAAGGTGAAGGAGGGGTACACCGAGAACCTGAACGACGAGCTGGCGCCCGGCGACCTGGTGCTCGCCCGGATCCTCGAGAACCATCCGTCGATTAAGCTGACCACGGCCCCCTCGTCCCTCGGGGTGGTGTCGGCCCGGTGCCAGCGCTGCCACGCGACGCTCGAGCTCACAGGCCGGTCGGAGCTCGTCTGCCCGCGGTGCGGGAATCGCGAGCGCCGGAAGGTCTCCTCGGACTACGGTCTGCGCCAGGCCCGCGACACTGGATGAGCGCGCCGCCAGGCGACGAGGAGCGTCGCCTCGCCCGTCTCATCCGCGCCCACAATCGGTGGCGCGGACGGGGGGTATTCAATCTGCTCGCCAGCGAGAACGCACTGTCGCCCACGGCCCGCCGCTACCTCGGCTCGGACCTCGCCGGTCGGTACACGTTGCCGATGAAGACGACCGTGGGCGGGGAGGAGATCGACAACAGCTACGCCGGCACCCGCTACACGGACCAGGTCGAGCGTCTCGCGAACGCCGCAGCGGCCCGGCTGTTCCACGGACGATGGGCGACGACCCGGCCGCTGTCGGGCCACATCGCCGCCCTGTCGGCCCTGGCTCCTCTCCTCCCACGCCACGCGAAGGTCCTCGCCATCCCTCCCTCCGCGGGCGGCTACGACGGATACGCCGCCGGATTCATCCCGGCGATACTCGATTTCGTGGTGCGTCCGCTCCCGGCCGATCCGGTCTCGGGTGAAGTCTCCGCCGCCGAAGCGGTCGAGGAGATCCGCCGGGAGCGCCCCCAAGGGGTCGTGCTGGGCCAGAGCTTCTTCCTCTTCCCGTACCCGCTCCGCGAAATCGCCGAGGCCGCCCATGCCCAGGAGGCCCTGGTGTTCTACGACGCGTCGCACGTCCTCGGGTTGGTGGCCGGGGGGGTCTTCCAGGACCCTCTGCGCGAGGGGGCGGACGTGCTGTACGGCAGCACGCACAAGTCGTTCCCGGGTCCGCAGGGTGGGCTGCTCGTGACCGACCGGGAGGACCTGTTCGCCCAGGTCGACCCCGCGCTCGTTTGGCGGGTGTTCGACAACGCGCACTGGCACCGGATTGCGGCGCTCGGCCAAACACTCCTCGAGATGGAACGCTTCGGGGCGGAGTACGCGCGCACCGTTGTGGCGAACGCGCAGGCGCTGGGCCGGGCCCTCGCGGACCGGGGTCTCCCGCTCATCGGAGCGGACCGCGGATTCACCCAGTCCCACCAGCTCCGATTGGACCGCGCCGAGCTCGCGCGACGCTGGGGCGTCGGCCCGGCGGCCGTCGTACGCCGCTGGGAGCGGCAACGATTGATCGCCGATTTCGAGGGCCGGCTCGGCACCGCGGAGATCACGCGGCTCGGACTCCGGCCGGAGGAGATGGGCCGCCTCGCCGACCTCCTAGTACGGGCCGGCCGGGACGGCGCGAAGGTTGGGGGAGAGGTCCTGGCGTGGCGTCGGACCCTTCGGCAGCTCCGATTCCTCTGACCGACGGCGGGATCGAGGCGGGCTCAGCCGTCGGACCAACGCCCCCGCCGACCGACGGAAGGACTCAGAAAAAAAGAGAAAGAGGGAAGGGGTTAGCGACGCGCCGCCCGTCGGCGGCCCGCCTCACATCGTGATGCCGTGCTGCGACTTCGCGTGTTCCTTGAGCGCGTCCTCGTTCGGGAACGTCTGGTGGCACACCGAGCACTCGAAAGTGCCGCCTGGGCCCGGTGTCACGGCCGCCGGCTTCTCGCCGGTCCAGGGTTGAGCCGGCGCCGGCTTCGCTCCGCCCCACAGGCTGCGGCCGACGAGGGCCATCACGATGATTCCAATGATGACCCCAAGCGTCACGAGGAGCGCCCCGCTCCCACCGGGACCGAGTCCGGGAATACCCCACGTACTGTTGGAATAGGTGTGGGTGGCGATGACCCCGGGGGTCACCGTGACGCTGCTGTTGAAGTACAGGACCCCGCCCCACTGCTCCGTGAGCGCCATGCTCAGCGTGTAGTTGCCGGGCGTGACGACCGTCCAGGGTACGGCGAAGGCGTACTCACGGTTCGGCGCCGAACTGAAAATTCCCGACGTAAAGACCGTTCCCTTACTGGCGTTGAGCACCGTGACGGACGCGGCGGTCAGGTAGCTGCCCGAATAGTTGCCTGCAATCGTCAGCACGCCGGCTTGCACGGTTCCGACCGGCGAGAGGAACTGTCCGTAGGCGGCGTAGGGAGCGAGGTTGGTCGAGGCCTGGGTCGTGGACGCCGTGTAGACCAGCGGGGTGGCGCTCTGGTTGGTGGCGTTCGAGGTGAGCAGGAAGGAGTACTCTCCTCTGGGTAGTTGATCATCTCCGGTGAGCCCGAACCCGGCCAGGAGGTCGCCCGTGGTGATCGGCTGGTAGAACGTGCACGCGCTCGGTGAGCTGCAGGTAAAGGCATCCGAGCCATTGAACAGGTAAGATAGCACAAGCTGCGGCCCGGAGGGTGTAATGAAGCTCACGTTCAGCCACATGGTCAGGTTTCCGCCGGAGTAGCTCGTGTTCGAGGGGTTGGCGCCGGTGATAGTGGCGTTGGTTTCTGCTTCCTTCCAGGTGACGTTAATCGGGAGGACGTAGAACGGCGATACCCCGATCGTGAAGGTGTTCGTGAACGCCCCAATCGCCGAGGCGTTGCCGTCAGGTGGCGCCGCGGCGGGTGCATGCGCAGTGGAGAGATGGGAAGCGGCCCGCGACGCGGACGCCGTCGGCGCGACATGGCCTACGGCCGGGACGCCAGCCAGGGCCACCATTGCGATCAGAGTGAAGACGACCAACCCGGCAGTACCCAGCAATATTCGGCGCATGGGCCGGGTGACGACTTTGAATACTTAAATATGTCCGGGATGAGAATTGAAGAGGCCTCGGAACGGTTTGCCGGACGGTGAGACCGGAGCCGACGGGGGTTCCATCCGTATCGGGAAGCCGCCGCAGGCGAGACACCGGTACGCCACTCGGACCACCGCGGCATCGAAGGGTTGGGTAGCCCTCACCGGGACCCCCGGTACGGGAAAGTCGACGGTGGCTCAGCGGCTCTCGGCGGACCTCCATGCGACCGAACTTCAAGACCTCGCGCTCCGACTCGGCGCCGGTCGCCGCCAGAACCGGCGGTCGGTCGAGGTGGATCTTTCGTCGCTGCGCCGGAAATTCCGGTCGTACGCGCGAACCGTTCCGACGGGGGTGGTGGTCGGTCACCTGGCTGGCCTCTTGCCCGTCCGGTACATCATCGTGCTCCGGTGCCACCCGCGAGAGCTCGGGCGTCGGCTCCGGCGGGTTGGGAGGAGCGCCCCGGACCGGGCGGCGAACGTCCTCGCGGAAGCGCTGGACATCGTGCTCGTGGAGGCGCTGGGGGCCGGGGTCCCGGTCCGGGAGGTGGATACGACGCACCGCTCCCCGGCGGCGGTGGCCCGGATGGTGGAGGGCCTTGTCCGACGACGGCCGGCGTCGAGGTATGGTCAGGTCAACTGGCTGGCCGACCGCCGAGTGACCGAGGAGCTTTTGCGCGGGGCGCTCTGAGAGTACCCGATGGTGCTCGAGAGGTACCGGGGTCGCGTCGGGCCGTATCTGGACCGGTGGGTCCAGCCGTGGTTGACCTGGTCCCCGGCCTCCCTGAGCTGGCTCGGGTTCGGGCTCCTGGTGGCCGCCGGCGTTCTCTCTTTCCTGACCCGGTACTCGACGCCGTACCTCTTTCTGCCGGTCGCGGTGCTGATCTTTGCCGGTGGGGCCTTTGACCTGCTCGACGGAGAGGTGGCTCGACGGACGGGACGAGCCTCGGTGCGGGGGGATTTCCTCGACCACGTCCTGGACCGGTACGGCGATGTCGTCGTCGTGCTCGGCCTCGCCGCCTCGGGATTCTCGATCACCTGGCTGGCGCTGCTCGCGCTCGTGAGCCTCCTGCTGGCAAGCTACATGGGGACGCAGGCCCAGGCCCTCGGCCTCGGTCGCCTCTATCGCGGGCTACTGGGAAGGGCGGACCGGCTGCTGCTCCTCTCCGCCGTCGCGTTCGTCGAGTTCCTGCTGGTGCTCCCGCCGTTGGTTCCGGGCTTTTCGCTGGCCCGCTTCACCATCGCGGGCGTTTCGCTCACGGTGTTCGACCTGCTGTTCGTCTACTTCGTGGTCGCTGGCCAATGGACGGTGTTCACCCGGGCCCGGGAGATCTCGAGGGCGCTGCCCCGCCCGGTGCTCCTCCCGCCGCCCCCGCCGTCGGCCCCACCACCGCCGTCCCCCCCTTGAGCCGGTAGTATTGAGTCGGCCGGACCAGGTTCGGGTCGAAACACCGGGGGTCACGCTCCCGGTCAACTGGACTCCGGCCCGCCGGGTCCCCGTCGCGGAAGCAGAGCCCCTGGCTCCGAAGCGTCTCGCAGGTCGGGGGCTCGTAGCCCCGGCCGCCGTCGCGCTGGGTGATGTGCTCCACCTGGTACCGCGAGATCCCCTCGTCGAAATCCGGCGCGCCCCGGTACGCATCGACGATCGTATCGAAGTCGGCGCCGACCCGGTGGAGGAAGGCGGCGAGCGCGAACCGGCCGGAGTGCGTTAGGTTCTCCCCCTGTTCGAGCATCCGGCGCATCTTGCGGATGCACGGCGGGAAGTACTCCGGCCGGAGGATCATGACCCCGCGGCGCGGGGTCGGCAACGGCACCCGCTGCGCCAGGTCTCGGAGAAAATCGAGCTCTGCGGCCTCGAGCCGGTTCCGGACGTCGGCGCCGACCTCGGCCGGCAGGCTCGCGGAGAGACGGACCCGGATGCCTTCCTGAAGCAGTCGGGCCGCGCGGGCCGGAGAGACCTCCACCTCGCCGCGCGCGAGGCGCTGATGGACCAGCCGGAACTCTGGCTCGCGGAGTCCCGCGGAAAGGCGAAGGTACTCGGTCAGCGAGAACCGGTAACCGCCGGCCGTGGGCTCGGTCGGGAATCCGAGGAGTCGGGCGACGCCGGTGAACTCGCCCGGCTTGCGTTCGGCGGCCGTTTCCAGCCGATCGGCGGCGCGCCGCGCCTCCGCCACGGCCCAGCGCCGGGCCGGTGCCGTCGTCGACGCGACCGAGAGAAGCAGCCGGGCGTACATGAACGAGAGGAACCGCTCGTCGGGGTCGGCCCGATCCAGTTCGCCCATCGCCGCGGTCCCGGTCGGATCGTCGGCGGCGGCGCGCACCCGGATCCGGCCGAGCTCACGGGCGCGACCGAAGGCGGGGGAGGTGAGGAGCTCGCCCAGCGACGGCGAGTACTCGGCGATCAGCGCCTCCGCTCCGGGCAGGAACGGGTACTGGGCCCAAAGGTCCCGGTCGGTTACAGCCGGGGCGCTACGAATTGCCATAGGATCAGAAAGACGACGATGAGCGACGCGGCCACGGTCATCCGGGCCGAGAAATTGTCGAGCTGAGCGGTGGTCCAGCCTTTCCGCACCCGCGCCGCGATTCCCGACACCCAGTCCCGGAACAGAAGGTTCCCGTCGAGCGGTATGAGCGGCAGCGCGTTGGACAGTCCCAACAGGAGACTCATCCAGGTGATCCAGTAGAGCAGGTTGACGAGGAGCAGCACGTTCCCGATGCCCAGCCCAGCGAGGGGCCCCATCGCATGATAGTAGGCGACGCTCGTCCCTTGGATGGGCGAAGCGAGCGCGAACGGGAGCCCGATCCACTGCACGAATCCAAGGAGCGCGCCGGAGGTGCTGCTCCAGGGCGCGGTCATCGTCGACAGAAGGGAGGTCGGTTGCAGGTAGCCCTCCAGGATCTCCACGCCGAGGAACCCGCGCGGCGTCGTAGTGTAGGGGTCGACTACGAGCACGACGGAGGCCGAACGGTACTGATCTAAGCTCGGATTCCACCACGTCAGCGATATCGACTGTCCCGGATGGGAGGCGTCCAGAATGTTGGTGAGGCTCGCGACGGTGGTGGTCGGGGTGCCGTTGAGCTGCGTGATCAGGTCACCCGCTTGAAGTCCCACCGTATTGGCGGGAGTTCCGGACAGAATCCCGGCGATCTCCACGCCGGAGACTGCCGGATGCACCGAAGTGGAGATCAAGAGGATGAGCAAGAGGAACGCCACGAGAGAGACCAGGAAATTGGCGAAGATGCCCGCCGCCGCGACCCGATCCCGTGCCCGGCGAGTGGCTGCCAGCATCTGGGCGTCGTCCTGCTCGACGAAGGCCCCCACCGGGACCACGAGCCAGAGGATCCCGACGCTCTTCACGCCGATATTTTGCGAGCGGGCCACGATGCCGTGGAACAACTCATGGATCACGATGCCGATCACGATGGCGACGAGCCCGTAGCCGATCGGGATGAACGGATTGATGCCGGGCAGTCCGAGCGCCTCGCTCGGCGTCGGGGCACGGGACGCGCCGAGACCGATCGCGAGGACGGCTTCGATGAGGAGCACCACCACGATCGCGATCATCGCCGCGCCGGCCAGGACGAGACCCAGGTCGCCCGCTCCGGACCAGAACCGTTTGAAACGACCCAGCCGGTCCAGCAGGCCGAGCCCCCGCTTCGTCTTCGTCATGAGCAGCGGGCCGAGGAGCGAGAGCGGTTTTTCGGGCCCCACGCGCTTGTTCCGAACAAGCACGACGACGACGAGCACGTAGAGGGCGACCAGTATCGCCCCGATCGCCCAGCCCACCCACGCCGCGAGCACGGTCTCCCTTCTCTTCGACGCGAGGACGGTTATAGGTTATCTCGTGGGCGCGACGGATGAGCCGGATCAGCCCTTGACGACGCCGATCGGGAGCAATCGCGCGACGCGACGGGTGAGCCCCGCGCCCTCGGCGACGCGGACGACCTCTTCGACGTCCTTGTACGCGCCCGGCGCCTCCTCCGTCACGCCCTCACGCGAGGCGGAGCGGACGAGGATCCCTCGCTCCCAGAGCTTGCGGGTGACCTCCTCGTAGCGGAACTGCCGGACCGCGGCGTGGCGCGAGAGACGACGCCCGGCGCCGTGGCAGGACGACCCGAACGACCGGTCAATCGAAGACGGAAGACCGGCGAGCACGTAGCTCGCCGTGCCCATGTCGCCGGGGACGAGGACCGGCTGTCCGAACGGCCGATAGGCGGAGGGCACCTCCTCCCGGCCGGCAGGAAACGCCCGCGTGGCTCCCTTCCGATGGACGAGGACCTTCCGTCGTCCGTCGCCGACGGGATGCTCCTCGACCTTGGCCATGTTGTGGGAGATGTCGTACACGACCGCGAGGTCGAGCTCCTCGTCCGGCCGCTGGAACACCTCGCGGAACGCGCGACGAATGCCGTGGGTGATCACCTGCCGGTTCGCCCAGGCGAAGTTGGCGCCCGCCGCCATCGCCGCGAGGTACCGCTGTCCCTCTTCGGAGCCGATGGGGGCGCAGGAGAGCTGGCGGTCGACGAGGTGGGTTCCGGCCCGGGCAAGGAACTGGTCCATGAGGCCGATGTAATCGGTCGCCACTTGGTGGCCCAGACCGCGCGACCCGCAGTGCAGCATCACTGTGACCGTTCCCTTCTCGAGGCCAAGCGCGTCGGCGAAGGCGGGAAAGAACACCTCGTCCACGCTCTGGACTTCGAGGAAATGGTTGCCGGACCCGAGCGTACCGAGCTGCTTCAGCCCCCGCTGCCGGGCGGCCGGGCTCACGAACTCCGAACGGGCGCTCGCGAGCCGGCCTTCCTCCTCCTGGAACGGCAGGTCCTCGGCGCGGCCATAGCCGTGCTCGATGGCCCAGCGGGCCCCGCCCGCGAGCACCTCGTCCATCTCCGACGCCGGAACCGCCACCGGCCCCTTCGAGCCAACCCCGCTGGGCACGTACTTGTAGAGCGCCTCTACAAGGGGGGCCAAGCGGGCCCGGATCTCATCCAGCGCAAGGGAGGTCCGAAGCAACCGCACGCCGCAGTTGATGTCGTAGCCGATGCCGCCGGGCGAAACCACGCCCTGCTCGAGGTCGAAGGCCGCGACGCCCCCGACGGGGAACCCGTAGCCGTAGTGGATGTCCGGCATCGCCAGCGACGCGTTCTGGATGCCGGGGAGCGTCGCGACGTTCGCGAGCTGGGTGAGCGACGGGTCGGTCCGGAGCGACTCGAGCAGCGCCGAGTTGGCGAACAGCACTCCCGGCACCCGCATCCCCGGGGACTCGGTCGGGGCGATCTCCCACCGAAACTCGTCGAGCTGGGTCAGGGTCGGCACCGGGGACACGAGGGCCGCCAGCGGGCCCGGCTATTTAGCCCGGGGCGGGCGGAATGCCCCGTCCGGCACCGCTCCCCCGGTGCGAAAGTTCATGGAGGCGAGGGACTTCTCGGGGAACGATGGCCGCCTCCCACCGCCCCCGTGGGCCGGTCGGACCGCCGACTCCCGTCGCGCCCTCCGTTCGGGTGATTGTGCTCGGGGACCGGCCGGAGGTCCTTTCGATGCTCAACGCGCTCCTCAAGTCCGAGGGGGCCCAAATTGTCGAGCAGACGTCGGACCCGCGGGACCTTTCCGAAGAGGCCGGCAAGGGGGCCGACGTGGTTTTCATCGAGGCCGTTGGGCTCCACGGCTCTCGCTGGAAGGACCTGCTCCATGACGCGCGACGGCGCATTCCCGACGCGCGAATCGTCCTCGTGACCCGCGGACCGGGCCGGGCGCTCGAGGGACCGGCCCGTCTCGAAGGCGCGGACGGCCTCGTGCAGTATCCGATCCAGCGGGAGGCCCTCACCCAGGTCCTCTCGAGTCTGTTCCCCGCGGTCACGTTCCCCCCGGACAAGACCCACGTGAGTGGAGCCTACGCCCCGCCCCA
>JASHQC010000013.1 GCA_030037735.1 Thermoplasmata archaeon
CACAGCCGGTGGCTCTCCGTCGTGGTACAATGCCCGCCGATGGCGGGGGAGCCCTCTCGTCGTTTCCAGGTCGTCACAAAACTCACGCCGATTCAGGCCGGCGAGGCTGCCGTGATGCGGTTCCTAGTGGGGCCCGACGCACCGGTGCGTTCCGGGGCGGGGCTCGAATGCACCGATGTAGAGTTCCGTCAGCCCGGTCAATGCGTGTACCCCGTGGGGGGGGACCGTAGGGTGGTCGCCTACGTGTACGAGGGTTCGGGCACTGTCGAGAGCCAGGTGCTCGATGCGGGAGTAGGCGCTCTCATAGAGAACGTGACGAAGCTCTCAATCCAAGCGAAACCCGGGACGCGAGCGCTCGTCGCGTCGGTCCCCCGAATGGTCATCTAGCCCGGCTCGCCCCGCGTGATCTCGGCCGGGGACTCTTCTCGGGTCGTTCGTCTCGCTTCCCGAACCCTGGACCCGTCCGGAGACGGTCATCCTTTTCCACAAGGAGTTCTGGGGGAGGTCCGGAGATCCCCGATCGGGCGGACGCGTCCTCTGTTGAATCGCGGTGAATGACGTGGCGGACCTCGATACGATGTGCATCAACACCCTCCGATTCCTCTCGGTGGACATGGTCGAGAAGGCCAAATCCGGCCATCCCGGCCTTCCCCTCGGAGCCGCGCCCATGGCGTACGTCCTATGGGACCGGTTCCTGCGTCACAATCCTGCGAACCCGCAATGGGCGAACCGGGACCGGTTTGTGCTCTCGGCGGGGCACGGCTCCGCACTCCTCTACTCGCTGCTGCATGTCACGGGTTACCCCCTTCCGATGGAGGAGCTCCAGCGATTCCGGCAATGGGGCAGCCGCACCCCGGGGCATCCCGAGCACGGCCTCACCCCCGGCGTCGAGGCCACGACCGGCCCCCTCGGTCAGGGATTCTGCATGGCGGTGGGAATGGCCATCGCCGAACGGCACTTGGCCGCTACGTACAACACGGAGAAGCTCCCGCTCGTGGGCCATTACACGTACGGGATCGCTTCGGATGGGGACCTCATGGAGGGAATGGCCTCCGAGGCCGCGTCGCTCGCGGGAACCCTCGGGCTCGGGAAGCTGATCTATCTCTACGACGACAACCACGTTTCGCTCGAGGGCCCCACGGAGTGGACATTCACCGAGGACGTCCAGGCCCGCTTCACGGCGTACAATTGGCAGGTCCTCCGAGTACCGGACGGGAACGACCTGCCCGCGATTGATGCGGCGATCCGCGCGGCGCGGGCGGAAACCGCGCGACCATCGCTCATCTCGGTCCGAACCCATCTAGGATACGGGAGCCCCGTCCAGGATACCAAGGAGGCGCACGGCGAACCACTCGGCCCGGCAAACACCCGGGCGACCAAGGAGAAGCTCGGATGGCCTCTGGAGCCGACGTTCTACATTCCCGAGGAGGCACGGTCCCATTTCCATCAGGCCGTGGACCGGGGGGCGGCGTGGCAAAAGGAATGGGAGAATCTGAAGGAATCGTACCGGGTTCAGGACCCGCGCCGGCTCCGGGCGTTTGAAGACCAGCTGGCGGGGGTGCCGCCGGCGGGATGGGACTCCGATCTCCCGGTGTTCCGGCCGGTGGATGGCCCGATGGCCACTCGGGACGCTTCGCAGAAAGCGATCAACGCGGTCGCCCCGAGGCTGCCGGCACTATTGGGGGGCTCCGCCGACCTTGCCCCCTCGACCCGGACCCTGATAGCCGGATCGTCCGATGAGTCCGCCTCCGACAGCCGCGGACGTAACTTCCACTTCGGCGTCCGCGAGCACGCGATGGTCGCCATCCTCAACGGGATGGCGCTCCACGGGGGACTCCTTCCGTACGGGGCCACGTTCCTGACGTTCTCGGATTACGCCCGTGGAGCGCTTCGGCTGGCGGCGCTCCAACAGACCCACATCATCCTCGTGTTCACCCACGACAGCATCGGGATGGGCGAGGACGGTCCGACCCACCAACCGGTCGAGCAGCTGGTCAGCCTGCGGGCGATTCCCGGCTTCACCGTCATTCGACCCGCCGACGCAAACGAGGCGTGCGCCGCCTGGCGTCTCGCCGTGGAGCGACCGGGGCCGACCGCTCTGGTCTTCACCCGACAGAAGGTGCCGATTCTGGATCCGATCTCCTATCCCATTGCGCCCGGGACCCGCCGAGGCGGCTACGTGCTGTCCGAATCACCGGCAGGGAAACCTGCGGTCATCCTGATCGCCACTGGTTCGGAAGTGGCTCTGGCGCTGGAGGCCCAGAAGCGGCTCCAGCAACGAAACGTTCCGGCTCGGGTGGTATCGCTGCCGTCATGGAAGGTCTTCGACGAGCAGCCCAGGGAGTACCGTGACTCGGTGCTCCCGACGGGGGTCCTGAAGGTTTCCGTGGAGGCCGGCATCACCCTGGGTTGGTCGCGGTACGTTGGGAGCAATGGCAGGAGTATCGGCGTGGACCGGTTCGGGGCATCTGCGCCGGGACCGGTCGTCGAACAGGAGCTCGGTATCACGGTCGAACACGTAGTGGAGAGCGTGGGAAGGCTGTTGGGAGGGGCCTCCCGCCCGGAGGCTCAATGACTCATCTCGCTGCACTACTGGCCCAAGGACAATCTCCCTGGCTCGACTACATCCGACGCAGCCTCCTGACCTCTGGCGACCTCCGCCGCATGGTCGAGGTCGACGGCATCACGGGCGCCACGACGAACCCGACGATTTTCGAGAAAGCGATCGCGGAAAGCCGAGATTACGATGATGCGCTGAAGAGTCTTCTCCAGCGAGAACCGAACCTTTCGCCGGCCGAGCTGTACGAGCGGTTGGCCGTCGAGGATGTGACGATGGCCGCGGAGGTGTTCCGTCCGGTGTACGACCGCACGCAAGGGAAGGACGGCTTCGTCAGCCTCGAGGTCTCCCCTCGTCTCGCCCACGACACGGCGGGTACGGTGGCCGAAGCCCGACGATTGTGGAGCGAGGTCGGTCGCCCGAACCTTTTGATCAAGGTGCCCGCCACCCCGGAGGGGATTCCCGCGGTCGAGCGGCTCCTCTCCGAGGGAATCAACGTGAACATCACGCTGATGTTCTCGTTGGCTCACTATGAGGCGGTCGTCCAGGCTTATCTCGAGGGCCTCGCGCGGGCGAAGGACCCGTCTCGCATCGCCTCGGTGGCGTCGGTCTTCGTCAGCCGGATCGATACGGCCGTGGACCGGGTCCTAGATGCCTCGCCGGTTCGAGGGGCGAAGGCTCTCCGGGGCACCATCGCCATCGCCAACTCCAAGGTGATCTATGCCCGCTTCCAGCAGATTTTCCAGACCGCGGCGTACGCGCGATTAGCCGGCATAGGAGCTCGTCCCCAGCGGGTTCTGTGGGCCAGCACCAGCACGAAGGACCCGGCCTACCGCGACACGCTCTACGTAGAGGAGCTCGTGGGACCCGACACCGTGGACACGATCCCGCCGGCGACGCTCACCGCGTTCGAGGACCATGGGGTGGTGAAGGGCGCGACCGTGACCCAGGGGTTGGCCCAAGCCCAGGAACAACTCAAGCGCGCCCAGAAGGCCGGCATCGACCTCGTCAAGATTACCGAGGACCTCCAGGTGGAAGGGGTCGCGTCGTTCGCCGCCTCCTACGAGCAGCTCCTTCAGTCGCTCGAGGTCAAGAAACGGGCCCTGCTCACCAGCGCAATGGACCGCCAGTCGTGGAATCTGGGGACGTACACGCCGCGTGTAGACGCCCTCCGAAGGGACTGGCAGGCCGAGGGAGTCGCGAGCCGCCTGTGGCGTCGCGACCCCACGCTGTGGCCCGCGGCACCGCCCCAGGACGTCGCGGACCGGATGGGATGGTTGCAGCTCCCCGAGCTAATGCACCAAGAGCTCTCCGAAATTTCGGCGTTTGCCGACGAGATCCGGAAGGAGGGAACCCGGCACGTCGTTGTGCTCGGAATGGGTGGCTCCAGCCTGGCCCCGGAGGTCCTTCAAGCGATGTTCGGAGGCCGGCCCGGATATCCCGAGCTCATCGTGCTGGACAGCACGCATCCCGAAGCGGTCGCCGCGGTGGCGCGGCGGATCGATCCGCGAAAGACTCTCTTTCTCGTTTCGAGCAAATCCGGCACGACTCTGGAACCCCTCTCGTTCTACCGATACTTTTGGGAGGCCGTCCGGGCCACCGGCGCCGCTCCCGAGCGGCAATTCGCTGCGGTGACCGACCCCGGGACTCCCCTCGAGAAGCTGGCCGAGGAAGAAAGGTTCCGAGCGGTCTTCCGGGCACTCCCGACGGTGGGAGGTCGCTACTCGGCGTTGACCCTGTTCGGCCTCGTCCCAGCCGCACTCATCGGCGCGGACGTCTCCGGTCTGCTGGACCAAGCATGGACCATGGCCAAGGAATGCGCCCCCTCGGTCCCGGTCCTCGAGAATCCCGGACTCGGGCTGGGGGCCGTGCTCGGCGAGCTGGCCACGCATGGACGTGACAAACTCACGATCTATGCCTCGGAGGGGTTCGCGTCGTTTCCGGTCTGGGTCGAGCAGTTGGTCGCCGAGAGCACCGGTAAGATGGGCAAAGGCATCGTGCCCGTGGTCGGCGAGCCACGGGGTGCGATCGACCATTACGGAGCCGACCGACTCTTCGTGGAGATTCAGGAGAACGGAAGTCCGGACGCCGACGTGGCGGCCCACATCGCGCGTCTCATGAACGCGGGTCATCCGGTCATCCATCTCCGGGTCTCTGACCGCAAGGACCTGGGGCAGGAATTCTTCCGATGGGAGTTGGCCGTTGCCAGCTCCGGGATGGTCCTCGGCATCGACCCCTACGACCAGCCCGATGTCGAGCTCGCGAAGGAGCTCGCCCGGAAGGCGATGGCGCACCCCCCGGGTGCGGCTGGAGCCAAGGGTGAAGAGGCAGTCCGGGTCCAGGAGACCCGCGAGCTCTCTCGTCGACTTAAGGAGTGGATGGGCTTGTGTCATCCCGGCGACTACGTGGCCATCCAGGCGTATCTAGCCCCTGCGCCGGAGACCTCCGCCACTCTCCAGGAGATTCGACGAACGTTGCTGGAGCGTCTTCGTGTGGCCACGACGCTTGGGATGGGTCCTCGTTTCCTCCACTCGACGGGCCAGCTCCACAAGGGCGGCCCGAACACCGGCCTGTTCCTCCAGATCGTGGATGCTCCGGAGAAGGACCTCGTGGTCCCGGGGATGGGCTACACGTTCGGCCAGATTATCCGCGCTCAGGCGCTCGGCGACTACCAGGCCCTCATGCAGAAGCGCCGACGGGTGCTGAGGGTGAACCTCGGGTCGGACGTCCCCGCCGGGCTTCGACGCCTCGTCGAGGCCCTCCATGGTTAGGATTGCGCTCCTGCTCTGGGACATCGGCGGCGTGCTCCTCTCGAACGCATGGGACCGGGCCGACCGGGAAGCGGCGGTCCAGCAGTTCGGCCTCGACTTCGAGGAGTTCGAGCGTCGGCACGAGAGCGTGGTGGATCGCTTCGAGAAGGGGCTTCTCGATGAGGAACAGTATCTTTCGGAGACGGTCTTCTACAGGCCGAGGCCGTTCTCCCGCGACGCATTCAAGAAATTCATGCGGGACCGATCCGTCCCAATTTCCTCTTCGCTCGTCACCGCCTCGGCGTTGCGGGCCAGCGGACGTTACGTCATGGCCGCACTAAACAACGAATCGTCCGAGCTCAATGAGTACCGGATCGCGACGTTCCATCTGAAAGACATCTTCCACCTCTTTCTCAGCTCCTGCTACACCGGTCGGCGCAAGCCGGATTCCGGCGCCTATCGGTACGCCCTAAAGGTCACCCAACGCGAGCCCAAGGAGAGCCTGTTGCTCGACGACCGGCTCGACAACGTGAAAGCCGCGGCCCAACTCGGTCTCGCCACCCTTTGGGTGCGCGACCCTGGGCGGCTGCGGGAAGACCTAGCGTCCGCCGGGGTCGTCATCCCGTGAGGCGAGAAGAATGAAGATCGGAATGGTCGGACTCGGAAAGATGGGTGCCAACATGACGGTGCGGCTGATCAAAGGAGGCCACCAGGTCGTGGGCTTCGCCCGGACCAAGGCCGTCGTAGACGCCGTCGTGGCTCAGGGGGCCATCGGCGCGTACTCGTTGGAGGACTTAGTCCACCAGCTCGAGCCGCCGCGGGTAGTGTGGTTGATGATCCCCTCCGGCCCGCCCGTGGACCAGACGCTGGAGCAGCTCCACGCGCTGCTCGCCCCGGGGGACCTCGTCGTGGATGGAGGAAATTCGTACTATCGCGACACGCTCCGCCGGGCCGCGTTGATGAAAGGGCGGGGGTTCCACTACATGGACGTCGGCACGAGTGGGGGGATCTGGGGCCTCGCAGAGGGATACTCGATGATGGTGGGGGGCGATCCCGCGGACGTCGAACGGATCCGGCCGGTGCTGGAGACCCTCGCTCCGGCCCCGGGAAAGGGCTGGGGCCACATGGGCGCGGTCGGCTCTGGTCACTTCGTCAAGATGGTCCACAACGGCATCGAGTATGGCATGATGCAGGCGTATGCGGAGGGGTTCGCCGTCCTTCAGGGCAAGACGGACTTCGCCCTCGACCTGCACCAGGTCGCAGAGGTCTGGCGGTACGGAAGCGTGATCCGTTCCTGGCTTCTCGAGCTCACCGAGTCGGCACTGGAGGAGAATCCGAGGCTCGAGGGCATCGAGCCATGGGTGGCGGATTCCGGCGAGGGTCGTTGGACCGTGACGGAGGCGCTGGACCTCAATATTCCGGCTCCTGTAATCACGCTCGCTCTCGAGCAGCGTCTGCGATCAAGGGAGGCGGATCCCTTCACGGAACGCCTGCTCGCTATGATGCGCAACAAGTTCGGCGGCCACGAAGTGAAGCGGGAGACGTAGGCATGGCGGACCCGGCACCCCAGCCGCATCTCTTCGTCGTGCTGGGTGCGACGGGCAACCTCATGCAGCGGAAGCTCCTCCCGGTGCTGTACAGCCTGAGCGCGCGGGGGCAATGGCCGAAGGGGAGCCTCGTCGTCGGCGTTGCTCGGCGAGCCTTGGACGACGCGGGCTTCCGGGAGCTGGCCGCTTCGTCACTCCGCGTGGCGAAGGTCGGACCGAACGAGACGATCGGGGCTTTCTGCGAGAGTGTTCTGTCCTACCACCGGTTGGAGGGTGAATCGCAAGCGAGCTTCGAGGGGCTGCGCAATCACCTGGAGCAACTCGAACACGCACACAACCTACCCGGGAATCGGATCCTGTATCTCGCGCTCCCGCTGGATGCCTTCACTCCGACCTTGGAGGGGATCGGGCAGGCGGCGCTCAACCATGGCCCCGGTTGGACCCGTGTCGTGCTGGAGAAGCCATTCGGCCGGGACCTCGCCTCCGCGCAGGCGCTGAACCAATTGCTGGGGCGATATTTCCAGGAGTCCCAGATCTTCCGGATCGACCACTATCTGGGGAAGGAGACGGTCCAGAACCTGCTAGTGTTCCGGTTCGCCAACATGTTCGTGGAGTCCGTCTGGAACCGCGAGCACATCGAGCAGGTGGAGATCACGGTCGCCGAGCAGATCGGCGTGGAAGACCGGGCCGAGTACTACGAAACGGCCGGGGCCCTGCGGGACATGATCCAGAACCACGTGACCCAACTGCTGACGCTGGTCGCGATGGAGCCGCCGGCCACTCGGGAGGCGGACTCGATCCGCAACGAGAAGGTCAAGGTCCTCCAGAGCGCGGTCCCAATCCGCCCGGAAGACGTCGTGCGCGGACAGTACACGGCCGGAGCGTCGGGGGGCCGCGGGGTCCCCGGTTACCGGCAGGAGCCGGGCATTCCACCGAATTCGGTCACCGAAACGTTCGTCGCGCTACGGTTGAAGCTCGATAATTGGAGGTGGAAGAACGTTCCCTTCTTTCTCCGCACCGGAAAGCGGCTTCCCGCGAAGTCGACCAACGTCATCGTGACGTTCAAGGCCCCTCCGGTCTCGATCTTTCAGACGGAGCAGGCCTACGAGGTCAACCCGGACCGCATCACGATCCTGGTCCAGCCCCAGGAGGGATTCGAGCTCGCGTTCGAGGTCAAGGTGCCGGGCCGGGAACCTCGGGCCCAGACCCACCGGATGAAGTTCCACTACGCGGACGTCTTCGGTCCGCTGCCGGACGGTTACGAGACGCTCCTCGTCGACGTGATGCTGGGAGATCCCACTCACTTCGTTCGCGCCGACGAGGTCGAAGCGTCGTGGCGCCTCTACGCGCCGATACTGGAGCATCCGCCACCGCTCGTGTTCTACCCTGCCGGCTCCGAGGGTCCTCCCGAGGCCCATCGCCTGGCGGAAGAGTGGGGGCACCGGTGGTACGCGGACTAGTCCGCCGGGTGCGGGTGTACCGGAGCCTCGCCTCGGCGACGGCCTCTCTCGCCCGTCATGTTGCCAGGACGGCCCGGGCCGCGGTCCGGGCCCGCGGGGTCTTCTCTCTCGTGCTGTCGGGAGGAAAGACTCCGGAGGGTCTCTATCGACGGCTAGCTCAGCGCTACCGGGAAAGCGTTCCCTGGAACGCCACGGAGATTTTCTTCGGTGACGAACGGTGCGTATCCCCGCGGGACCCGCGCAGCAACTACAGGATGGTCCGGAGCGCCTTCCTTTCGCACGTGCCCATTCCGCGTAAGCAGGTCCATCGGATGCCCGGGGAGGTACGCCCCCTGTCCGCCGCCGCGGCGGGCTACGCTCGCTCCATCGGGCCGATACCCCCTGCGTCCGACGCTTCAGCGGCCCGGTTCGACCTGGTGCTCCTCGGCATCGGCCCGGATGGTCACACCGCCTCCTTATTCCCCGGGGCGCCGGCCCTCCGCGTGCGTCGCTACACGGTGGCCGCGGTTCCTCGGTCCGGGCAACCTCCTTACGTTCCCCGACTTACCCTGACGCTCCCGGCCTTGGGTTCCGCGAGAGAGGTCTGTTTCCTCGTTTCGGGCGAGGACAAGGCGGCCGCGGTGGCGGGGATCTTCCGGACCCCCCTGCGCGGAGATCCGCGGCTTCCGGCGAGCCTCGTCCGATCTGCCGGGCCCACGCATTGGTATCTCGACCGTGGAGCCGCTCAGGACCTTCCGCCGGAACTACGGTTCCCGTGAGGCTCGCTGGCCCAGCGACTACGGTTTTTCCCCGACACGCCCCGAGTAGCCTCGACGGCATGTCCTCCCCCCATCCACAAACGCAGACCCCCCGTGAAAGCGTCCCGGTTGTTTCCGGCCCGAGCGGCGGGTGGGAGTTTCTTGAGCTTCCGGACGTTTCCTCCCCCGAGCACGACGTAGTCGGGCTCGAGCGCCGTGACGAGCGTTTCGACCGCCTCGAAGACTTCCTTTTGCCATTTCCTCCGTCTCAGGCGCGCGAGCGCCGCCTCTCCGACGTACTCCTCGTAAATTCTCCCCTTCTTCCAGGGTAGGTGACCGAGCTCCATCGGCTGGAGCTCTCCTTCGACGATCATCGCCGAGCCGAGGCCGGTCCCCAGGCCGAGGAAGAGCATTCGGCCCCCTCGATAGCTCCCGAGCGCCTGCATGGCGGCATCGTTGACGATCCGCACCGGGGCGCCCAAGGCCCGCTCGAAGTCGAAACCGACCCACCCCTGTCCCAAGTGCGAGGGCTCCCGGATGATCCGGCCGTGAGCCACGAGGCCGGGATAACCCATCGACACGGCCTCATAGTGTGCGCCCGCGAGCCGCCGTCGGAGTTGCTTAATCATCTCCCCCGGTGTCATGCCGGGTCCTGTCGGAATCACCACGCGTGTCGACCGTCCGGGCAGGTAGGCCTTGACGTGGGCTCCTCCCACGTCGAGCACCAGTATCCGGGGTCGGGCCGGCACCCAACCAGCGCCCCCTCGACGATCGCCGTGCGCGCGGTTCGGTGCGCTCATGGCGTCTCCGGGGGATTGTCCACATGGACCGAGTAGTCCCGACCTTCCCAGCTATCCCGTTCCGGCCAGAACAGAGTGAACAAAATGTCTCGACCGGCCCGTTGCTCGGTAGGGAGGTCGAAATAGTGGATCCCGAGGGACGTCGGAGTGGCCGCCTCGTCGGCCACCGTCCGCCACGCATCGTCCGACCAGTGGAATCGGAAGGGCTCTGACGCCTGAATCCTGAGGATCGAGCCCTGGGCAACGTGGGTCGCTCGGTGGTGCCGCTTCCAAACCTCGAACCGGGCCCGACGTCCGGTGGCTCGAGCGTACCGCGCCTCTACGGCGGGCACCCGGGTGAACGGTACCCCGGTGTCAATCGACCTCAGCAACTTCAGGTACTCGGCATGGGCCCAGACGAGCGGCATCGCGCTGGTGGTGGGCTTTCCTAACATGAGGTGCAGGTCGGGCCGGTTCGCCGAGTCCCAGACCTGCTCCGGGAGAAGTCCGGTGGAGGAGGCGAACCCCTCCATCGCCCGGACGTACGGCCCAGGGTCCGCCCCACGCGCTAGCTCGTAGTGCGCTCGTTCCGCCGTCAGGAGGGGCCACGCCCGGCCGGTGCCCCAGGAGACAAAGGGGCCCCCGTCGTCGCGTTGCCCGTAGCCGTCGTGGTTGTACCGGCGCCAACAGGGCCCGGACGGGGTCTCCACTCGCAGTACGTGGTCCACGACCTCGACCGAATCCTCGACGAGCGGGTCGTAGGGGCCGCGCAGACCGTACCGGACGAGCTCGAGGAACCCCGCGTCAACGATCTCCTTCGCAGGATAGGTTGCCGGGTCGTCCTCGGAATGGTTGGGGAGATGGAGAACACCCTCGTTGGCAGGCCCCTCGACGTAGGAGTCCATGGCGGGAGCGGGCCGAATCCGCACGTAGTGCCGACGGATCCGCGGGTGAAGGGTTCCTTCCGTCGTCACGGTCCACTGCTCGATGTGGTCGTTGAGGTAGTCGGCGTACTCCTCGAGGAAGCGAGCGGTTTCCGCCTCCCCGGCCCGGCGAGCGAATCCGGCCGCCACGATCAGGGCTGCGACGTTCACCGCGAGCGTCGACGGGGAGAAGCCCGACTCTTCCTCCCAGCGTTCCTGCTGGGTTGCCGGACCGTACGCCACCAAGAATCCCGCCGCCGACTTCACCATGGGCCACGGGTCGAACTCCTTGAGCGCCCGTTCCCGGTGGAGTAAATCCGCGAGCAGAATCGGGAACGCCACCTCGTCGAGCTGAATCCCCGCCCAGTACGCCTCGCCGGACAGCCAGAAATTCTGGGGAAAGCCTCCGTCGGGTCTCTGGCTGGCAGCGAGGTAGATGAGGGACGCGAGAGCGTTGAGCGATTCGCCCGCGGCGAGAAGACCCACCGCCGCGTGGACGAGGTCCCGGGTCCACACCAGGTGGTACCCCCCCATGTCGTCGTCGGACCGGGCATGTCCCCACGGGATGGAAAGCGACGCAATCCGGGCGCCACGGAACGTCTTGTCTCCATGGGCGATGACCAGGCTGTGACTCGCGTGGAACAGGTTGCCGTCGTCTCCGGAATGCCGGCCCAGGTTGGGGAGATGGTCGGCGACCCGGTCCCATCCCTCCAAGAACAGGTCGCGTCGGCCGGGATACGGGACGGCCAGCCCTTGCAGCAGGGCGGTGACCGCGTCGGAGAGTCCATGGCCGAAGGCCAGACCCAAGGTGAATTCCTCCCCATCGGCGAGGTCGAGCTCGCCGGTGAGCGCAATATTCCCGTTGGTCGCGCGGTCGAACTCGTAGTCCATCAGGAAATTCTCGGACAGATCGGTCCACCCGTCGCTCTGCCCGACGTACCCGCACGAGAGTCGTCGAAATGGTCGCGTCGCGCCAAGGGCGAGCCACGTCCCGTTCCGTTCCGCGACGAGGAGCTCGTGTCCGGGGACCTCGATCACATACCCGTTGTTCCCCCATCCCGCGACGTCGAGATGCGGGGCCAGTAGGGCGTAGACGGAGAGGTCCGGAGGAGCTGTCGAACTGCGAACGAGGCGCGTCCGCTGGAGGACAACCGGCAATCGCGGGTCGGTAATGATCTCCTTCTCTATCCGATACCGGCCGTATGGGTCCTCCGACGTGATCCGATACCCGAGCCCGTTTTGGGTCATTCGTTCCGTGCGCGATTCGAGGTGGCGCTTCTCCTCCTGAAAGAAGGTCCGTCCGTCGCTCACGAGGTACTGGAGGTCCCGGATCTGGGGGTGGTCGATGAGCGGATAGTAGACCTCGGTGACGACCCCGTGCCAGAGGGTGAACCACACCTTACTCTCGGCGGAGGAGCTGGTTCCGACGCCTTCCTTGTTTCCCTGGGTCCACCGCGGCTCAATCCCGGGCGCTCCAAACGCCAAGCGGTCCCCGCGAAACTTCATCAGGGCCTCGTCCTAAGCAAGTCGTTGGGCGTGCCCACCAGCCCTGGCGGTCGGGCCCTAGCGAAACAAACCGTACTGAAATTGTTCCGGGCCCGATCGATAGCGTCGGCCGCGGGAACGTCTTGTCCGCCGGTCGACGATTTTGCAGCCATTCGATGCGGAAGAACTCCGGGGGTTTAAGACGGGACGCCCGGAGACGCGACCTCGGTCCTAGGAGGAGTTGGCCGAGTCTCGAAGGCGGCTCACCGTTCCTCGGTACCGACACACGAGATCCAGGAAAGCGGCGTGGGACCAAACCAGTGGGGTGGCGCTCTTCGGCTCGCCCGTCCGAGCATCGACCTGCTCGGGGAGAAGGCCGGTGGGGGTGGCGTGAGACACGACCCAATCGATCAGCTCCCGACAACGCGCGCGGTCTCCGAGCGAGAGGTGGGTCGCGGCGAGCCAGAGCGTGCAGACGACCCAGGGATTCTCATGTCCATAGTACTCGTCGCCCTCGTAGCGCGCCAGCCCACCGACGGCCTTCGACCACAATCGGCTCTCGACGAGCTCGACGGTGCTCCGGTACCGCGGGTCGGACGGCTCGAGGAGCCCGAGGTCCAGAGCCAGTAGGATGGACGCGTCGATCCCCTCGTCACGCGGTTCGACGGAGCGGACAAAGCGCCCGAGCGCGGGATCCCACATTAGCTCCAGCGTGCGAGTGTGGATCTCTTCGGCCGTGCTCAACCAGTGGGGCGTCTCCTTGCCCAGCACCTTGGCGATCCGGGCAGCGCTTTCGAGACCGTGGACAACGGCGGCGGAGGAGTAGGCATGGATCCCTTTCCGCTCCTCCCACAGGTCGAAGCTGGGGCCCGGCAGGCCGGTGGCTCGGTCCCGGAAATGGACCAGGAAATTCGCCGCCGACTTCACCATCGGCCACAGCTCGAGAAGGACGTCCGGGTCGGCCCCGCGCTCGAGGTGGCGCCACGTCGCGGAGAGGACCGTCGCGGTCTGGTCGATCTGGAGAAACGGCGGCGGGTGCCACGTGCTACCGACCTCTCCATCGGGAAAGAAACGATGCGCAAAGGAGCCGTCGGGGCTCTGGCAGGTCGCGGCGAACCGCAGGAACCGGGTCGAGAGTTCCCGAAGGCGGGACTCGTCCATCGCTTCGCTGATGTAGCCGCCGTCCCGGAACCAGCAGTAGTTGTACGTGTCTCCGCCCACCACGAGCGAGCGGGTGTCCGGGCTCGCGATGACCGCTCCGTTCGTGCCCGTCGCGAGTTTGAGCACCAATGCGCTCTCGCTGCCCATCCGCGCGGCCCGCTCTCCGAGATCGTCCGGGCCGTCCGGAGCATGACGGGCCGCCCAAGCGCTCCAGTACGCCTTGGATTCCTTTTCAAAGCGCTTCGGTCCCCGGGCTCGCACGTCGTCGCGGAGCTTGTGGACCGTGGCTCCACCGCGTCCCACGGCGAGGAAGATCCGGACCGTCGACTCGACGTCGGGGGCGAGCTCGATGTTCCATTGCATTACGCTGTCCGCCGCGCCGTGGGCGATCGGCCGGCCTTCGAGGCGCCCGTCTTCGGCGTCCACGTAAGAGCCTTGGAGTCCCTTCAGGGTGTGCTCCCCGCAGATGGCCGCGTCGAACGCGGGGTCTCCAAAGAACTCGAAATAGTACCCCCGCTTGTAATGGACCAGGGACGAAGTAGACGGGTCGACGTACGCAGTCTCCTGGAAGAGCGACTCCGCGATCTTGAACGACTGGTATGAGAAGAGGCGCAGATGCCGTGCCTCCGGTGAGCGGAAGCGGAGGATGCGGAGCACGAGGTCGTGATTGGGATGGACCATCTCCTCCACCGAGAGCCGGACCCCATGCCCACTCCAGACGGTGGTCGGGAATCCTCCCACGACCGACGAGGGGACCTCCAGCGTGTATTCGTTCCCGGGCCGGAGCCAATGAAAGTTCCGGCGGTCCACGTCGTAGAGGCCCAGACGCATCTCCCGGAGATGCTGGAACTGCCCGGGAAACGGGAAGAAGAGGTCGTTCCACTCGCCGGCGTCGTTGACCGTGAGCAGGATGCGGCCATTGCCCGCGAGCTGGTAGATCATCGAGTGCGATCTCGCCCCATCGTTCCCGGGCCAGGTTCGACCGAGATCCGTTCGAGGGCCCTACGCCGAAGGTCCATCAGGGCGTTCATGTAGTTCGCGTACGCATCGTAGGGGCTCCCGTACGAACTGAAATACTGATGGACGCCGGCATCGGCCCCGTGCCCTCCCACGTACATGTAGTAGAAATGGTCGGAGGTGAGGAGCCGACGCCACGTCTCGAGGATCTCTGGGTCCCCGGAGCTCCGCGCGAGAACACCGACCTTCTTCGCCGCCTCGAAGGCCGACCGCTGGAGGTCGTTTCCCAGCCACGCCCCGAGGTCCCGGTTCTGGTCGGCCCAGCTCACGGTCGTCGGGGCCGACAGAGTGTCGTGCGGCGGCAGCTCGGCCGCCTCATCGACGGTCGCCCAGGAGAGAGCCGGAACCGACCGAACGGTCCGGGGCAGTGCCGACAGGAAGTCCAGGATTCCCGTGGACGCGGGATGATGTTCCCCGAACGTTTCGAAGTCCATGAAGAGATTCACCACATCCCCCGGGGTTGCTGCGATCCAGCTGACGTACTTTTCGGCCCTGAGGGGGTATTCGTTCCATTGCCTCGAGGAGAAGCGGAAGCCCACGTCGTCGCTCAGCATGTAGTGGCGCGCGAGGAGCATGACCGTGGGCGCCGGGGCGGCGCAGTAGACGTAGGTGGGCGGGCGTCCCCGGAGAATCCCCTCCCAGCCCTCGACCAGCATGCCGTGGAACCGCTCCGATTCCGCGAATCGGGCGAGCTCGTCCGAGTAGGCGAGCTCGGTCATCCGGAGCACTGTCGGATGAACGCCAAACTCCCGCTGCAACGCCGCCCGGTGGAGCTCGACCTCGTCGTGCAACTCGGGCGGCGGGAGGAGGAAGGCCAGTGAGTGATAGTACGTCTCCGACAGCAAGGCGACTCGGCCGGTTCGGACGATGCGTCGGAGCGTGTCGAGTACATCCGGCGCGGCCCGCGCGGCTTGCTCAAGGTAGGTCCCCGTCACCGAGAGGCTGAACCGAAAATCTGGGAACTCGTCGAGAAGGTGGCCGAGCCGGGTCAGCGTGGGGCGGTACGAGCGCTGGGCGATTCCCCGGAAAATCTCCAGATTGCGGACCTCGTCGATGTAGGGCCGCCCCGACCCCAGGTCGAGATACCGGAATCGGGCGAGGCGCCAGGGCTGATGGAGATGCAGGTACAGGACCACCTTCAATGTCGTCCATCCTTCACGAGCTCGAAGTAGACCCCGACCGTCTGCAACGCGCGCTCCTCCCAGCCTTCCCGCATCACCGAGCGCCGGCCCGCGGCTCCCATCTCCCGGCGAAGGGCGGGGTAGGCGAGAAGCTCGGAGATGCGGCTCGCAAACTCGTCAATGTCCCAGAAGTCCACGGTGAACACGCTATTCGTGATCTCGGCGATCCCGCTCGTCTTGGAGACGATAGCGGGGATGCCGGCGGCCATGGCCTCCGCCGCGGCGATGCCGAACGGTTCGACGATCGACGGGAGGACGAAGACCGACGCCGACGCGAGGAGCGTTGCCCGTTCCTCTTCCGTGACTTTCCCCAAGAACAGGACGCGGTCGGAGAGCCCGAGATGGGCGGCGAGGACAAGGAGGCGGCCGAATTCGGGGCCTTCTCCCGCGACGACGAAGAGCGCGTCCGGTTCGGTCGGCGCCACTCGGGCCGCGGCTCGAAGGAACGTATCGACTCCCTTCATCGCGGCGAGCCGGCCCAGGTACAGAACGATCCTCCGGGGACCCGAGAGTGCGGCCAAGCGCTCGCTCGGTCGGACGGCGTTGTAGATCACGCGGATCTTCTCGGCAGGGATCCCGTAGCGCTCGACCAGCTGCCTCTTCAAGTGGGCGCTGACCGCGATCACCCGGCCTGCGTTCTGGAGTCCCGTACGTTCGCGGGCCAGGATCTCGGACCAGGGATGTCCGAGGCTCCGGTCGTACTCCGTGGAGTGGACCGTCATGACAAGGGGGAGGCCCCAGCGCCGAGCGAGTGCCGAAGCCCCGACGGTTCCGAACCAGTCGTGCACGTGGATCAGGTCGTGACCGCCGACGGGAAACCCCGCGATCCAGGCATTGTAGCGCTCGATATCCCCCTCGTGCCAGCCGGCCGCGGTCCCCCCAATCGTATAGGCACCGGGATACGGCTCCTCGGGCTCGTCCGCGGGGCATCGGAAGGTGACCCCTTCCACGGGAGTGTACGGACCCGGAAACGGGGTGAGGAAAGTGATCGTGTGTCCCATCTTCGCGAGTTCCGTGCAGAGCTCGAAGGAGTGAACCCCTAGTCCCCCGGAGTGGCTGGGAGGCCATTCCCACCCGACCATCAGAAGGCGCAATCGTCGACCGACGACGCGCGGCGGACGGATTGGTGCCTGATCGCGCGGACGTTGCCACTCGAGCTCGGCCGTCAGAGCTTCGAGCTCGGCCTTCTCCAGCATGTCCGCGGGGACATACTCCGGGCGTCGTCGCCGGGGAGAAGGAGCCCGGGAGGCGCGTTTGCGGGGTCGCGGTGGGCGAGCAATGGGTTTCCGCTTGCGGATCGTAGAAGCGCTTCGGCGCTTCCGAGGGGCCGGACCCGACCTCGCCGTGGGCCCTGGCGTGTTCTCACCCGGGGCCGTTGAACCAGCCGGCGGTCTTAGGATTTCGCTGAACTCCGCGACGGGTCGGCCGCCTACCCCCGAACCGGGGTCGGCCGCTCCAGGACGCGCCGGGCAAGGGCCGCGACGACCTCGTCGGCGTCGTTCGGCATCGGGACCCGCCAGTACCCGATCCCGTTCTTCTCGGCGAACTCGCGGATGGCCACATCGAGGTCGTAGAGCACTTCGAGATGGTCGAACACGAATCCAAAGGAGGCGATCAGCTGGCTTCGGGTCCCTCGTCGCTTCCAGTCGGTCATTAGTTCGGTGAGATCGGGCCCGAGCCAGGGTTCGGTCGTGTTGCCGGCGCTCTGGCACGTGAACGACCAGTGGGCCGAATCGGCCGCGCGAGCAATCGCATCGGACGTTTCGTCCAGGATCTCGGGATACGGGTCGCCCCGGTCTCGCATTCGCTGGGGCAGACTGTGCGCGGAGAAGAGAACGGCGGTCTCGTCCTGCGGGGCTTTTCCGGTCACGATGGTCTCGACCTTCTATCAGCCCCGTGCACGAACTCGACGAGCTCGCGCACTCGGTCCGGGTTGGTGACTGGCAGGACGCCGTGACCTAAATTGAAGACATGCGATTTTCCGTGCGGCACCTCGTCCAACACCCTGCGGGCCTCCCGTAGCATGGCCTCTCGGGTACCCAACAGGGCACCCGGATCGAGGTTGCCCTGCAGCGCCATTCGCTCGCCGATGCGGCGACGGACCTGCCCTAACGGCTCGCGCCAATCCACTCCCAGCGCGTCCGAACCGACCTTCGCCA
>JASHQC010000107.1 GCA_030037735.1 Thermoplasmata archaeon
GGTCCTCCGGGTCCTGCAGCACGAGGAAAGCGGAGATGCAAAAGCCATCCGGCGGTATTTCCGTCACGGAAAAAGAGGCGGTCTCCGGCGAGGTGCTGAACCGACAGAATCGACGATCCGTTGTCATTAGCGGAGCAGAGCCTGAGCACTCTTAGCCTTCGGGGGCACCGCTCGAGACCCCGCGCCGCCGGGCATGGCCCCCCCCACCCGCGCAGTGAAGAGAGCGAGGGAAGGGGTTTGAAGTAACTCCTGCGGGTCCCTGCGCACGATGAGGGTTTCGGTTTTCGTCGGGGTGAGCCTGGATGGATTCCTCGCGCGGAAGAACGGGAGCTACGATTTCTTGCCCCGGAAGGGAGGCGACGACAATGGGTACGATGAATTCATCGCCACCGTCGACGCGCACGTCATCGGCCGAAAGACCTTCGACGTCGTTCGGGGCTTCGACGAGTGGCCCTACGGGGAGACGCCCGTCATCGTGCTGAGCCGGAACCCTGGGCGAGTGAAGGTGCCGAAGGGCGTCCATTGCGAGCTGATGGGGGGCTCACCGAAGCGAGTAGTGGCCCGCCTAGCCCAGAGGGGAGCGAAGCACATCTATGTCGATGGGGGGAGGACCATCCAGGGCTTTCTCAACGCCGGCGTGGTTCACCGCGTGATCATCAATCGATACCCCGTTCTGGTCGGAAGTGGTATCCCCCTCTTCGGCCCGCTTCGGAGCGACATCCGGCTCGAACACGTCCGCACTCGGGCCTATCGTCATGGGCTGGTAAAATCCGAATACCGAGTCCTCCCGTCCTAGCCCGATCCCGTCCGAAGGAGGAGATGGGCCGGGACGGATTCGAACCGCCGATCTCCGCGTTGTAAGCGCGGCATCCTCACCGCTAGACGACCGGCCCGTGACGACCAGACGAGCTCCCCATCATGGAGGTGTCGGTGCTACCTCTGCGAGCTTCGCCGAGGCGGGGTGTACCCGGTGACGGACTTTCACCGCTAGCCCCCGAGGAAGCTCCGTCATGAGCGGGCCGGAGAGGGCCGCCTCGCCCACTCCCAGCAGGGCCCCCGACCGGACCAGAAGGACCGCGTCGCCCGGAGAGATGGCCGGGTCGGCGGACTGGACTCCCGGGACAAACAGGTCCCCGGTCAGCGACACGCCCAGGTCGACTTCGACCTGAAGCGTAGAGGCAGGGAGAATCCGCTCTCCGCCGGCAACGGTGAGCTGAAAGACCCCCCGTTCCTCAGCCCACGTGGCCAGATCCCTTCCCTGCCCATCGGTCAGCCGCTGGCTCCAGGGCCTTCCCTCCAAACGGGTCGGCGGAGCGAACAATAACTCCGCCGCGCGGGCGCCGAACTGGACCCGGGCGAGCCCCTCGAGCCCCTCCTTGGCCGCCGCGAGCGGCCCGATGGAAGGCGGAGACGGACCCAGGTCGCTCTCGTCGAGAGCGGAACGGAGGGTCCGTAGAGCCACTTCGCTGGTGGTATGATCGTCCGTCACGGTCCAGCGGGGATGAAGCCGCTCTGGCAAAGCTTCGGAGAGGAAGTGATACTCCCTCGGATCCAGATGCGCGATCAGCTGAGTGTACAGCCCTTTCTCCAGGAAGACCTCGAGAGCTCGGAGCACCGCTCGTCGCTCGTCGTCGTCCCACTGCCCCGTGACGGGAACGTCGTAGTGCCGGGCGGGGTAGACGTCCTCGAGCTCGCGGGGGACCAGCCCGAGCGGGGAGGAGACGGATACCACGTGCAGAAGCGGGGCGTGGGGCCAGGTCTCCCACGCGCGTGCAAATCGTCGGTGGCTCCGGGAATTCCGATACGGTTTGGTCCGGGAACAGGGCACGAGCAGGAGCACCCGTTTCGACGGGGGCGGGCAATACCGTTCGAGGGTGCGCGACCGGAAACGGGTGACCTCGGGACGACGTCGGGATTCGGCCAGCACGTACGTTCGCGTGGCCTGTGAAACGACCGGGGTCCTTCCCTCGACGAGCGGGGCCAGCAGGCGATCGGCGTATCGGAGCATCTCGGCGAGTCCCGGCTCCGCGGTGAGTCGCGCCTCCACCAGTTCCCGGAGTCGGCCCGTCCGCGCGGCCATCCGCACCTCGGCCATTTCTTGGGCGAAGGCGTACTCCGTGTGTCCTTCGAGCGAATCGCCCGATGGGCTTTGGCAACTGGCGCAGCGGCAGACGTGTTCGCTCCGGGCGGTATCGGCAGGGACCGAGCCGAGCGCCGGATCGAAATAGCTGCCTCGGGCCGCGAGCCATAGTCCCTCGGTGGTGTCAACGAGATCCACGCCGAGCCACGCGAGAAGACTCAGTCGATGCGGCAATGCGACGCGCGGGGTCCAAAGGAGCGGGTATCCTCCGACTCGCATCCGGATGTCGCTGAGGGCGCGAGCAAACGGTTCTCCGTCGTGCCAGAGGGCCCGGGCATTACCCCACACGATCAACGCGGGGCGTTGCGCTCGCAGGCCCACCCACTCGGAATCCTCGAGTGGCCAGTGGAGGTAGGCGACGCCGGGGTGCGCCATCTGCCACAACCCCGGCGTACCCGAGATTTCCGGGAGCGGCACGGGGAGCTTCAGTGAGAGGTGCGCCTCCCCCCGGGCGAGGGTTAGCTCTCGATGGCCCACCGGGAGATCGGCTCCTTTCCAGAGTTCCAGGCCACGCGCTGGACCGTGTGTGCTAGGAACCGGTGGCTCCGGTCGGCTCCAGAGAATTTCCGGAGTGTCGAAGGGGAGCGGACCGACCGAGCCGGAGCCGAGCAGCAGGGCCCCGGCGCCGATGGCCATGGTCCGGTGTACGAAACCCCCGCCGGGCGGCGAGGGTCCGTCAGAACGCGGCACAAAGCCCCGGAGCGATTCAGTCGCTGGCGCGTCCCGGAACGGGCTTGCGAGCCTTCCGCCCCGGCGTTGCGTCGGGCGGAAAGAACGTCGCCCAGGCGGAGATCAGCGCTTCGCGGCGCTCAGCGCCGGCTTCCGAGCGTCCTCGTTTCCCGATGAGCGGGTCGTGGGTCTCCCGCACCTCATGCAGGAAGGCCGCAGGGTTCTCACTGGCTCGCTCGAACCCGTAGAGAATTAGCTGGCGCAAGAAGCTGGACCGACCGCGCCATCCAATCCGTCGCCGAACGATGGGGTTTAGGTGCCGTTTCGCGAGTCGCCACACCTCGTTTGTGGTCTTGTAGTCCCGCGCCGAGAGGCCAATCATCACCTGCGGCATGAAGGGCACGAGCGTTCGTTGGCATATCTGCTTATTCGCCAAATTCGCGCAGAAACGCACGCCTTTGCCCCATTCCAGTGGGCCGAACCGAAGGACTAAGGCCCGATACCTAGAATCGGAGGCCCGGGACCGCAAGGCTCGCGATTATCCCGGCAAGGAAGATGCAGGCCAGCACAATGTGACGCTCGAAGGGGACACGGACCCCGTCCAGATGCCGGGACAGGGTAAGGTCCGAGTACGCCACGACGGCCGCCATCGCCGCCCAAGCTACCCAGAACGGGGGACCATAGCGCTCCAGGCCGCCGAACAGGGCGAACAGCCCTAGCGCGGTCGCGTGGAGTGCGCCCACCATCACGACGCTGCCTCGGGCACCCAGTCGACGAGGGAGCGAGTAGAGGCCGAGCCGCTGGTCCGTCGAGATGTCTCCGAGACTGTGGATCGTCTCGAAGGCGGTTCCCCAGGCCAACACCGCGAACACCGCGACGACGGCGACAAGGGGAAGCATGCCGGTGACCGCGATGAACACCGCTCCGGGGACCGCCGCCTGCACGAGACCCAGAAACAGGGTCGTGAAGGAGGTGTAGCGTTTGGTGTAGCTGTATCCGAGAACCAGCGCGAGGGCCACGGGAGAGAGCGCCAGGGAGAGAGGGTTCAGGAACGCGGCGGCCACGATCAACACGGCGCCACTGGCCGCGGTGATCCCCAGGGCAAATCCTGGAGAGAGCCGCCCGGTGACCAACGCCCGGCCTTGCGTGCGGGGATTCTGCGCGTCGAGTGTCCGGTCGGTCCATCGGTTGAAGGCGTGACCGGCGTTTCGCGCCGCCAGCACCGCGACCACCACCAGCACGAAGGTTTGCCATCGCGGAAGTCCGTGCGCGGCCGCGAACAGGAACGCGAGCGCGAATGGAAGGTTGAGGCCGAGGTTCTGTATCTCCAAGAATCGCCCGAGCTCTCGGGCCCAGCCGGAGGGCGATGGCGCCGGAGCGCTCACGGCGTTCGGGCGTCCCGAAGGAACGAGAGCGACGGGACCCGGGCGACCAGCTGGTCAATCCGTGCCACCACGCTCGAATCCATCCGGATCTCGTCCGGCCACGGACGAGGGAAGTTTTCGTCGAGCCGTTTGCGTGTCGCGTCGATGCCCACCTTCCCTCCGAGATTGGGGATGGGGTTCGAAATCGACAACTGGTCGACCGGACCGTGCACCAGTTCGAGGTCGCGCTCCGGGTCCGCTTGCAACCCGACCCGGTAGAGCACCTCCGAGAGGTCGTGGACGTTGACCTCCTCGTCGACCACGATCACGTACCGGGTGAACATCATCTGGCCGAGTCCCCAGAGCGCGTGCATGACCTTCCGGGCGTGATACGGGTAGGCCTTCCGGATCGAGACGATCGCGACGTTGATGAACAGGCCTTCGGCGGGCAGGTTCATGTCGACCAGCTCCGGCAGGACGAGCCGAACGATCGGCAGGAACAGCCGTTCCACTGCCTTTCCGAGCACCGAATCCTCGGTCGGCGGCTTGCCCGTCACCGTCCCCAGATAGATGGGACGGCGACGCTGCGTGATGTGCGTAACGTGGAAGACCGGGAACGGCTCCGCCGCCGAGTAGTAGCCGGTGTGGTCCCCGAACGGGCCTTCCACCTTCCGCTCGACCGGGTCGACATAGCCTTCGAGGACGGTCTCGGCCTGGGCCGGGACCTCGAGCGGGACCGTCCGGCAGGGGACGAGCTCGAGGGGCTCCTCACGGAGGAAACCTGCGAAGACGAAGTTGGAGATTCCCTCGGGAACCGGAGCGAGGCCGGCGAGAACCGTGGCCGGGTCCACACCGATCACCGCCGCCACCGGCATCCGTTCTCCTCGGGCGGACCACTTCCGGTAATTGTTGGCCCCTACGCGATGAATCTGGAAGTGCATTCCCAGCGTATCGGGCCCGTACTGCTGGAGACGATAGATTCCCGTGTGACTGTCGCCCGTCTCGGGGTCCTTGGTCACCACGACGGGAAAAGTGATCGTGCGGCCCCCGTCACCCGGCCAGCACCGGAGAATCGGTAAAGTGTCGAGGTTCACTTGGCCCGTTTCGACCTCCTGGCACGGGGCACTGCTCACGCGCTTCGGGGCAAGCGACCGCAGGGTGTCGAGGGTCTGAAAGGTCCCACTCAGATCCTTCAGCGCCCCCATCACTCCCGCGGGGGGCCGGAGCCGCACGAGGCGCGCGATCCGATCCATCGGGGTCTCCAGGGAATCCGCGTTCAAGGCCCGGGCGATCCGGCGGGGCGAGCCCAGCACGTTCATGACGACCGGTGTAGAGCTGCCCGTCACGTTCTCGAACAGCAGGGCCGGCCCGTCCTTCCGGATCACCCGCTGCGTGATCTCGGTGATCTCCAGGTCTCGGCTGACCGGTTCTCGGATGCGGAGGAGATCGCCCCGCGATTCCAGGTCGGCGAGGAAGTCTCCCAACGAACGGAAGGCCATCGGTCTCCGCTCAGTCGGAGGCGCTATTTAATAGACGGTCGGCGAGAGCGCACGGGCGAAGGTTCATAGGAGAACCCCACCTGTGAACCCTCCATCCCATGAAGACGATCTCCTTTCAGTTCAAGACCGAGGATCTCGAAGCCATCGGGCTCATCCCCCACGGGTTCTTTTCACGGTACGAGGAGGTCGAGCTCCTCGAGACGCTCCGGCTGGAACGGGGGTGGCGGCTCCAGCTGCTCCGGGTTCGGCGACGGGGACCCCTGAGGACGGCCGCGGAACTGTCGCGCGAGTCGGAACGGATCCGGCGGTTGTATGGCCTCGAGAGCTTCGAGCTGGTGGAACGACGTCCGAGGACCCGGGACTACATCCTCCTCGTGCGTCAGCGGAATCCCCCTCAGATCGCCCGGCTCTTGACCGTCGCGGGTGGCGAGATCACACCGGTGGCGCCGTTTCACGCGGACCCCGTGCACACGGTGGCGTCGTTCTATGGAGAGGACCCCGCGCTCCGCCGGGTCGTCGCCCGCCTCACGCGTGACGACATGCCGTTCCAAGTGCTTCGGACCTCGGGTCGCCCCTACTGGGGCCCGGCGGGATCGGAGGAGCTGACGGACCGGCAGCGGAGCATTGTCTCTCGCGCGTGGGCGCTCGGATACTACGGCGTCCCCCGACGGATCTCTCTGACGCGGCTCGCCCGGCTCACGGGGCAAAGTCCGCCCGCGCTCAGCAAGATGCTTCGGCGCGCGGAGGGCCGTCTCGTGGCCCGGTTCCTGGCGTCCAGCGAGGCCCCCAGGACCTTGGGGACGGGTTCTAGCCCCTCCCCCTGAACCCCGCCCGTTTTCCTAGTCGAGCGGACGCAGCGCCCGTCGAACCAGGACGAGTGCGATACCGATGAGCACGGCCGCCCAGGCGAACAGGCCGAGCAGGTAGATCGCCGGCGTGTACGGGTACATCGAGGAGCCGAACAGCGTTTCCCGGAGCACGTTCACGGTGAGCGAAACGGGATTGTACTGCGAGACGTTCTTGAGCCACGCGGGCATCGAACCCCACGGGTACAGCGCGTCCGAGGTGAGGAGGACCGGCAGGTTGAGCAGGTTCACCGCGGCGAAGTACATCTGAGGATTCTCGATCAATATCCCCATCGTCAGGAACAGGGTCGCGAACATCAGCGCAAGCAACAGGATCGACACCACGATCTCGGCCCCTCCGACGATCCCCACCGAGGCGGTCACGGTGAGTCCGGTCAGTCCCGGGATATGGGCGAACAGGATCGCGAGCCCGAGGACGAAGAACGAGAGCGCGATCGGTTGGGCCGATCCGGCGATGAGGCGAGAGCCGAAGACGGCCGCGGTCGGGGCGGGGGTGCCTCGGACGCGCTTGAAGATCCCGAACAGCTTGTCGAAGATCACGTTGGCCCCGATGAACAGGGTCGCCGTGACGGCGACGAACCCGACCATTCCCGGGGCGAAATAAGAGTAGTAGCTGGGCGCGCCACGGAAGTACAGATGGATGAGCGCTAGCTTCTGGGCCGCCGTGAAATAGGACGGAGCGAACTCTGCGGGATTGATATTGAACCCCTGACCGAACAGGAGGAGGTACAGCAGGGGGAGCAGCAACGCTGTGAAGATGGCCTGGGGGTTGCGTCCGAGCTTCAGAAACTCGCGGCGGGTGAGTGAGCCCAGTTCCCGCAGCATCAGCGACGCCCCCCGAACCGGTCCTGCACGCGCTGGACCATCACGGCCCGGGCCGTGGCGTCCATGCCCTCTTCTTCCCGGAACTCGCGGCCCGTGAACTCGAGGAACACCTCGTCGAGGCTGGGCCGCTTCACGGTCACGCCCATGACGGCGGCGCCCGCCTTGGTGCAGGCCTCCACGGCCACCGGCACGAACGGCTCTCCGTTGGCGCACTTGATCCGGTACGTGTCGTCCTGCTTCTGCACAGTATGCACTCCGATTAGCGACTGAAGGACCCGGGTCACATCCGGGGCGCCGGGGGCGGTTTTGATCGTGACGATGTCGCCGCCGAGCCGGTCCTTGAGCTCGCTCGGGGAGCCGGTCGCGACGATCTTTCCGTGGTCAATGATTGCGAGCCGGTCGCACATCGTGTCGGCCTCGTCCAGGTAGTGGGTCGTGACGAACACGGTCACCCCCTCGTCTTTCCGGAGCTTCTGGACGAAGCCCCAGAAGCCGTTGCGGCCCTGCGGGTCCAGGCCGAGCGTCGGTTCGTCCAAGAAGAGGATCTTCGGGTCATGGACCAGGCCGACGGCCAGCTCGAGTCGCCGGCGCATCCCGCCCGAGTAGGTCTTCGCGAGCCGCTCCGAAGCCTCGCTGATCTGCATTTGCTCCAGAAGCGCCTCGGAGCGCTTGCGGCCTTCCGACCGGAGCATTCCATAGCAACCGGCCGCGACCTCGATGTTTTCCCGGCCGGTGAGGTCGCCGTCGGCCGTGGATTCCTGGAAGATCACGCCGATCCGCCGCTTGACTCCATCCGGGTCCTTGCTAACCTCGAGCCCGTCAATGACCGCCTTCCCCGAGGTCGGCCGGAGGCTGGCCGACAGCATCGACACCGTGGTGGTCTTGCCGGCTCCATTGGGGCCGAGAAACCCGAAGATCTCTCCGCGGTTCACATGGAACGAAACGCCGTCGACCGCGCGCACCGTTCCGTTGTAGACCTTGACGAGATTCTCGGCCTGGATGATTTGACTAGTTTGCATGCGTTTTCTCCTGGTCCCTCAACTTCCGAAGTCGTTCGGCGACCGCATCTAGGTCGGGTTGGATCGGGTCCGTCGCGTGGGGCTGGGAGCGCTGGAGGTCTTCAAGGTACGCGGTGAGTCCCGAAATCTCCTGCAAAATATCCTGCGGGGTTCGCGGGCCGCCCCACATCCTCGAACCGAACGGCCAATTCTCCGGGCCGGTGGCGTTCACCAGCTCGTAGCGATTGTCCGGGCGCTTCCGGAGGGCCCCGTCCCTGACCATCTCCTCGAGCAGCGGGTAGACAGACCCGGGAGAGGGTCTCCACCACCCGTGCGTCATGACTTCCATGTCTTCCATGATCTCCGCCCCGTTCCGCGGCTGTCGCCGCAGAATGATAATGACCCAGTTCCTCAGTCCCCGCTTCCTGCGTCCCCACATGGTTCGAAATTCCGATATCGGAATTCCGATTCGACTATTTGGACTTAGCTCACCTATCGAAAGCACCGCTCGATAGTCGTTGGCAATCGCCGATTCGCGGACTCGGTTGTGCGCCGGGAGAAGCGGCAGCGTCCGATCCCCAAAACGGGAGGGCCGTCGGGCAACCTGTTTGGTCTCTTCACGGGTTCCGTCCTCGCGGAGTTCCTTCCCCGCGGAGTTATGTTGCCGTCCCGTTCAGCCACGCCGTGGCCCAACCCGCGAACGTCCCAGTCTCACGCCGCCGGCGGACCCCCGCGTCTCGCCGGGCCATGGAGCACACCATTCTCGCGGAGGCCGTTTCCGGCGTCGCGCCCCCACCCCTCCCGTCCAAGGCTACCCCGGGTTCGGCCTGCTTTGACCTTCACGCGGCGGAACCGGCGACCTTGAAATTCGGGGCGGTCACGCTCGTGCGGACCGGTCTCCGGTTGCGCGCCCCACCCGGCACCTTTCTGGAGGTGAGACCGCGCAGCGGTCTCAGCAGTCGCGGGGTGTTGATGGTCAATGCCCCCGGCACGATCGACGGCGACTACGCCGGTGAGGTGAAGGTTCCCCTGACGTTCCTGTTCCCCGGCGAGTATCAGATCCAGGCCGGCGACCGTATCGGCCAAGTTCGGGTCGCCAAGGAGTACCCGACCCGCTTCGAGAAGGGCATCGTGCGACCCACCGCCGACCGCAAGGGTGGGTTCGGAAGTACCGGTCGTTGACCCCGCGGTTTCACTTCGCCGAGCATTCCCTCTCAGGATGAAGGAAGCTCGTCCAGCGTCGACTGCACCGTCGGTCGGGGAGGAGGGGCGAGAGGACCCTTCCGGGACTGCGCTTCTACCTTCTCGAGCATCTCGTGCATCCGTTGCTCCTTGCGCCGCGCCGAAAGGAAGGTCCCAACGTCCCGCGTGTCGGCGGTGATCAGGACGACGACCCGGCCGGCGCGGAACCGGCCAGTGCGGCCCCGGCGCTGGATGGTCCGAATCTCGTCGGGGACCGGTTCGTAGAACACCACGAGGTCAGTTGAGGGGATGTCCAACCCTTCCTCTCCAACGGAGGTGGCGACTAGGCAGTTGATCTCCCCCCGTCGAAATCGGTCCAAGAGGTCGACCTGCTGCTTCTGCGATAGGCCCGTGTCGGTCCCGTGGGAGGCCTGGCCCACGAAGCGAGCCGCATGGACCGGGCTATTGGGATTCTGAGAGAACCGCAGTACGAGCACGTCGGCCGTCTGCCGATAGTGCGCGAAGAGGATCACGCGGGCCGAGGGGTTACGTTCGATCTCTTGGGTCACGATCTCCACCGCCACCGCCAGCTTAGGATGCTCGAGGTCCAGGCGGTCGAGCTTGCGTTGCAGTTCGACGATGTCCGGGTCGCCCAGGAAGGCCCGGTCCGATGGCCGGACCCGGCCATTCTTCCTCTCGCCTCGTCCCCCCAAGAACTTCCGGAGGGCTTCGACCCCTTGGGTTTCGGCGAGAATAAGGCCGTGCAGCGCCTTCATCGCAATTGCCTGGGCCGTGACCGCTTGCCAGAGTCGGCCGTCGGGAGTCTCCCCTCGTTTGCGGAGTGCGGCGATCTCCCGGCGAAGGCTGAAACCCACCGCGAGCAACTCGCGACGGCCTGCCTCCTGGCCCGGGAAGTAGCCCATCCGGTGCAGGAGCTCGGTCTGCCGCTGGACGACGCTGCGCAAATAGACCGTGAGCTGGCGCAGTTCCGTAGGAAGGGGAACCTCGACCCTCTCGACCTCCGTTCCGTGGATGTACGGCGCGACGTCGGGGTCGGAGGCGCTCCGCAGCTCGAAGCGTTCGATTCCGAGGTTCGCCCAAACCGCCTGGACGCGTTCCAGCTTCGATCCCGGCGAAGCCGTCATGGCGAGCACGCGGGCATCGGTGTCGCGGAGAGCTTGCCCAATCGCAACGTACGGATAGTCGCCCACGGCCCGATGCGCTTCGTCGAAGATCACGAGGGAGAACGTCGAGAGCGGGAACTTTCCCTGGGCGAGGTCGTTCGCGATCACCTGTGGAGTTGCGACGACCACTTGCGGCGGCGAGAGGAGAGCCTGGCGTCTTTGCGGGGAGATTTCCCCGGTGAGTACGAGGGGCGGCGGACAGAACAGCGTCTGAGCGACGCTGCGGGCGTGCTGGGCGACCAGCGGCTTGGTCGGGGCCATCAGGAGGATCGACCGGGCGGGGGCCCTCAGAAGGTACTCGGCCGCGACACGAAGCGCAATCGCAGTCTTCCCGAGCCCGGTCGGGAGTACGACGAGCGTGTTCGCGCGGGTCGCCGTGTCGGCGATGGTCGTCTGGTACGTCCGCTCCTCCAGCACGTCGGGCCGGATGCGGGGATGCGAAACGGTTGCCATCGCATCGGACCTAGTCGCCAGCCGACCGGTCCACAGTTAATTAGGCCCCGGCTACGCCGGGATGATGCTATCGCTCGCGTGGACGGTGCTGCTCTTCGCGTACGCGGGCATCGTCCTCGTCATCCAAGGCGTTCCCCTCTACCTCGCCGCCCAAATGCCCCACCTGCTCGGGCCCCGCGCTCCGGCTCCGGCTTCGGGCGCCCCCCTCGTATCGGTGATTATCCCCGCGCGCAACGAAGAGGGGGATCTCGGAGCTTGTCTGGACGGCCTGCTATCTCAAACGTATCCTTCCACCGAACTCTTGGTCGTTGACGGAGGCTCGACGGACGGGACCCGGGGCGTGGCGCGGGCCCGTGGATCTCGCATCACCGTTCTGGAAGAGCCTCCGCTCCCGAACGGGTGGGTGGGCAAGAGCTGGGCATGCTGGAACGGCGCTCAGCGGGCCCAGGGCGAGTATCTATTGTTCACGGACGCGGACGTGCGCCCAAGTCCGGACGCGGTCTGGACGGCGGTGGAGTGGGCCGAGCGCGACCGAGCGGATCTCGTCACGTTCGGCAGTCGGATCGAGATGGTGGGGCCGTGGGAGAAGATCGTCCTGCCGTTCTACATCCAGATGGTCCTGACCTACTTCCGAACCCCGCGGGTCAATCGGGCTAACTCCAGAACGGCTATGGCGAACGGACAGTTTTTGCTGGTCCGCAAGAGCGCCTACGTGGAAATCGGTGGCCACCAATCCATCCACGACCGAGTGCTCGAAGACGTGGCCCTCGCGCAGCGGTTCCGCGCGGCCGGGAAAACGCTTCGGGTCGCGTGGACGCCCGAGCTGGTCACGACACGGATGTACCGGAGCCCGCACGAGATGTACGAGGGAATTCTGAAGACCGTTTCGGGAGTCCGCTTCTCGGCGGCGCGTCAAGTGAGTTTTGCCGTGGCGCTGGTGGTTTTCTACTGGCTCCCGCTGGGTCTCCTTCCGGTGGGGCTCTGGAACGGCTCCGTCTCGGTGGCGGCCGCCGGTGCGTTTCTCTGGGCCGCGCTGTTCGGCAAGCACGTGGCGTTCAACCGGGCGGCCCGGGCGTCGGCGACCTACGGCCTCCTCTTCCCGGTCGCGGTGGGCTACTACCTCGTCCTCGTGCTCGTCGCCTTAGGACGGGGCCTTCGGGGCCGACCGATCCAATGGAAGGGCCGATCCTATCGATTGGCGGGTTGACCCCGTTCGTAACGGGCAACGATTTAGAGCATCGCCCCTGTGACTCCTCGCTCCTTATGTCCGCGGCGATCGGTACTCCTTTCGGGCTGTTCATCGGCGGCCAAGAGATTTCGGCCAGCGACGGCCAGCGGGCCACCCTTTTGAATCCAGCGAACAACAAACCGCTCGCCGTGACCGCCGTGGGCGGCGTGGCGGATGCGCAGCACGCCCTCGAGGTGGCCGACCGCGCGTTCCGAGATTCCAGTTGGGCCGGCAGTGACGGCTCGCAGCGGACGAAGGCGCTCTTCCGACTCGCTCGGCTCCTGGAGGAACAGGCTGCGGTCTTCGCGGAGCTTGAGACCCTGAACATGGGCAAACCCCTCCGCGAGTCGAAGGGCGACATCGATTTCGTCGTGCGTACCCTCGAGTACACGGCGGGGCTCGCCGACAAGATCGAGGGCGAAACGATCCCGATTCCCGGCGCCCGATTCGACTATACGGTCCGGGAACCGCTGGGGGTCACCGTCCACATTGCGCCGTGGAACTATCCCCTGTTGCTCGCCGTGCGCTCGATGGCGCCGGCGCTCGCCGCGGGCAATGCCGTCGTCCTGAAGCCAGCGAGTTTGACGCCGCTCACGGCGCTCCGGTTCGCCCGACTCGCGCACGACGCCGGAATTCCGGACGGAATCCTGAACGTCGTGGTGGGGAATGGTCGTGAGGTGGGAGAGGCGCTGATCACCGACGCGCGCGCCGCGTCGGTGTCGTTCACCGGCAGCAGCGATGTGGGCCGGAGGATCGCGGAGTTGGCCGCTCCGCGAATGATACCCACCGTGCTGGAGCTGGGGGGGAAGAGTCCCGTGGTCGTGTTTCCCGACGCCGATCTCGAACGAGCCGCGCGGGCCGTGGCGAACGGGATCTTCCAGAATTCCGGCCAGATGTGCTGGGCCGGTTCACGCCTTGTGGTCGAGGCCGGCGTGGAGGCCCCCCTGCTCGAGAAGCTCAAGGTCGTAGCCCAGGGGTTGAAGCTCGGCCCGGGCGTCGAGACGGGCGTTACCATGGGCCCGCTGGTCTCGAAGGAGCAGATGGAACGGGTCTTGGGGTTCGTCACGGAGGCTCGCGAGGGAGGTGCCCGGATATTCCTGGGCGGTGGCCGTCCCTCGGCCCCCGAGCTTCAGGACGGCAACTTCGTCGAGCCGACGGTTGTCACCGACATCGGCTCGGAAGCCCGGATGGTTCGCGAGGAGATCTTCGGCCCGGTGCTCGCGGTTCACCGGTTCGAGACCGCCGAGGAGGCCCTTCGGCTGGCGAACCGGACGCGGTACGGACTGTTCGCCTCGATATGGACGCGCGACCTCGCCACCGCCCACTCGGTCGCCCGCCAGCTCGAGGCCGGGATGGTGACGATCAATGAACCTCCGCTAACATTCCCCCAGACTCCTTTTGGGGGGTACAAGGAGAGCGGAATGGGCTTCGAGCAGGGCCGGGATGCGACGCTCTTCTATACCCGACGCAAGAACGTCATCGTGAATCTCGGGACCGGCAAGGCGAAGAAGTAACCGCTGGGGCGACTCCGCTGCCTCCCGCTCCGGCGGACTCGAAGTTGGTCCGAACGAAGTGGGGAAAAAGGGTCGTGGCCCGGTCCCTTCCGGTCCTCGATGGCGACCTCGGCGCCGGAACTGAAGTGGGGGACGTGCTCGTTCTGCGGGGACGCCGTGCCGCCCGACGCGAAGATCTGCCCCACGTGCGGAAAGGAACAAGGCACCAGTGCCCAGCGGTTGGAGGAGTCCCGCAGCCGGCCCGCCCGTCGCCGGGCCGCGCTGCTCCGCTGGCTTCGGATCCTCGTTGTGGTTGGGATCGTGGGCGCGATCGGATGGGCGATCATCGCGGCGGAGATCTCCGGGCCCACCACGTACGCGGATCCATTGACCGGCACGTGGACCCTGACCGTGGCGCCCGGAGCGTGGGGATTGATCGCGGGGAACATCACCGGGGAGGACTACGTCACCGGTAACTTCAGCGTCGAGAGCCCCCTCGCTGCCGAGGTCATGGTCTACATCTACAACTCAACTGAGTTCGTGGCCTTCTACGCGCACGAAGACGCCCAGCCGGTGACGCAGCCGTACTCGAACGTGACCTCGGCGCGCATCGTTTTCGCGGCCCCGTACACGGACGAGTTCTACTTCGTCTTCGAGAACCCCTACCCGACCGGCACGAACCTCACCGAGAAGATCTACGTCTCGACAACGTACGAGACGAACATCGTGCTCGGTTAGTCACCGGGGCGGTGCTTACTCAGCGGCAGGCGTGTCGGGGAGCCTCGAAAGGAACTCCGCCGGCACCGCGTCGACCAGGAAGACGGTCTTCCCCGCCCGCTTGATCACCACGCCGCCATCCTGGGCTTTCTTCGTGTCCACGGCGAGGAGGACCGGGTTCGGCGTGCGGACCGCTCCAGCGGACCGAGCGTCCTCCGCCGTCTTCGATAGGTGGACCTTCTTACGGTCCGACGGCTTGAGTCCGACCTCGAGCACGATGGTCGCTTCTTCCGCGGTCACGGGGAAGAAGAGCTGATCCGGGATGTGGTCCGTGGGCAGGTCGAGGTCGACATCGAGCGTGTGGCCGTAGGTCGCCCGGATACGGTCGTCCTTGACCTCGTACCGTCCCTTGGCGTCGGTCTCGGCGATCGCGACGATGTGATGGACGCGAAGCCACCGGTAGCCCCGGTGTTGGTTCGAGATGTTCCGGACGAGTTGCGGCAAAGCGACCCATCCATGGGGGTCCATCTGGAGACCGTACTTCTCGGGAAAATGGCGGAGAACCCCGGTGATCACCCGTCCGAGGTGGTCGAGTTCGCGGTCGTCCATGAGGAACCGACTGGACTGGCCGCAGACGGGGCAGGCATCGCCCCGGAAGTACCCGTGCTGTTCGCACTCCTTGAGCATGGATGAGAGGGAGGACGTTAGGCCTTGATCTTGTCGGCCTTCTTCTCGAAGGCCGCGAGCGTGTCGCCGTAGCCATCGGCGAGCTCCTTGAGAACGCGCTTGAGGACTTGCTGGGGCTTCTCGCCCTTGGTTTTGAGGTACAGCGTGGGACGATCGAGGATGGGGTGGCCCAAGAAGTACCGAGCCTCGACGACCTTCTCCTCCGCCTGGAGCGCTTCGACGAGGGGGATCAGGAGCGTCTCCTCTCCCTTGGGGAGCTCGATCCGGAGCGCATCGTGCTCCTTCTCCACGACTTTAATGTCCATCGGAGGAACCGGACGCGGCCACAGAGGTCCGGGTCTTAAGGGTGGCGGGGAACCGGAGTTCCCCGCCGAGAGTTTGGCCCTTGGAGAGCCCCTTTCACAGCCAACCGTATAAGCCGGATTCGGTCCGGGCCCGACCGAGGCATCCCCGTTGCGAGCCTTAGTGGTGGGAGGAGGCGGCCGGGAGCACGCCATCGCGCTCGAGCTCCATCGGGCGGAGGCCGACGTCCTCGCGGCGGCCCCAAACGCGAACCCCGGCATCGAGCGAATCTCCTCCGCGGTCTTGCGCACCGACCTTCAAGATCCAAGCCCCGTCGTCGCGTTCGCGCGGCAGCACCGAGTCGAGGTGGCGGTCATCGGTCCCGAAGCCCCGCTAGCCATCGGCTTGGCGGATGCGCTCCGCGCCGCCGAGGTACCTGTCGTAGGCCCGGATCGGGCAGCGGCGAGAATCGAGTGGTCCAAGCGATTTTGCCGGGAACTGCTGGCCAAGCACGGCGTTCCCGGGAACCTCAGGTTCCAATCCGTGACCGACCTCTCCGAGCTCAAGCGGGCTATCGCCAGCTTCACCGGGCCGTTCGTTGTCAAACCGTCGGGTCTTACCGCCGGCAAAGGGGTCTGGGTGCAAGGGTCAGACTTTCAGACGTCCGAGGAGGGGGCGGCCTACGCGGAAAAACTGCTCGTGTCGCCGGCCGGTCGGGACGGGCTCGTCCTCGAGGAGAAGGTCGAGGGAGAGGAGTTCAGCCAGATGGCGTTCGTCACGGACTCCGGAATCTATCCGATGCCGGCGGTCCAGGACTACAAGCGGGCCCTGGAAGGCAACAAGGGCGGGAACACGGGCGGTATGGGGTCGTACTCCCAGCGGGACCACCTGCTCCCGTTCCTCTCGGCTGCGCAGCGAGAACAGGCGCTCGACATCCTGCGCCACTCCGTGGCCGCGATTCGCGCGGAGGGCCTCTCCTTCCGGGGCATTCTGTACGGCGGCTTCATGCTCACCACGCAGGGTCCCAAACTGCTCGAGTTCAACGCGCGATTCGGCGACCCCGAGGCGCTGAACGTGCTCATGCTGTATGAGCCGGGCGATTTTGCCGAGCTGATGCTCGGCGTCGCGACCGGACGGGTGGACCCGGATTACGTTCGGTTCCGGCTCCGAGCGACCGTGGCCAAATACGTGGTGCCAGTCGGGTACGGAAGCCAGCCCCAGGCAGGGGCGATTCTCGACATCGACGAGCCATTCATCGAGGATCTAGGGGTTCGTTTGTACTTCGGGTCGGTCGACGCGGCGGGTGCAGGGCGCGTGAAGCTGACCAGCTCTCGAGGCGTGGGCCTCGTCGGAGAGGCCAGCGCGATTCACGAGGCGCACCGGCGGGTCGAGTCGGCGCTCGCGTTTGTGAAGGGTTCCTACTACGTACGACACGATCTCGGCAGCAAGGAGGACCTCGCCGCCCGGGTGGAGCACATGCGGAAGCTGTTCGCCCCGGCGGCCAAACCGTCGCCACTGCCGCTCTCTGTAGCGCGCCCCGACGCGCCTCCGGAGAGCCACGGATCCTCCGCCCAGATTCTCACGGAATAGAAACTCCGCTGGGTGGGTTCTTTAATCGGTCGGCAGGTGGAGCGGGAATGGCAGCTACCAAGACTCCCTGCCCGATTTGTCGCGGAGCCTCGGGCGACTCCGAGCTCGGGCGGGTTCAGGTCTGGGAGGATGCGCGGTGGCGACTCACCATGGCCACCGACGGAGAGGTCGCCGGGTTTTCCTATCTCGAGCCGAAGCGCCACGTGCCGCACATCACGGACCTGGAGGGCGAAGAAGCCCGAACCCTGGGGACGGTTCTGGCCCTTGTCACGCGGGCGCTCCGGGAAGCGACCGAGGCCGAGCTCATCTACGTCTACGTTTTTGGCGGGGGAATTCCGCATCTCCATATGCATCTCGCGCCGCACCGGAGCGGCGATGCCCTCAACGATCGGATGGTTCGAGGCGAGGTGACGGAAACCCGCTTGCCGAGCGGAGCCACGATGTTCGTTAGCAAGGAGTTTCCCCCGTTACCCCGTGCGGTTCATGCTCAGGTCCGGGAGCGGCTCCGTCGCATACTCGAGGTCTCCGAGGGGACGAACTAGACCGGACCAGGAGGGTGCAGGTCAAAGGATCCTGGTGAACCGCAGAATCCCTCAGACCGATATCCCGGCGAAGCCGAGGATTACGGCGAGTCCGCTGATGCGATCTGGCCGACGGTGCACCGCGCGGGTCGAAGTTTCCGGGGACGGGTTATCCGGTAGCGGAGGGACGTACGCTTCGGCTTCCTTCAGAGAGTCTGTCCGGTATCAGACCCGGTGCCACGTACTCGTCTCGGGCCCCACGCCACGGTCCGGCCAGGTCCGGGGCACGCATGAAGCCCGGACGATGACGTCGACTATGCCTGCCCCCGCTTTATTTCACGTAACGGTCAGGCGGGGATCCCGTCGGACTCGGAGCGGTCGGACCCTGGGTCGCAGCGATCTGCTCGAAGGTGGACTTCCGTCTTGGTTCTCGCCGAGAAATCGTGTCGCACGGGGAACAGAGCCCTCTAATAGCGTGGGGGACTCGCAAGGGTTCCGTGTTCTGCCCGAAGTGTAAGCGCCTGATGCGGCCCGATAAGGCCGCGGGGGTCTGGGTCTGTGCCGCCTGCGGGACGAAGGTCCCGCTCGGCAAGGGCACTGAGGTCGGCCGCTCGGCTCCCCGGGCACGAACCGTTGGTGTCGTCGAGGAGAAGGCCTCGGGAACGCTTCCGACGACCGACGAGGCTTGTCCGAAGTGCGGGAACACCAAGGCCTACTACGTGCTTCGGCAGACCCGGGGCGCGGACGAACCGGAGACGCGGATCTTCGAATGCACGAAGTGCGGGCACAAGTGGCGAGAGTACCAGTAGCGTTCGACCCGGTGAAACGGGTACGGGCGAAGGACGCGGTAGGCCAGCGGGTCCACCTCCGGGGGTGGGTCCACCGGTCCCGTTCGTCCGGCGGCATCTTGTTTCTCACTCTGCGGGACCGGACGGGCACGGTGCCCGTAACGATACGAAAGGACGCCGTCGGGGAGGACCTGTTCCAGGCGGCCGAGCACGTCCAGCTCGAGGGCGCGGTCGCCGTGAGCGGCCTCGTGGCGGAGGACCCGCGGGCGCCCGGGGGTCGGGAGGTGCGGGCGGACCAGATCGAGATCATCCATGCTGGCGAGCCGTTCCCGATCTTCAAGGACCAGACCGAGGAGTTCCGGCTGGACAAGCGGCATCTCGCGATACGGAGCCAGGAATTCGTCCAGATGTTCCGGCTCAAGGCCGCCCTGCTGGCCGCCCTCCGGGAGTTCATGACAGAGGAGGAGGTGCTCGAGGTGACGCCACCGATCCTCACCGGGAACGCGGCCGAGGGCGGGGCGGAGGCGTTTCAAGTCGACTACTTTGGCCGGCCCGGGTACTTGGCGCAGACGGCCCAGCTGTACCTCGAAGCGATGCTGTTCCCGCACGAGCGGGTCTATGCGGTCACCCCTTCCTTCCGCGCAGAGAAGTCCCGGACCCCGCGCCACCTTACCGAGTACACCCACCTCGAGGTGGAGCTCGCCTGGTGCGACTTCGAGGGGCTCATCGATTTCACCGAGCGCATGTTCGTCACTGTCCTCCATCGCCTCGCGGCGCGGTGCCCGGAGGAGCTGCGGGCGCTCGGGAGGGACCCGGAGGAACTCTCCCGACTGACCGCCCCGTTCGACCGGATCTCCTACAAGGATGCGATCGAACTCTTGCAGCACCAGGGATTCCCCGTGAAGTGGGGAAGCGACCTGGGCACGGCCGAGGAACGGGCGCTCACCCTCGAGCGGAGCTCGCCCCGATGGCTGACGCACTTCCCGGTCGAAGTCAAGGCGTTCTACATGCTCCGGACGCCGGGGAACCCCGCGACGGTGGAGGCGGCCGACCTGCTCGGCTCCGAAGGATACGGCGAGATCGTCGGGGCGAGCTGCCGCGAGACCGACATCGACCGCCTCACCGAACGGATCAAGGCCGTGGGCGCCAGCCCGGCGGACTACGAGTGGTACCTCGATCTCCGGCGACACGGGAGCATTCCCCACGCCGGGTTCGGCACCGGGATCGAGCGGATCCTCCGCTGGGTCACCCGACGGGAGCATATCCGCGACACGACGCCGTTCCCCCGAACTCCGGCCCGTCACACGCCGTGATCGGTCCGCGCCTCCGGGCAAATACCTAAGAGTAGCGGACCCATACGTACGGCCGTCGTAGACCTTCTGAGGCTTCGCTCGTGACCTCCTCGAGTTCGGCAGAACCCGCACCCGAGGGGCCGCCCATTCCCACGCCCGCGGGAGTGGTGGTCGACCGGGTGTCCCACGAGGACATCGCGGAGATCTGTGCGCTCTACAAGCGGGTGTGGGAGCCTCCGCAGGATGGGATTCCGACCGAGTTCCTCAAGTCCGCGGTCCCGACGCCGCTCGAGTTCACAAGCCGCATGGAGGGGGTGACCTATTTCGTCGCCCGGGAGGGGAAGCGCCTCCTGGGGATCGTCGGCTCGGCGTTCTCGGAGGGGAGTTGCCGTCTCGTCGACCTGGCCGTCGACGGGGAGGCCCGGCGGAAGGGGGTGGGAAAGGCGCTCGTGCTCACGGCCGTGGATTGGGCCCGGAAGAACCACGCCCACTCGGTGTGGGTCGATGCACTGGACCGCTTCAACGAAGCCAAGGCGCTGTTCCACCATCTCGGCTTTGCCGACGCGGGCGTGCTCCACCGGCACCGGTGGAACGAGGACGTCCGGCTGTTCGAAAAGTTCCCTTAAGACCGTTACGGCGCGCCCCGCGCGGCGGGCGGGCGCGAGGGCCGGAACGTGGTCGCTCCGTGCATCTGGAGCAGCCGGCGCATCCGACGGAGGGCCTCCTCGCCGTGGCCCTGCGCGAACAGCCGTGCGCCCCGGCCGAGCTCGGCGATCTCGGTCTCGACCGGTGTTCCTTGCATCCGCTCCTCCTGAAGGAAGTCACCGTATCGGGTCACGAACCCGGGCAGCTCGCGCTGTACCTCCTCCATCGCCTGGGTACGCAGCATGCGAAGTTGCTGCTTCAACGAGGCGAGCCGACCGCTCCGCAGTTCCCGCTCCAACTCCTCGCCCAGCTCATTGGGGTCGCTCGACACCTTGAGTCCGACGGCGGCCATGTCGCGGAGGAGGGAAACCACCGATTCCAGGTCCTCGCGGGCCGTGTCGAGATGCCGCTCTTTGAGCGAGATCACCCGGTCCACCTGCTGGTACGCCGTCAGCGCCCGGCTGATGTCCCCGATCTTGGCGAAGTGAAGCGCGTCGTCCATCTGGTCCCGTTCGAGCCGGCTGTCGACCGCGTAGGCCTCGAGCCGGGTGAGCCGGGTCTTGATGTCCCGCTGCCACTCCTCGAGGGACAAGAGGATCTGGTTCTGGGCTAGGCGCTCGACGCCGGCGAGCACGTCGGCCCACCGGTCGTGGTCAGAGGAGCGGCGGGCGGCCTCCTCGGCCCAGCGGGGGAGCACCGGAAGCGTGAGTCCCATTGGTTCGACCATCTCGGCCCACTGCTGGAGCTTCGAGAACCGGCGTGCCAGATCCGGTGCGACGGCCGGCTCTCGGGACAGGGGCGTGCTGCGGACCCCCCCGGGAGGTTCGACCCGAACCGCGGCGGGGGGCGGGCGTTCCGGCAAGGCATCCAATGCCGCGCCGCAGTACGGGCACCGGGTATCGGCTTCGGAGACCCGTTCATGGCAGGACGGGCAGCGCAGCTCCTCGTCAGCCACGGGCGCACCTCGGGATGAGTATGCAGGGGGTGAGATTTGAACTCACGAACTCCTACGAGACCAGGACCTCAACCT
>JASHQC010000108.1 GCA_030037735.1 Thermoplasmata archaeon
GGAACTGGCTCGTGACCCGGCCGATGGCGCGGTCCGTGTCTTCGAATTTGAGCTCGTCCACGTAGGTGTCGTAGATCCGGTCGAGGTAGAGATCACGAAGCCGGCGGTCATCAGCGAGCGGGGAGCCCATCCAGTGCCGGCCCCCGACGGTCTGGTACAAGTCTTGGTAGAGGATGGCGCCGGTCGAGGCCACGACATCGACCACGCCCCACTCGATCAGGTCCCGTATTACCTTCCGAAGCCCGGCCGCGATCAGGGGCCCGGCCAACCCCAGGAAGATCGTCGGCCGGCGCCGATCCGTGAGCGCGTTCTCCCAGACCTCGAGGCATTGCGCCAGGTTGCGCGCCTGGATCGACGTGGACCGGAAGACGCTCAGCAGGTCGCCCAGCCCGTGGACCTTGGCCACATCCACCGGACTTACACTCTTCCGGAGGAACGGCCGTCGGCCGGAGGCAATTCGCGAGGGCACGAGGGCCGCATCCGCCTCACGGAATAAAGTCGTCGGCCGCTCGGTACGAAAGGGTGGGGGGCGACGTGTAGGACGAGACTCGGCCGACGTCCACCGGGTTAAATCCGACCCCTTACCCATACGTACTGGGGTCGGGAAATGCCTCAGCCTCCGGCGTTTTTGCGCGCGTTCGCCGGCCTCGAGGCTCGTTCGGGGAGGACGATCGTTCTCGCCGGGCCACCTACGAGCGGGAAGAGCGCTCGTATCGCGGAATTGAGAGCGGAACTCGACAAGCGGGGGGTCCTCGTTCTCACTGCCGAGGGCTCGTACCGCGAACGAGACGTCGATTATGGAGCGCTCTCGTCTCTCTGGTCCCAGTTCTCAGAAAAGGTCGAGGAGTCCTCGGACGCCAGTCCCTCCCTGATCCCTGGCAGCTTCTCGGACGCGTTCGGAGTCGAGGGAATGCCCGCCATGGGAGGACGGCGGCGAAGCCGAGGGGGCCGCTTCGGGATCGGGGCAGGTCCACGGGCCAGTTCGGGGGGGTTCGAAAGCTTGACCGCCGTCTGGACCGCCCTCACGGAGCGGTTCCGGAGCGGAACCGCGGTGAGTGTAGCGCTACTGATCGAGGAGGCCACCCTATTGGACCCCGCGAGCCGCACCCTGCTTCTCAAGCTCTCGCAGCTCGCGCGTCGACGACCGTTCCTGCTCGTGCTTGAGCTCGATTCGTCCCTTCCCGCCTTCAGCCAATGGGAGGAGGAACTACTGGGCCGGACGGACGTGGATTGGATCCGTCTCACTCATCCGCATGCCGATGCGCGGGAGACCGGACGTCTGGAGGAGATTATCGCCTCGCTTCCGGCGCCGACGAGCCGATTGGTCGGCTTCGTGGCCCTTCTCGAAGGCTCGACGTCCGAGGTGGTGCTCGCTCGGATCACTCGGCACCGGACCACGGAACTCGAAGAGCTGCTCCAGCCCGCATTGTCGGCCAACCTGCTCAAGACCTCGGAAGGTCGGATATCCCTCACCCACGAAGCATGGGTTGACCACCTGATCGAGAGCATTCCAGAGGAACGCCGGCGAGAGATGCACCGCATCGTCGCCGAAGGCCTCGAAGCGTTGAGTCCGGAACCCAACCTTCAGCGGAGGTTCCAGATCGCGGACCATTTCTTCCGAGCGGAGGCCGGCCCGCTCGCCCTTCGGCACCTTGTCGAGGCGGCCCACCTCGCGGAGCGCGTGCTTGCCTTCGACCAGGCCGAGGCGGCTGTCGCTCAGGCGATCGAATGCATTCCCGCGGCGCCCGCTCCGGCGCTGGAGGAGACAAGTATCGAGCTGCGACTCGAGAGGGCCCGGCTCCTCGCCTTCGCGGGACGGCCGGCGGAGGCCGAGGGGTCCATCCAGGACGCCCTGGACGCCGCCGAGATCCATCGCGCGGCGGATGCACGGATGGAGGAGCTGCTCCTCCTGCTGGTCCAGGTGGTTTTTACCCTCGGCCCCCGCGCCTCGCTCCGAAAAATCTTGGCCGACACTGTTGACCGGCTCGACAACGCGAGGCGGGCCGGCCCGGAGGCGGTAGCCCGCACTTTGTTGGCCTACCTCGATCTGCTCGGAGACCGGCTCTCCGATGCCGAGACCGAGATTGGCAAGGCCCGCCCCCTGTCCGAAGGTCCCGGGGGTGAGCTTGCCCGAATCGCGGTGTTGCTCTTCGACGCGATGATCCAACTGAGAGACGCGGAACGCGCCCCGCCGTCGGTGCCGCCGACGCTGGAGACGATCCAGCAGATGCTTCGTGGCAGCCACTTGACCGAGCTGGACCTGCTCTCGACGGTGGTCGAGGCCTTCTGGACGGAGCTCCAGGAGGGCCGGGCCGCCGGCCTCAAGGTCACCGAGAAGGGGCTGGTCGTGGCCGAGCGAACGGGAACACTGTGGCTCGAACTCTACCTTCAGACGCAGAAGGCCGGACTGCTCCTCCACGGAGACGGGGCGGCCGCGGTGGGTCCTTCCCTTCGGCGCTGCCAGTACCTGGTCGAGACCCTTCATCTGATTCCGCCCAGCCCGGCGCTGTTCCGGCTCTGGGGACTCGAGGCCCGCCTCGGTGAACACCAGGGGCGCATCGACGAAGCGAGAGAAGTGTGGCTCGACGTGCTCGCGCAGAGCGGATACTCTCGACTCCCGCGTACCCGGGCTCAGGCGCTCTTTAGGCTCGCCCGGCTCAATCTGAAGATGCAAGCCCCCGACCGGGCCCGCGCGAGAATCGAGCAGCTCGAGCAGGAAGGTCTCACGCCATACCTTCCATCGCGTTTGGCTGCCGACCTCCCGCAACTCCGGCTGGACATCGCTCGCGCAGCGACCGGCGAAGCCGGCGGTTAGCCGAGAACCCCGCCGAAGAGCCCGGGGTCGAGCGCATAGAGGATGGTCAGGATACCGGCCGCGACGAGGATTACCACGACGAGTCGCTCGAGCAAGCGGGGCTCCACTCGGGCGCCGAGGCGGGACCCGAGCAAGGCCGCGAACGCCGCCACGCACGCCAATGCCAACGCGGCGGCCGCAAACACCACCGGCAGGTTTCCGAACTCGACCGCGAAGAGGATGGTGAAGATCATCGTCGTGTCACCGAGCTCGAGGAGGAAGATCAAGAGGAACGCGGCGGCGAAGGCGGACCGGCCAGAGGGTGGCGCACGGTCTTTCTCGTGGGCGAGGAGCAGGTAGGCCGCGTAGGCGATCAGGACGACGCCCCCACCTACCCGTACCCAGACCAGTTCGCGGTGGAAGGCGGTCTCGAAAGTACCCCCCACCACGACCGCGATAGCGGTCGTTCCTAGGAAGGCGGCCGCCGCTCCCGCCCACGCTTGGAGCGCCGGATGCCGCGCGCTGTAGGCAATCAGCGCGAAGCAGGTCCGGTCGAGGAGCTCGAGCCCGCCAATGACAGCGAACACGAAGAGGAAGGCGAACAGGAGGCCGGCGGCCATCGCGCGGTGCGACCCCGCGCGTCAGATAAGGTGCGCCAGGAAATCGTCCATCTGGCGCTCGCAGTAGACGCACCGGAGGACGACCGGCCGCCGCCGGGCCACTTCGAACTCGCTTTCGACGGGTTCCCCGCGATTGGTGATGCAGTTCGGGTTCGGGCAGCGCGCGATCCCGACAATGTGCTCGGGCAGGTCCACCGTCCGCTTCTCCCGAACCTTGTAGTCCCGGATGATCGAGATCGTCGCGGTGGGCGCAATCAGCGCGATCGCATTCACCTTGCGTGGGGAGAGCTCCATGTTCTCCACCTTGACGATGTCCTTCCAGCCCATCTTCTGACTTCGCACGTGCAGCGCGACCGAGACCGTCGAGTCCTTGTCCAGCTCGCTCACACCAATGATGCGGAGCACCTCGAGCGAGAGCCCGTTGCCGATATGGTCGATGACGGTGCCGTTCTTGATCGGCGTGATCTTGAGTTCACGAGGGGCGGCCATGATCACGAGCTTCCCTTCCCGGTCAGAATCAGCGAGAGCAGCCCCATGCGGACGGGAACGCCGAGGAATGCTTGGCGGAAGTACGCGGCGTGCGGGCTGGCGTCGACCTCCGGGGCGATCTCCCCCAGCCGTGGCAGCGGATGCATGACGATCAGGCGCTGCTTGGCGCCGGACAACACGGTGTTGTCGATCCGATACGATCCCGCGACCTTGGCGTACTCCGTTTCGTCGCCGAACCGCTCCTTCTGGATCCGGGTGACGTAGAGCACGTCCGCATCGCGCACCGCGCGATGCACCTGATCCTCCTCACGGACCTTCGCGCCCATCTGGTCGAGGTGCTCGGTCACCTCGTCGGGAAGCTTGAGCGAGGGAGGGGAGATCAGGACGATCTCGGCCCCGAAGAGGGCCAAGGCATGCGCCAACGAATGGACCGTTCGGCCGTACTTGAGGTCGCCCAACAGAACGACCCGGAGACCGCTCAAGGTCCCGTGGGCTTCCTGGATCGTCGCGAGGTCGGTGAGCGTCTGCGTGGGGTGCTGACCCGCTCCGTCGCCGGCGTTGATGACCGGCTTATCCGACATCTGGGCGGCAAGCCGGGCCGCCCCTTCGTTAGGATGCCGAAGGATTAGCGCGTCCGCGTAGCCCGATAGCATCCGAACGGTGTCCGACAGCGTCTCCCCCTTGGCCACCGAACTTGTAGTTGGGTCCGCGATGGTGATCGTCCGGCCGCCGAGTCGTTGGGCAGCGGTATCGAAGGAGAGCCGTGTCCGGGTCGATGGCTCCAGGAAAGCGAGGGCCACGATGAGGCCGTCCAGACGCCGGTCGATCTTGGATCCTTCCGCAATCGGGATCATTCGATGGGCGACCTTCAGGACCTCCTCGATCTCCTCTCGCGACAGGTCCCGTATCGAGATCAGGTCACGGCCCTTGAGTGCCATCTCCTCCGCGCAGCGGAGGCGCGAAGATAATCATTGTCCCGGTTCTCGGCGCTCCGCTCCATGACCCGACCGGGCCCCAGCAACTGGCTGCTCGCGGTTCTCTACGCCGGAATGATCGTCGCCTGGGGCCTCAATTTCATCTTCGTGAAGATCGGCCTGGCCTCCAGTCCCCCGCTGTGGCTCGCCGCCGTTCGCACGTTCATCGGAATCGCCGGAATCGCTGCCGGCATGCTGATCTGGCGGTCCGATGTCCAGCTGACGGGCCGCGAGCGAAGGGACGCGTTGCTGCTGGGGATTCCGACCACCGGCGTGTTTTTCGGGCTTTGGTTTTCGGCCGCCACGCAGGTTCCTCCGGGAGAGACCGCAGTGGTGGTGTACACCTTTCCCCTCTGGGTGGTCGTTCTCTCGTTCCTCCTGCTCGGGGAACGCGCTCGCGGATGGGCGTGGGCAAGCGTCGTCGTCGGCTTTCTCGGAGTGGTGCTGATAGAGCAGCCGTGGACTGGCGCGTCCGGTCCTATCCCTCCCACCGCGATTGGGGAGCTTCTAGGAGCGGCCGCCGGTTGGGCGCTGGGAACCGTCCTCCTCAAGTCACGTATCCGAGGCGGTGCGTTACGGACAGCCAACGTGTATCAGCTCCTCAGCGGGGGCGCGGTGCTGCTCGTGGTCGCCGTGCTTTTCGAGCCGCATCCCGTCATATCAATCACCCCTGCTCTCATCGCCTCGCTGCTGTGGGTGGGGCTCGTCGGGACCTCGCTGGCCTACGCCGTCTGGTTCATGTTACTGCAACGTTTTCCCGCCTCGACCGTGAGCACCTGGGCGTTCCTGACCCCGGTCGTGGCGCTAGTGGCGTCGGTCGTGATCTTCGGGGAGCGACTCAACGCCCTCCAGATCGTGGGCGTGGCGGCTGTCCTGGCCGGAGCCTTCGTAATCGCTCGAACGGCGCCGTCGGAATTCGACCCGGTCGAATCCCCGGCCCGCGAGGGAAAGGGCCCATCTGTGGAAGCGGCATCGAACACTATCCCGCGGCGGACCGGGGGCAGCGGGGACTCCCAAACGACCCGACCTTGAGTGTGTGGAGGGTGGGTTTGGTCATCGACCCGAAGCCCTCCATGGGTTGACGTTGAAGCGAGCTCATCTGATCCAGAAGCTGCTCCGGTCCCGGGAGCCTTCGATCCAGTGGCGGGTTCGAATCGGAGTTCTGGGGGATTCGAGAGAAGCCGCCCGAATCGTGGGGCTTCAACAGGAGATCCGCCGGTCCGCTCGTGTGCGCGGGTTGCTCTCCCGCCACTTCGTTCCGTACCGGGCTGGGACGGCGCGGAACGTCTACTACAAGTGGCAAGGCGTCCATTGGGCTCTCGCATCCCTGACCGATGTCGGTTATCCGCAGGGGGATCCGGCACTCAAGCCGCTGATCGACCGGGCGCTGGAGCTCTGGCTCCGTCCAACGTACTTTCTCACTTATTCGGCATCGAACCGTGCGGAGGCTGGGCGACGACCGGGGGTGCCGGTGATTCGGCAACGCGCCCGCCGTTGCGGCTCCCAGCAGGGAAACGCCCTACGTTACGTGACCGCCCTCGGGTGGCCGGATGAGCGGTGTGCGCAACTCGCCGGGCTGTTGAGGGGCTGGCAGTGGCCGGATGGCGGTTGGAACTGCGACACTCATCCGGAGGCCGATACGTCGTCTTTCATGGAGACCCTGCTGCCGATGCGAGGTCTCGCCGCGTATGCGGGGAAATCCGGGGATTCCCGTTCGCGAGAGGCCGCCCGAGCCGCTTCGGAGGTCTTCCTCCGACGGAGCATGTTCCGACGACTGTCGGATGGTAAAGTGATGGATCCCAGATTCCTTCGACTCCATTTCCCGCTGTACTGGCATTACGACGTGTTGGGGGGCCTCAAGGGAATGGCGGAGCTTGGGAGGATTCGCGATTCCCGGTGCGAGGAAGCCCTCGATTGGCTAGAATCGAAAGAACTGCCCGGAGGTGGATGGCCGGCCGAGGCAAAGTACTACCGCGTTTCGCCCACCTTCCGCTCCTCCTCCGAGTTCGTGGACTGGGGACCCTCCGGCGGTCGGGTGCTGAACGAGTGGGTCACCACCGATGCGCTCGAGGTGCTTAGCGCGGCGGACCGGCTGACTCTGTAGGTCGGAGCGCCGTTTTATGCGACCGCCGGTGGATAAGTCCGTTGCCCGCGGTGCCCACGTCAGTCCGTCACGCGTCGGCCCGTCGTGTGGACGTCGCGCTGTCGGAACGAGGACTCTCGGGTCGGGTCCGGGAACTGCCGGACTCCACCGCCACGGCGGCCGAAGCGGCGAGCGCCATCGGATGTGACGTGCGCCAGATCGTGAAATCCCTCCTCTTCCGGACTCGAAAGTCGCGCCACCCCGTGCTGGTGCTATCCAGTGGGAGTCATCGAGTGGACGAAGAATGGATGCGACACTTCGCGGAGGAGCCGCTCGTCCGGGCCGATCCCGAGTACGTGCGCTCCGTCACGGGTTTCGCGATTGGAGGCGTGCCGCCCGTCGGTCTCGCCGCTCCGCTCATCCCTTTCGTGGACTACGACCTTCTCGAGCTGAACGAGATTTGGGCCGCCGCGGGCCACCCGCACGCCGTCTGTCGATTGACTCCCGCTGAGCTCCTGAGGATCACGAGGGGTCGACCGGTCCCGGTGGTCCCGTTAAGCCGCCCGGACGAGGTCCCCTGGATCACCTTCGACTGCTACGGAACCCTGATCGACTGGCGGACAGGACTCCTCGAACAGGTGGGGCGACTGACAAGAGGCCGCACGCAGCAGGACCGTCTGTTTGCGGCGTACCTGCGAGAGGAACGCGCGATAGAATCGGGTCCGTACTTGCCGTACCGCACCGTGGTGGCCGAGGCCATTCTGCGGGCGACCCAAGCCGAAGGAATCCCGCTGTCGCGGGAGGTTGCGGAACGTATCCCCGAATCCATTCCCCATTGGCCAGCTTTCGGGGACACGCGATCCGCACTGAACTCGCTGGTGAAGAGGGGATTCCACATCGGCGTGCTATCGAACGTCGACTCCGACCTAATGAACGAAACCCTTCACAACCTCGGAGTAAAGGCCGACAGAGTTGTAACCGCCGAGGAGGTTCGGTCGTACAAACCGATGTTCAAGCACTGGATCCATTTCCTCAAACTGACCGGGGCCCAGCCAGAGGAGGTACTGCATGTTTCCGCCAGCGTGGAACACGATATCGAGCCCGCGATGGCGCTCGGATTTCGAACGGCGTACGTGACGAGGTATGGCGATCTTCCGAGCGGTCAGAACGTTGGGCGCATTGTCCATGGACTGACCGAATTGTTGGACCAAACCGCCGCCCTCGCAGGAAAGGAACCGGTTACCTTCCGTGTGGACCGGTGAAGGGCTCGTAGGACCAGCTGAACTAACGGGATCGCACATCAGCCCGGGTCGAGGCCACCGGATCCGCAATCTGGTGCGGCACCTGAGATTCCGGACTCCGCCAGAACCTTGAATGACCTCGCGACGAACCAAAATCCTACGAAGGTGGGGGTGGACAATTCCCCACCGTCCGAAACGGTCCGGACTTCGCCGGAGGACGGGCCACGGTGA
>JASHQC010000109.1 GCA_030037735.1 Thermoplasmata archaeon
GCCGCCCTCCGCCGACTCGTACGGAGTCTGCACCGCGCCGAACGTACGTCGACGCCCCGAAATCCTTAGCTCCGCCCGGGGCCATTCTCGGCCGTATGACAGTAGATGCGGCGGATTCCGCCGTTCCGGCCGACCTCGCTCCCCTCATCGAGCGAGCTCAGGAGCGGAGTCCCGGCGCGGCGGGCCGTGTCTTCCCGGTGGTCGGACCGGAGCTATTCGAGGCTTTGCGCGCCTCAAGTTTTCGGCGGGTGGCCCTGCAAGTGCCGGCCGGTCTCACGCGCGGAGCCCGCCAGCTAGCGGACCAGATCCGGAACGAGGGCCGGGTCGACGTACTCCTCGTGGCCCGTGCCTGCTTCGGAGCGTGCGACTTTCCCTCACCCGATGAGGTACCGGGAGTCGATGCGCTGATCGTCCTCGGGCACGCACCCATCCCCAACGTTCGGCTCTCGCTCCCGACCTACTTCGTGGAGATGCGTAATCCAGGCGGGGACCCCGACGCGCTCACCGCAACGCTCGTCGCGGCCCACCTTCCCTCCCCCCTTGGGCTCGTGGCTTCGATCCAGCACGCCGACCTCGTCGCGCCCCTCAAGGCGGCGGCCCGGGTCCGCGGTATCGATCTCCTGTCCAGTCCGGGGGACCGTCGGCTGGCGTATCCCGGCCAAGCGCTCGGATGCAACTACACGTCGGCCGAACAGATCGCGAACCGGGTGGAGGGTTTTCTGTTTCTCGGGACCGGTCAATTCCATCCTCGGGGGCTCGCCTTCGCCGTAGAACGTCCCGTGTGGGCCCTCGACCCGCTCACGGGGCAGCTTGAACCGCCCGTCGACCGGGAGAAGCTGATCCGAGACCGGCTTCTCTTGATCGCCCAGTGCCGCGAGGCACGGAAGTGGGGAGTTCTCGTTTCGACCTTTGCCGGCCAAAACCGGAGCCCGACCGCCCTGGCGCTGATCCGCAAGGCCCGCGCCCGAGGGCTCGATGCCGAGGCCTTGGTGTTCGGTCGACTGGACCCGGCCGATCTGGTGGGACGGGACTTCGATGCGTACGTCAACACCGCCTGCCCCCGCATCGCGCTGGATGACGCGTCACTCTACCCTCGACCGGTCCTCACCCCGCCCGAATTCCTGCAGGCGATCGGTGAGCGACCGCTCGCCGAGTACCGGTTCGACACCTACCACTGACGGTGGGACCACGGAGTTCTCGAAGAGGGCATGCGGTCTATCGTGAGGATTCTGGGCCCGGTCTGCCTCGCGGTCGGAGCCGTTCTTTTGGGAGAATCCCTCGCGACCGGGGGCGCCCGGCTCTACCTGCTAGTCATCCTCCCGGTGTTCACGGGAACCACACTGGTCTTTGGGCTCGCCGTGGGGTTCCTGGTGGCAGGGTTCTTTCTGCTGCCACTCATGTTCGTAGGCAAGGAAACCGCCGATCTCCGGTCGGAGGGAACTCCCGCTCCGACTTCGCCGCCCTCGACCGGCATGGGCAGTGCCGGGGGAATGGTTCTCATCGGGCCCGTCCCCATATTCTTCGGCGCCTGGCGCCGAAATCCCCCGATATCCTACTGGTGGGCGGTCGTGTTGGGTGTGGTCCTTGCGGTCGTCGTTCTCCTGCTGCTGTGGGGCTTTTCGGTGCTCTGATCCAGGACCGCCTCCAAGAACGCACGATGAACTCGGGGGTCGCCCGACAGCTCCGGGTGAAACGTCAGACCCCACACGGGTCCGTTTCGCACACCGACGATCTCGCGTCCACGGAACGCGAACGAATGGGCTCCCGCGCCGACGCCAAGAATGCGGGGAGACCGGATGAAAATCCCCGGAAACGGTGGGCCGGTCAGACCCTCGATTCGGACGGGAGCTTCGAACGATTCCCGTTGCCGGCCGTAATCGTTCCGGCGGACCCGCACGTCGAGGACCCCCAGCGTTGGAGGGTCCCGTCCGGTCGGGCTCGGTTCGAGGCGACGGGAGAGGAGAATCAGTCCTGCGCAGGTCGCTAGAACCGGCAGTCCTTCGGTGAGCCGGCGACGGAGGGCGGCCCAAATACCGCTCGATTCCATGAGGCGAGCGATCGTCGTGCTCTCCCCGCCGGGCAGGAACAACGCGTTCACCACCTGGAGGTCCGCGACCGAGCGGACGAGGCGCACCTGGTGCTGCGGGAGCACGTTCTGGAGGGCACGTTGGTGCTCCGGTACGTCGCCCTGGAGGGCGAGCACGCCGACCCGGCTCATCGGGAACCGGACGCCCGGAGCTCGTCAAGGATCTCTTTCGCCCGGTCGATGCGGATCCGGTGCTCGGAGACGAGCCGGGCCACCACGCGGTCGATCTCATCGGGTCGCGCGCCGGCCGTGGCCGCGATGTTCCGGGCGTGGAGCTCCATGTGGCCCCGTTGAATTCCCTCGGTGGCGAGGGCCCGCAAGGCAGCGAAGTTCTGTGCCAGCCCCACTGAGGCGACGATCTGGGCCAGCTCGGCGGCGCCCTTGACTCCCAGCAGCTTGACGTTCGCCCTGGCCGTCGGGTGCACCGCGGTCGCGCCCCCGATCAACCCCACCGCGAGCGGGACCTCGATCGAGCCGACGAGGTTCCCGTTCCGGTCCTTCTCGTAGGTGGTCAGGGGCTTCACCACCGCGCCGTTCTTGGCTTGGAAGGCGGCGTAGGTGTGGGCGCCGCTCTCGATGGCCCGGAAGTCGTTGCCGGTTGCCGCGACCACGGCGGAGATGCCGTTCATGATCCCTTTGTTGTGGGTCGCGCAACGGAATGGGTCCACCGCGGCCAGTGTATAGGCGTCCAGGATCGCCTCCACTACGTCCGGTCCCGTCATCGAGTCGGTGGCGAGGAGATGGGCCCGGAACGTCGCGCTCGCGCGGGCCAACCGGTACACCGCAAGATTGGAAATGATCCGGAGCAAGCTGCGTCCCCCGGCCAAGCGGCCGAGGTCCGGCGCCAGCGCTTCGCACATCGTATTGACCGCGTTCATCCCCGCGGCGTCGCGGGCGTCCACCAGCAGGTGGACCACGAGCATCGTACCTCGAGGTGAAGGGATCATCCGAACTTCGAGGTCTCGGGCTCCGCCGCCGAACTTCACGAGCATCGGGTCTTGCGCGTTCGCCGTCTCGAGCAACGCGTCCCGAGCCGCCAAGATGCGCAGCCGCCCCGCGGCGGGATCGGCCACGTCGAGTATCTGGACCTGTCCGATCATGATCGGCGGGGTGGTTTGCGCGGTGAACCCGCCTTCCGCCCGAGCCACTTTCGCCGCGTTCGACGCGGCGGCGACAACGCTGGGCTCCTCAATCGCCATCGGGATGAGGTAATCCTTCTGATTGATCCGGAAGTTCGTCGCGATGCCGAGGGGGTACGCGTAGCTGCCCACCACGTTCTCGATCATGCGGTCGAAGATCCCGGGGTCGATGCCGGGCGGGAAGTCATAGGCCGCGAGCTCCGCGTCGGTCAGGTCCGCCCAGTCCCGGAGGATCTTCCGGCGCTCGGCGATCGACAGGCGGTAGAGTCCTGAAACCTCGGATGTTCTCTCCATTTGTTCGCCTTCGGTATCCTCAGGCAGAGCCTTCCTCGACCGTGGATCCGGCAAGGTCCTTCGGCTCTGGCTCCGCGGAGGGAGTGGACGGGGCGTCCGCGCCCTTCATCGCGCGCGCCACGAGCACCTTGGCGGGTCGAAGCAATCCCCCCTGAAAGCGATACCCCTGCTGGACAATCTCGGCTATCGCTCCGTCCGAGACGTCCTTTGAGCCCACAATCTCTCCCACCGCCTCGTGCTCTTCGGGCCGGAAGGGTTCTCCGACCCGGGCCACGGGGGCAAACCCCACCGAGCGGAGAACCGCGTCCAATTCGCGGCCGAGGAGCTCCAGCCCCTGCCGGAGGGAATCCGAAGCGGGAAGGGACCTTCCGGCCACTTCGGCGGTTTGGAATCCCTCGACTAGAGGGATGAGGCGACGGAGAAGGTTGGCCTCGGCTTCGCTCCGCAGGACCGTGCGGTCCCGGTCGGTCCGGCGCCGAAAGTTATCGAAATCCGCGAGCAGGTACTTGAAGCGAGATTCCCAGTCCGACGACTCCCCGGGGGGCTTCTCCAATGGGCCGGTCGCCGGCCCGGCGTCGCCGCTTTCAGCGGCTTCGTTGTCGCGGGGATTGCCCTCTTTCGCCATCGCTAGGTGGCGCCGCACCGGGCGTATCTTATTTGGGGTTGTCGCGCCCGGAACTATGACGATATCTCGAGAGAAAAACGCCCGGAAAATTCCCCGGATTGCGCAGCGGGCCTGCCGACACCCATGGGGTCGCTCCGAGGGACCGGAGCGGGATTTTCCGGGCCACCTCGCGGCCAGATAAGCTTGCCGGGAAGGTCCGGAAGGGCGGCAAAAATTCCACTCAGTCCGAAGCCTTATAACGAGTCAGCCGACTCGTTTTTCTCGCCGATTCCGGGGTCGGTTTTTCGATGGTACAAGGGACAATTTCCGCTGGCACATACGATGCCAGTTCGATCCAGGTCCTGGAAGGTCTCTCGGCGGTCCGGAAGCGTCCCGGCATGTATGTCGGCTCGACCGATACCCGGGGACTCCACCACCTGATATGGGAGGTCGTCGACAACTCGATCGACGAGGTGCTGGCGGGATATTGTACCGAGATCTGGGTGACCCTGCACGCCGACGGGAGCTGCACCGTCCTGGACAACGGTCGCGGCATCCCCGTGGAGATTCATCCCCGCTACAACAAGCCCGCTCTGGAGATCGTGATGACGATCCTGCACGCGGGGTCCAAGTTCGACAAGAACACGTACAAGGTATCGGGGGGACTGCACGGCGTCGGGGTGCACGTCGTCAACGCGCTCTCGGAATGGTTCGAGGTCCGCGTGAAGCGTGACGGCAAGCTCTACATGCAGCGCTACGAGCAGGGCGTGCCGGTCAGCCCTCTCAAGGTCCTCGGGGACGCCGAGGGCACTGGAACGGAGACCCACTTCAAGCCGGACCCCACGATCTTCGAGACCGTGACGTTCGACCAGGAGACGGTCGAGCGCCGCCTCAAGGAGCTCTCCTTCCTCAACCCCGAGGTCACGATCCACTTCACCGACGAGCGCGACGGGGCGAACGAAACCCTCCACCACGCCGGAGGGATCTCCGAGTTCGTCGCCGACCTCAACGCGACGCACACCGTCCTGTTCCCTGACCCCATCTACTTGCATGCGAAGCGGAACTCGACGGACATCGAGATCGCGCTCCAGTACAACGATGGCTACAACGAGACAATGCTGGCCTTCGTGAACAACATCAACACCGTCGACGGAGGGACCCACGTGATGGGGTTGCGGGCGGGGTTGACGCGCACGCTCAACGACTACGCCCGGGAGCGGGGCATCATCAAAGGGGACAAGGAATCGCTCACCGGCGAGGATGTCCGCGAGGGACTCACCTGTGTCCTGTCGATCAAGTTGCTCGAGCCACAGTTCGAGGGCCAAACGAAGGCCCGGCTCGGGAATTCCGAGGTCAAGGGGCACGTCGAGAGCGCGGTCAACGAGAAGTTGGCCGATTTCCTGGAGGAGCATCCGGCGGTCGCCCAAGGACTCCTTCTGAAGGCCGTTCAGGCCTCCCAGGCCCGGGAGGCGGCCCGGAAGGCCCGCGAGCTGACCCGGCGGAAAGGGCTCCTCGAGGGCGGGGGCCTGCCGGGCAAGCTCGCCGATTGCCATTCGAGGGACCCTTCCATCTGCGAACTGTTCATCGTCGAGGGTCCATCGGCCGGCGGAACGGCCAAACAGGGACGGGACCGCGAATTCCAGGCCATCCTCCCGCTGAAGGGCAAGATCCTGAACGTGGAGAAATCCCGGCTCGACCGGATGCTGCAGAGTGAGGAGATTCGGACCCTCCTGGTCGCCATCGGCACAGGAATCGGGGACGACTTCGACATCTCCAAGCTCCGCTACCATCGGATCATCTTGATGACCGATGCTGATGTGGACGGCGCCCACATCCGAACCCTCCTGCTGACCCTGTTCTACCGGAAGGTGCCCGAGCTCATCCGGGACGGCCACATCTTCATCGCCCAGGCACCGCTGTACCGGCTCCAGAAGGGCGGGAAGGCTGTCTACGCCTATTCCGACGACGAACGGGAGCAACAGATCAAGGAGCTCGGCGGAATGAAGGGCGTGACCATCTCGCGGTACAAAGGACTCGGCGAAATGACCGCCGAGCAACTGGCCGAGACGACGATGCGGCCCGGGGCGCGAAACCTCCTCCGCGTGACCGTCGAGGACGCGGCCAAGGCCGACCTCCTGTTCACGATCCTGATGGGCGAAGAGGTCGAGCCTCGCCGGGCGTACATTCAGGAACACGCCGTCGAGGTCACGAACCTCGACATCTGAGGACCGGCCGGCCCTCGCAGATTCGTCCCTTCGACGGAACCGAAGTCCCGGCGGGAACGGCTTATACTCACCCCCGGGTCCCGCTGGGCGTGTCCGCCCTTACGCCCGCCCGGTCGACGATTTTCCGAGGGGCGTGGCTCGTCACTCAGGACCCGAGCCGCCGTGTGATTCGCGGGGACCTGCTGGTGAAAGACGGCCGGATCCAGGCCGTCGGAGATATCGGCTCCCCGACGGCGGAGGAGACGATCGACGCGTCGGGATTCGCCATCGTTCCCGGCTTCGTGAACACGCATACGCACGTCGCGATGAGCCCGCTCCGCGGGATCGTCGACGACCGGGACCTGGGCGGCTTTCTCGAGCGACTCTTCGCCGTCGATGCGCGCAGGGGAGAACCGGATGTGGAGGCCGGGGCGGCTCAAGGGATCGCCGAGATGCTGCTCAGTGGCACCACCTCCTTCCTTGACCTGTACTACATGGAGGATGCCGTGGCCCGCGCGGTCGAGCGCCTCGGGATCCGAGGTTTCCTCGGGTGGGCGGTTCTGGACCCTCCGCTCACCACGCAGAAGGGCGTCCCTGTCGAGAATGCTCGGGCGTTCATCGGCCGTTGGAAGGGGCACGAGCGGGTTACGCCGCTCGCTGCGCCCCAGGGTGTCTACGTCTGCTCGGAGGAGACGTGGCTTCAGACCCGCGACCTAGCCCAGGCGACCGACACCCTGTGCCACTTCCATCTGTCGGAGACTCGCCGAGAGGTCCACGAACTGCAAGAGAGAGTCGGTGACCGGCCCGTCTCCTGGCTCGAGCGAATCGGGTTCCTAGGGCCCGGCATGGTCGCAGCGCACGGGGTCTGGGTGACCCGACGAGAGATCGAAACGCTCGCACGCCGGAAGGTAGGTATCGCACATTGCCCGAGCTCGAATCTCAAGCTCGCCGTCGGCGGGGTCGCGCCGGTTGTCGAGTTCCGGGATGCCGGGGTTCACGTGGGCCTCGGGACCGATTCGGTGGCGAGCAACAACTCGCTCTCGATGTTGCGGGAAATGCATACCGCCGGGCTACTGCAGAAGCATCACCGCTGGGATGCCAGCGCGCTGCCGGCCCAAACCCTGCTCGACATGGCAACCGTCGAAGGGGCGCACCTCGTGGGTCGTGGCGGGGACCTGGGATCCCTCGAGGTGGGCAAGCAGGCCGACCTCGTCCTCGTCCGGCTCAATCACCCGACGGTCACGCCTGCACGTCCCGAGGCGATCGTCTCGCATCTCGCGTATTCCGCTTCGGAAGAGGCGGTCGACTCGGTCTACGTCGCTGGGGAGTGCGTCGTTCGACACCGGATCTTGGTCCGGGAACCGTGGGCAGACATCCATGCGGCGGCCGAGCGGGCCGCGAACGCCCTCTGGTCACCCTAGGCGGATCCCGGCGAGGTATCGGCGGAAAGAACGGACTGGAGCCGGTGAGCGAGTTCTAGGGGGGGAACGTCGCCCACGACCTGCTCTAAGCTCGTCAATGATCGCCGCACTAGACCGGGCTCGAGGTCGAACACCTCATGCAGAAGGGAGGGGTCGAGATGGTACGGAAGGACCCCGTGGTGAAGGAGGGCGAGCCGGGTCAAGTGCTGCGCGGCGCCGCCGATCGCCCGTCCCGCAACGGTCAACACGGCCCCTCGACCGGACAGCAGGCAATATTCACTCGGAAGCTCGATGGGGAGTTGCCAGGCGGAGGATACTCCGAGCTCGCCCAGGAATCGCACGAGCCCCTCCCCGAGTCGACCATAGGCCGTCGAGAAATCGCGTCCGACCTGGGGGTCGGATCGAGGCAGGATCAGCGACCACGCAATGTCTCCGGGCGCATGCAAGATGCCGAGACCTCCGGTGCTCCGCCTCACGACAGGGATTCCGATCCGGCGGGCGCGTACGATGCATTCCGCGTCGTCTCGCTGGCTGACCCCGACGGAGAGGGCCCTGCCGGCCAGGATGGCGACTTGCATCGCGGGCTGCCCGCTTCGCAGAAGCTCCGCGTCAGCTCGGATGTATTCCTCCGGTTCCACCGTTTTCAGCGAGGAGAGACCGGAGTCGGAAGGCGTCGTGGTCATGAGTATTCCGGCGAGTCGCGGGCTCGTGAGAGCCGCTGTGTCAGCGTAAAGTTATGCTCGGGTGGACCCTCGGGCGCGCATGGCCGAGCTCACCACTTTCCAACTGCATGCCGGCGACGCGGCGCCGCCGTTCTCCTTGCCCGGAGTCGACGGAAAGACCTGGAGCCTTTCGGATTTCAAGGACATCCCTTTCCTCGTGGTGACCTTCTGGTGCAACCACTGTCCGTATGTGCAGGCCTGGGAGGGTCGGACCATCGCCCTCCAGAAGGAGTTCGCCTCCAAGGGCGTGCGTTTCGTGCTGATCAACGCGAATGATGACCGGGAGTACCCGGAGGACCGGTTCGAGCGAATGGTCGCTCGGGCGAAGGAGAAAGGCTACCCGTTCCCATATTTGCGTGATGCCTCCCAGAACGTCGCGCGCGCCTACGGCGCTTTGGTAACCCCGCATCCGATGCTCTTCGGACCCGACCGCCGCCTGTTGTTCCAGGGTCGGATCGACGATAATCACTCAGAGCCGAGTCGCGTCAAGCACCGATTTCTGCGCGATGCGCTCGAAGCGGCGATCGCCGGGCGGCCGATCCCCGAAGCCGAATTACCGGTCCTTGGCTGCTCGGTGAAGTGGCGGTCCTGAGCTGCGCCGGCGTTTTTCGCCGGAACGGCGGCCGGGGCCCAGCGCCCGGATCTCTTCGGTCCGGTGCTGGAAGGACGCTGAAAGGTCGGCGCGCACGGGACGGCCCTCCCGGTCGAGCCGGGCCGCGATAGCCACCTTGCCCGCCAAAGCCCG
>JASHQC010000110.1 GCA_030037735.1 Thermoplasmata archaeon
AGTGGGACCAGCTCCCTCCCCGACGCAGCCACCGGTTGTGGACCCCTATTCGGGGGGCAACCGACTTGCCGGCCGCATTCGATAGGAAAGCCGTTCGAACTTCCGCGTCACGAGCGCCATCCGATCGAGCTGGGTGATTGTACGGAAGCTCTCCCCGTCGCGACCAGACCGCTGCAGCCGGTGGTTGGACCACAGGCTCTTCAGCTGGAGATAGGCCGCCATTGCGGGGAACAGCACCGCGTTCAACCATCGCACTCCGCGGGAAGCCGGTTCCGGTCCGGCGGGCTCGGGCAGCGGGGCCGGCTGCCACCGGGCGTACAGTCGGGGAGCCTCCTGCCGAAGCCACGCCCATCGATGGAGGAGACTGCGATAGTAGGCCTCCCCTTCCACCGGGCGAGTGACCAGGGCCTCCCGAGCGAAGAGGAATCCCCGAGGTCGAGAGAACGCCCGGTTCGCCGCCTCCTCGTCGAGAGTGTAATTGAAGCACCAGGCGGGCTCGATGGACCGGAGGGCGTTGCGCTTTCGAAAGCGCAGGCGGAAGAATACGTACGCGAGGAAAACCCAAACCGTGCCAGGTCGGACGATGGCCATGAGGTCGCAGTCGTCGCCCTCGCTTGGGTCGCCGTAGGCCGCCGATCCCGTGATGCCGAGGAAGCGGAGCCACCGACCGGTCGCCTTGAGTTCCGAGGCGACGAGCTGGCTCGCGGCCCGGGCGTACTGCTCCGCCCTCCTCCGCCGACTCGGGTCCGGCCCGATATCCGGTACGGTCCGGGCCAGCGCTCGCTGACCCGAAACACGCCCGCTGCCCGGATGGGTTCTGATCCAGCGGACCAAGTCATCGGCCGTGGACGGACCGTACTCGGGCAGAAGTTCGACCAGCGTCTCGAGCTCGATGCCGGTTCCAAACTGACCCGCCACCTCCACCAGACCGCGCACCCGGTCGACAAGGAGGGCCTTGGGTTCAGAGGGCGGGACCGGAACCCATTCCGTGACGCGAGTGCTGGACGCGCCGCCCGTCGGTCCCCGCTCCTTCGGCGAGGTCAGAGAGCTGCCGACCACCTGATTTTTGGTGCGAGGACGGAATCTGTTGGGCCAACCTCGGAAGCTCCATGGGCTCATGCGCGGCGAGCCCGGGGAGCAGGGTAGCGCCGATGTCAAACCCGAAAGACGGCGAGGCGGAATCCCTCCGGCTGTACTTGCCGACTGGGCCCATCCCGCTCGGCTTTGTTCAAGAGGACGGCGTGGTTTACCTCGTCGCTCGGGCCCGGGCGGCCCGGTGGCCCGTCGAGCTCCTCCGCAGCGGTTCCGCCGACCTCGCGCTTCCCGACGGCAGGGTCCGAGGAACTCCGCAACTGGTCAGTGACCGGAATGACCAGGCGCGAGTGCTCGGGCTGTTCCGAGAAAAGTACGGGACCGACCGATTCGCGCGATGGTACGAACGCCCCGCGCGGGTGCTGCGCGTCACGCTGGAGGATGGCCAGCCGGATCATGGTCCCGGCACCGATCACTACTACGAGTGGCTGCAGTCCGAGTTCGATAACGTCGCCCCGGACTACGACCATCACATCACCGGAAACCGGATGAACCGCCTTCTGCGGGACCGTAGTCTCGCCTGGCTCGGACCGAGGTTCGCCGGCTCCCGCAGACTGCTCGAGATTGGCTGCGGCTCCGGCATGGAAACCCTTCCGCTCCTCCGCGCGGGCCACGAGATCGTGGCCGTTGACATCTCCGAACAGATGCTCGCCACCGTACGCTCGAAGGCCGAACGGGAAGGGCTTGCGAGCCGGTTGGAAACTCGACGGCTGAGAGCGCGGGACCTGGATCGGCTCGTCCCGGATTTCGGGCCAGGAAACCTCGACGGGGCGTATTCCACCTACGGGGCGCTCAACTGCGAACCAGATCTGGCGCCCATCCCTGCGGCCCTCCACCGGCTTCTGAAGCCTGAGGCCCCCTTTGTCGCGGGAGTTTACAACCGGTGGTGCCTCTTCGAAATGGCCGGATACGGTGCCTCCCTCCAAACCGCGCGCGCGCTCGGGCGCCGACAAAATCCGGTGCCCGTGGGTGGCTCCCGATTCTGCGTGGACGTCTACGCCCACTCCGTGGCAGATTTCCGACGACTCTTCGGAAACGGGTTCTCTGTGGAACGGGTGGAGGGGGTGCCGGTGGTGCTGCCGCCGTCCGACTTGGCCAGTTACGCCGAAAAGTTCTCTCGCCATTTCGAGCGTCTCGCCGGATGGGACGCGCGAATCGGGGCTCGGTGGCCGTTCAACCGGCTCGGCGATCACTTCCTGATGACGTTCGTGCGAGAACCCGCGGAAGGAGGCATCCATGGATAGGTATCCGACTGCCCCGCGCGAGGCGGAGCGTTTCGAGGTGACCCGTCGGCGGGTCCGGGTCTACTCCGAGCGGTGGCCTATCAAGTACCTCGTTTCCAACCATGGAATCTGCCTCGGTGTCGACACGAAGCGACGCTCATTCCTGTTCCTGGCGCACCGAGGGGGGCTCGTGATTCGCCAGCGCCCGGTCGGCGATACGGTGGTCGAGAGGTTGGACTACGATATCCCGAGGATCGTCCAAGCGCTCCGGACGGAGACTCGCCGGGGGACCGGGAGATGCACGCACTGACCCGGTGGGTCAGGCGAGGAGTCGGCTCTGCGGCATGGTCCGGGTCCTTCTCGAGACTCCGTGAAAACCGGCTCCGCGCCATGACCGTCAGTACCTTTCTGGTGGTCGTCGTGTTGACGCTCTCGGCCGTCGGTGTGATCCACTCCGAGGCCCGTCTCACCGGTGGGCCGCCCGATCGCTCGAACGTCGCGCAACTCGCCCGTGCCCCGTCGAGTCCCTTTGGAGAATCGGATTCCGGAATCGTGGCCATTCGCACCGATGACAGCCGGGCGTTCAACAACTCCCTGCTTGAATCGAAGTTCGTCCTCCCGGCTCATGCGAGCGTATCCGATGGCGGGCTGGACATCTGGCTCGTAGAACCGTTCACCGAGACCCAGGAAATCGGAGTGGGAGTTTTGGTGAACGTCAGCGACGGATCGGAGTCCGCAGTGGCCGAGTGGGGCAGTTGGAACAGCGCGGGGGCGTCCACGGTCCACGTGAACCGATCGCTCTCCGTATCTCCCGGAGCGCCTGCGGTGCTCTCCATCGTCGATGAAGGTGGAGACGAATGGAGCTTGGCCGTGAACGGTCAAGCAGTACCGTCGGGCCAAGGGGGCCTCCTAGACCTTGGCGTTAGCGTCGCGGATGGTGTTCCGATGGGAGGAGCGTCGGAACTTCCCGAACCGGTTCCCGCGGTGGTGACGACGTCGAGGGGACCTTTCCCGTTCGGCTGGGTTTCGTGGACCGAAGGCTTTGGAGTGGGATCCGATGCCCCCCCGGTCGCGGTGGGAGATGGGTACGTCGAGACCTCCGGGACCCCGTGGGGCGTGCAAGGCCAGGACCAGCTGCCCGGGGGCGGACCGGATGAGTTCAACGAGAGCGCATCGCTGCCGGTGCTTGCTAACGGAACCTACGTTTGGGGGATTGGCAATACAAACTTCCCGCCGGTGGCGGCCTGGACCAGCACCGACCCCAGTGCCTTTTCCGCGCCGGGAGGCGCCCTCGAAGTCACCGTTCCCGGGGGGCAGCTTCCTTCCGGTTCCCCCGTCGGCATCTGTCAGGAGCTGCTCGAACCGCTCGCGAACGGACGGTGGCTCACCGTCGGGGTTTGTTGGGACGACGGGGTCGGGGTTCGTGCCTATGCGGCGGTCACGCTCGCGGACGGCGCCGCGTACCAGGAGATGATGTACGTGAGTCTGCCGCATCCTGGGCAGGAGGCGCTGCTCGCCGTCCGGGACGTCGGGCACGGTGTGTGGCAAGCCAGCGTAAACGGGCTCGTCATGGTCGATGCCTCCGGGAATAGCTCCATCGTAGGCGGGGCGGACCTCGGCAACGCGAGCATGGGCCCCTACGGAGCGCTCCGAGGATACCCTTCTAGCGTGCTCCCGACCGTCCTGACTTACCCCGAAGGGATTCTCGTCTACCGCAACCTCCAGGATCCATCCCCTTTCCTCCCGCCGGAGGGCCGGATCGCTGACTCCGATGCCCGGTTCCCCGCCCTGGTCCAGGGGCATCTCCAAAACTCATCCCTACCTCCCGGCGCAATCCAAGTATTCCCGGGGCGCACCCCACTTCCCGTCGAGACCCCTCTCTGGGGCGCAACGCCTACATCGCCCTCCTCAGATAGTTGGTGGACCGGCCTCCACTCGGACACCCCTCTCCTCTTGGGAGTTCTAGTTCTATCCGTGTCCTCAATTGCCGCCATACTCTACGTTGTGTTCCGGAGGAGCGCCGGCGGCCAGGAACTCGAATCGACCGAGCCGCCCCACGCTCCCTCTCGCCGCTCATCCTCACCGAAGGACCGAGGCGGAAGGATCGGTCCATGAGCCGTTCTTCAGCGCCCGAGCCGCGAGCCCCCGCTTCCGGAGTTCATGCGCGGCACCTCCCCGCCGCTGTTCTGGCGGGGCTGGCCGCCGGGGGGTGCATCTTGGCCCTCTCATCGCTCTATTCCGTGGCCGAAGGGTACTCCGCGTTGGGGCCGTTCCGGAGCATCGGAGTTCTCCTCGGTTTTGGAGGTGGCTCCGGGCTTGGCGTCGGAATCTTTGTCGAATTCCTGATTCCCATCGTCGCCGGGTTTGTCATGGTGGTCACCCTGGCCGTGATGGCGCGCACGCACCTCCGATTTCTCGAGTTCCGTACCCGCCTGCGCGCCCTCGCGGAAGGAGGCCTGCTGGGCCTCGTCATCTGGGCGGTGTTCTACGTTCCCGTCACCGACCACCTATCGGGCCATCTGACGCTCCCGACCCTCCTGTTCGCCCTCGCGGAGCACGTGACCTTCGGGGCGGTCATTGGCATCGTCCTGTTTGTCGTCGGCGGCCCGGTCACGTGCCGGTCCCACGACCATCCGCCCGTTCGGCCACCCTGGAACGAGCCAGTCCATGACCGGCGTGAACGATAGCATTCGCCGCGCGATGGCAGGTCGGAAGCAACCGACGGGCCACCGATTCGCCGTAGCCCAAGCAATCGGTCTCGCATTCGTATTCGCGATCGCCCTCCCCTGCCTCTGCCTCGTCGTCTCGGCGCCGGTTTCCGGACCGGCTACATTGTCCCATGGCTCGGGAGCCCTGCCCTTGACCCCAGCCACCGTCGGCGCCTACTCGAGTGCCGCTCGCCAGTGGACGGGTGGATCCCCTTCCGGCCCGACCTGCGCGAACTGCGTCGTGGCGACGATCCCGGTGGGACGCGATCCGTACCCAGCTACCTACGACCCGGCCAACGGCGAGGTCTACGTGCCGGACTTCTCGTCGGGCACGTTGAGCGTCATCAACACGGCCACCGACTTCGTGACGGCCTCCGTGACGACCGGAACCGGGCCGGACGGGGCCTTCTGGGATCCGGCGACCGGGGCGGTTTACGTCCCCGACTGGGGCTCGAGCGACCTCTCGGTCGTAGCAGGTAGCGTGAACAGCGTTCTGGCGACACCGGCCCTCGGCGAGAATCCCTATGCGGCCGCCTACGACCCGACGGATGGGGATCTCTACGTGGCGAACTGGGGTTCGGACAACGTCTCGGTAGTTAATGCGACGATGGACCGGGTAGTCGCATCGATCCCGGTCGGTGCTCAGCCCGACGAAATCCTTGAGGATGGGTCGAACGGGCTCCTCTATGTCGCCAACCAGAATGCCGGAGACGTGACGATTTTGTCCCCGGCGAGGAACACAGTGCTGACCACCGAACCGGTGGGAGCGCTGCCGGAGGCGATCGAGTACGACTCGGCCACCGGGAACGTCTACGTTGCAAACCAAAACTCGAACACCGTCACGGTGCTATCAGGGACCAATGGGTCCGTTGTCACAACGATCTCGGTGGGGATCGCCCCCGTCGCGCTTGTCTACGATGGCGGGGACGGCGAAATCTACGTGGCAGACCAGAACTCGAGCAGCATCTCGGTCATCGACGGCGGGACCAATGCGCTGGTCGCCACCATTCCGGTCGGCGCTACTCCGCTCGACGTGGCCTACGACCCGGAGAGCTCAGAGGTCTACGCCGCGAACTACGGGTCCGACAGCGTATCCGTCATCTCCGACAAAACCAACACGGTGGTCGAAACGGTGAGCGTCGGCGGCGGCCCGGTGTCCCTCACGTACGATGCCGGCCGTCAAGAGATGTTTGTCAGCGATTCCACGTCGAACAGTGTCAGCGTAATCGGCCCCTACGCGGCGCTACCGACCGGGGTGTCGGCCTCTCCCTGGATGGGGGTTCCCTGGTGGGGCTGGACGGTGGTCATGGCTCTGCCCGCCGTCGCGGTGGTGGCGGTCTGGTTCCGACGTCGGCTTACCGAGGGCAGGGAGCCTTCGGTATCGACTCAAGCTGCCGGCGAATTTCGACGGTGAGACCACACCGACTCGGAGACCGAATTTGAACGATGGCTCGCTGGCCGCGCCGGGAGTGTGGGGTGGTATCACCCGGTTCGCCCGGTCAGTGCGGCAGGAGAAGTGGGCGTTGGGGCTACTCCCGGCGGTTTCGGCGTACGTCGTGGTCTGGTCCTACATTACGACGTTGAAGTTCTACGCTCTCCACGCGACGGTCTTCGACCTGGGCGTGGAGATGGAGCAGCTTTGGAAGTTCACTCATCCCCAAGCCATCGGGTTCACCGCGATATCCTACCTCATGACGGCCATTGACCAGCCGTTCCAGCTCCTATTGTCTCCGATTTCACTCCCCATGAGCTATCCTCTACTGCTGGTAGTCCAATCGCTCGGACTCGGATCCGGCGCGTTCGCCGTCTACGGTATCGCCCGCCACATCCTCACGAAGCCGGTCGACGCGTACTGCCTATCCCTCGCGTACCTGCTCTACTTCCCCCTCGGCGGAGTGAACTGGTTCGACTTCCACGCCCAGGCCTTCTTCATCCCTCTTTTCCTGTGGGGGTTTTTCTGTTACCTCACCCGGAGATTCCGCCTCGCGTTCGTTCTCTTC
>JASHQC010000111.1 GCA_030037735.1 Thermoplasmata archaeon
GTCCGCTGAATCCACCGAAGGGCCAGAGGGAGTCCCGACGCCTTTGCTTTGTTCTCTCGGGATTGGCCGCAGGGCCGGCTCCGCCACATGAGCATCTAGGGTAATGCTCGGGACTCGAAAGGGATTCTGGGCTTCCGCCTCGTGCTCCCTGAGACGCTCGCGACGCCGGACCACGAAGGCAGCTCCACCGAAAACCCCCAATGCACCGGCCGAACCTGAGCCCGCGATTACTTCGAGAAGGGGGAAATTGGCTGGCGGAGGAGGAGTCAAGCTTCGAATGTCCTGCTGGACCGTAGCGTTGGTGAGGACCGCGGCAGGTCCCCTCCCCCCATTCGCGATGACCATCATCGCTTCGACCAGTCCGATCTGGTACGACGAGTTGGACCATGCGGGACCGCTCTGGTTTTCGAATTCCGCCCGGATGGCGCCCGCCGAGAGAGCCGGGCTAGAAAAGTTGCTCGAATTCGCACGAAACGCCAGGGGCTCGTTCAGCGTGCCGACATGGAAGAACTGACCGTTGATGGTGAAGAAGGGGACACCCTCGGAGACGTCGTACGCAGAGGCGTACGCGGACTCGGGGCATGAAAGCGTGGGCACATGAATCGCCGAGGCAGAGTAATTGATCCAGAAATCGGTCGCCACCCAGTCACTGGAATAGGTCGCATTTGAGAAGTCCAAGGAGGAGGTGTTCGCATAGATTTCGATGGGAGAAGACTGAGCGTACGTCACTCCGGTCCAATTGCCGAACTGTGAAAGGGCGAACCATACGACCCACGAGGACGAGGCGCAATAGGGGCAAGCGAGCGACGAATAGACGAAGAACACCGGCTTCCCATTGTTGGACCACGCGGGGTTCGCAGCTCTGGACCAATCCCCTGGCTCCGATCCCCACGTTGTGGAAAGGATGGGGCAGGCTCCCGAGTCCGGATCGAGGGAGGACTCACAATGCACGTCGGTGGAAAGCTGCGACGTCACCGGACTCGGGCTTCCCCAGACCGACAGCAACATCGCCAGTGCAAGGCCGCAGGCGACTGCGATCAAGGGCCGTCGCAATCGACGCCACGAACTGGTCATGTCATCGCAAGTCGTAGCCCGATACTTAGAGAAGAGGCGCAGGAATCCGATCGGTACTTGCCTTCGAGATGCCCGGGTCCCCGTTGGAACACCTCAGGCTGTGGGACGTCTAGGTTGGCTATCTGTCGAGGGATGCCAATCGTGTGCCTTTTGAAAGGAGGGCCCGCGCTCTCCTCGCGGTTCATAATCGACTGCGCACGTCAAGGTCGCGGGCCCGTCCGTACGCTTCGGGATCTAGCTCCCTCTATCACCAGGTGCATTTCCAGTCATTCTAGGGCAGGAGACGTTCGTCGCAGTGGGAATCCCTTGGGGAAACCGGAAGCACATCGAGGAGATCGTCCAGCTGAAGATGGCGGTACCGTAGTACGGGGACGGCCAAGGAGTAAGGAACTCCGTACCGAGATTCAGGTCATCCAAGTACATTTTGGCGTCGCTGTTCGCAGGATACGACCAGCACGATTCGCGGTCGCGATGGATCATCTCGTTTACGTTGAGCAGGACGGCGCTGAAATTCACGCCGAACGTGCGGCTCGTCGTGTTCATGGCGTCCCCCGTCCCGTTGTAGAAGTAGAGCACAGTGAGCTCGTTGTTGTTCGTTCCTTGACAGAAGTAGGAGAAGTCCCACGGCTGGTTCGAAAGCGTCGTGTTGATGAGCGTAGGCAGCCGCGTCGAGCCGTCGTAAGTAAAGTAGTCCCACGGGGAGCTCTCGTAGCCCGTGGTCATCCAGAGCATGATTTCGAGGGAGAAATTACCCGGGCCGCTGACGTTGGCGGGATTGGGCACGTACGACGAGAGGAAGTTGTCCCAAACATAGTCGTACGCTGCAGATCCCTTGTCGTGAATCGCGTAGGTGTTGGTCAGCCACATGCTCTGATGAGCGGCCACGAAGTCGGTCTCGGGCAGAGTGAACCCCGGTGCCATCCGTCCGGGGCTGCCGCCCCAAAGGTCCTGGCCGTACTCGACGTGGGGGTAGGCGAGTACGCCACCGGCGCCACCGACGCTGCTGAAGTGCGCCGTGTTTTTGACCACGCCGCCCGGGCCACCGGTGTAACAGATGTGGTCGGTCCCGACGCTTCCGCTGCCGAGTCCATAGAGATTCGGGGTTTCATAGCCGTAGGGTAGGAACGAGACGGGGAACGGATTCCTCGGCGTCCCGTTCGCGCACGTTTCGCGTACACTACGGTGTGCCGGGATGATCGGTACGTTCGAGGGAAGGGCGGGGTGAGCCTGCGAGGTTCCGTAGCTTGAGGTAACGGAAGGATTCGCCTCTCCCAGGACAGTTCCTGCGTGGTCCCCGGGGGGGCTAATCGACCCGGCCAGCATCAGGATGGTCACCACTCCTAGGACGGCGCAGGAGAGAGCGCCCCCTCGATACCGATTCCAGCCGCGGCCCGAAGTCCGGGGCAGACCCCGACGGCGAGGGGCAAACGCGCGCAACATACGGGAAAACGCGAGGGCGTTACCCTGATTTATATCTCAGTAGCACGGTCAGAACCGATCGCGGGTGGCTCCCGTCCCTGACCATCGGAGCTGTTCAAACCGGGTCGGACAAGATTCCGACCCCAAGGGTACCTAGAGCACCGCAAGTCGGGGGACTACGATGGCCACCGGGGGTTCGCCCCGTGCCACTTTTTCCTTCCGGAAGAGCTCGGAGGCAAGTTGAACAAGAAACACCTCCCCATAGTCGAGCGGATGGGGCTTGAACGCCCCGCTTCCTACCACCGCAGAGGGCTCAACCGATTGGCAAAGACTCGCCCGAAGACATGGGCAATCTGGAAGGAGATTCACCTCGGAAGCTGCACGCAACCTGCGGTGGTGGCCGCGAGTGAGCATTTCATGGTTGTCTGCAGGAAGCCCTACGCCAGGGGGGGTCTGCGCTAATCAGCGCGAAACGGGCGCGTTCCGTGACGCACGCAGGGTCCGAGAAGGATTCGACCGTTGTGGGACATGGGAGTTGTCTACGTCGACCCGAAGATCACGCGCATACGGGTTCCCACCGGTGTGCCGTGACTCTCGAGCACTGTCGTTACGAGGCGGATGAGGGCAATGGGAGCACGGGGATTTGAACCCCGATATGCGGGTCTCTCCGCGCGCTCCAGTCACTCGTCATCGGTACGCCAAAGCGTTCCTCCGCTGACCCAATGCAAAGATCCCCTTTACCGGAGATCTGACTGGAGCCCGCTGGTCTGCCAGATTAGCCTATGCTCCCTCCCGTCCCCCTCGGGAACACCCCGAGACTTATGTTTTGTCCCGGGTCGGCCGGTCCACTCCACGGTCAGAGCACGACGGACGCGCGGAACGCAGGTCGGCGGTGGCCACTCCGTCCCGGACACTTACCGACTCAACGCGGATGGGAACGGGGCGGCGTAACATCGGTCCTGCCGTCACAAACGTGTGAAATTCGCCATTCTCGCCACACGGATCGACCCCTGGGGGGAGCTCCGCGATCCACCGTTCATCGAACGGACGGCTGGCCCGGGAGGCGGGCAGACGCCGGGTGTCCACCGAGACGACGCGGGCCTGAAGGCCCGAGCGGAGCATCTCCCGAGCCAGTCGCTGGGTGTTTTGGCCCCAGAGCGGGAACACGCACTCCATGCTGAGCTCTGCGAGCTCGCGCTCCCGGTATCGACGAATATCTTCGAGAAAGAGGTCCCCGAACACGACGTGACGAATCCCGCGAGCACGGAATTTCCTCAACGCCGTGCCCATCGCCTTCTCGTACTCGACGTTGGATGGCGAGCGAGGGAGAGCCACTCGCGTCAGCGGGAGTCCCACTGACGCGGCTTGTCGGGTAAGAAGTTCTCCGCGAATGTCGTGGGTAGCTACCCGGCCGGTCCGATCAACCACGCAGGTCACGAGAGCCACGACGTCGTAGCTTCCTTCCTGTCGAATTCGATGAAGAGCGAAGGCGGCGTCCTTCCCGGTGCTCCAAGAGAGGATCGCGGGGGGAATCCCGCCGGCGTTCCGGGACCACCGAGATTCGTCCCCCAAGGACCCTCAAGGCCGGGCGGGAAACGCCCCACACGTCGTGCAAAACACCGAGTCCGGCCGAGGGAGATCGAATCCGCAATGAGCGCAGGAATGCTCTCCGAACCCGCGGTCCTCGAGGGCGTCCGGTAGCGCACGACGGAAGGCTAGGTAGTACGCGAGGTGCTCCGCGTCGCGAATCTCGACCCGATCTTCTTGGCGGATCCGGGCCTGCTCCGTGACCAGCCGCTCAGCGCTCGTATGCTCCGCAAACCATCCCGGCAGGCCGGTCGAGCCGGAACCCACCTCGATGGGATCCTTCCGTCGCCACCGGTTCTCGCACTCCGGAAAAGCCCACCGGAGCACCCATTTGCCAACGGTCGCCCCGTTGTACTGCGCCACCTTGAGTCGTTTCGGGAGCCGGGTCGCAAGGTCCACCACGTGAGGGTCCGTGTAGGGGGCCCTGACCTCCACCCCGAGCGCCTGGCCCAGTGAATAGGAAGAGAACTTCATCGTGGCGGCCATCCGGCGAGAATACTCTTCGAATTCCGTTGGGCTCTTCTCCCACATGAAGGAGTACCCCCCGAACAGCTCGTCCGCCGCGTCGCCGGTCATCGCCGTCCGGTAGCCATGGAAGGCAGTTTCGCGGAGCGCCCGCGAGATCACGATACTGTTCCGCACCTCCATGGGGTCGAAGCTTCGGAGTGTTCGAACGACGAAGTCGGTGTCCTTCAGCAGGTCGCCGAACGCGGTCTGCACGAGATGGTGCGTCCACCCGAGCCGGGAGGCGACTGCGCGAGCGAACGGCCCGTCCGGTGCGTCCTCCGATGCGAGGACGGTGACTGCGGCGCGCGTCCCCCCCACGTGGGCCAGGGGCGCCAGAATCGACGTGTCCAGACCGCCGGACAACAACATGCACTCTGACGGTTGGCGTGCCACCGCCTCGATGACGAGCTCGCGCACCTTGGCGGCCGCGTCGTGGAGCTCTGCGGACGATTCCTCGGGCGCGATGGGGTGAGCGGCGAGTCGATCGGTCGAGGTCGTCATCCTCTCTCCTCGCGGTGCGAAGGAGGGGTTCCGCATGAAGCCTGCTCCGGTCGTTCCAGAGAGGTATTCTACGATCGGGACGTGACGACTCGAAAGCCCCAGACAGGTGAGCCTTGCGATGAACATCGTCTCGTTCCTGCCCGCCGCCACCGAGATAGCGTACGCGTTGGGGCTGGGGGGAGAGCTGCGAGCCGTCTCCCACGAGTGCGATTACCCCGCCGATGCGAAGACGAAGCCGGTGGTCGTGCGGCTCGCGGTGGACCTTACGGGCCTCTCGCCGCGCGATATCGATTCGCGGGTAAGCCGGCAACTCCACGAGAGAGGGACGCTCTATGAGGTGGACGAGGAAGTCCTGAGGGCCGCCCGGCCCGACCTGCTGATGACCCAGGACCTGTGCCAGGTGTGTGCGCCCTCTGGTACGGAGGTGACCCGCGCCCTCGCCGGTCTTCAACCTCCGCCAGAGGTCCTCTGGATGTCCCCTCGTTCCCTCGACGGAATCCTGGACAGCATTCGGGAACTTGGCAACCGCACGGGCCGTTCGGCGGAAGCCCGACGGTTGACCGAGGAGATCCGGGCCGACCTCGCCGCACTTCGCGCCCAAACGACCCGGGACCTCTCGCGGCCGCGCGTCTTCTGCATGGAGTGGACCGACCCCGTCTTCACTGCCGGTCATTGGGTACCCGAAATGGTGGACGCGGCGGGGGGCGTGGACGGCTTGGCGCGCCGCGGAGAAGACTCGGTCCGGATCCCTTGGGAGGAAGTCCGGCGGTGGGCACCGGAGGTGCTCGTGGTCGCTCCCTGCGGGTACCATCTGCCGCGCGCCCGTGGGGAGACGCGGCGATTGAGGGAGCTACCGGGGTGGGACGCCCTGCCCGCGGTGCGGGAAGGGAGGGTATACGCCGTTGACGCGGACTCCTATGTCTCCCGGCCCGGCCCGCGCGTCGCGTTGGGCGCCCGGCTGTTTGCGCATCTGTTCCATCCGGACAGCTTCTCGTGGACCGGCCCGCCGGACGCGTTCGAGCGCATCGAAGCGTAGGAGGGGCCGGACGCGCGGCTCTCCGGCAAGAAATGTTTATAGTAAATTGTGTTTGCCTGAATTACAATGTCTTTGAATTCGTCCCCGGTGGCCCCAAGGCCCGCACCCCGCCGGAGTGTCCCCGTCAGCCTGGTTATCGTCGTGGCGATCCTCGTTGCCGGGATTTCGGCCGGCGCCACCGCCGTCTACTTCGAGCTTCGGCCCTCCTCGACGGGTCCTTCCGCTGTCACCGTAACGGATGATCTGGGCCGGACCGTATCCGTGCCCGCCGATCCCTCTCGCGTCGTCGTGTTGGGTCCCAACGTGATGGACACGATCTTCTCTCTCGGGTTGCGGAGCCATGTGGTGGGTGTTGACTGCTCGAACGCCAGCTTGGGGGGCCTCGAGGGGGACTACGATCCCGCGCAGGTCAGCCAATGGAACTTGAGCCCGTCGATGTGCGTCCTAGCTTACCCGGAGGTCAGCCCTTCTGAGCTGCTCAGCCTGAACCCCCAGGCCGTCCTCGCCTCGACGGACGTTTCCGTTTCCGGACTGGAGCAATGGTCATCGACGAATGGGATCCCCGTCGTGTTCTTCGGTCCTAGCACCTTGGGCAGCGTGGTCTACGACGTGCAAATGGCGGCCACGATCTTTGGCGTCGACGCGGCTTCAGCACATTTGGTCAACCAGCTCCAGACCGTACTCGACCAGTCCACATCCTTTTTGTCGAACCTGACGAACAACGGTACGCCACTCCGGTCCGTCCTGATGACGTACTACCCGGTCCCGGCGGGTTCGCCGGACGCCGGATACTACACCTTCGGGCCGGGCAGCTTCGGGCAGTCGCTGATTGAGCTGGCGGGTGGGGTGAATATCGCGGGCAACGCACCGACCTCGGGGCCGGAGCTTTCCGGCAGCGAGGTCCTCTACGACAATCCGTCCGTGGTCATCTACGGAACAGGCTTCGGGATCAACCTCACGTCGTACCAGCAGGGACCCGACTGGTCGAACATTCCCGCGGTCGTGCACGGTAACGTGACCGGCATCGACGTGACGATCATCACGGAAGTGGACCCCACGATGGTCCTGTCCCTTCCAATGCTTACCCACATCCTGTATCCGACCCTCCCGGGCGCGTAAGATCGTGCTGGCGGGGGGTTCATCCCGCGTCGCCGACGTCCCGAAGGGAGCAGGAGAGCCTCAGCTACGCGCCTCCGGGCGACGAACCTCGCGTCGTAACCTCCTGGTGATTCTGGGAGGGCTTGCCACGCTGCTCCTCGGTTCTGTGCTCCTGGGTGATGTCCCGATACCGTACTCGACGATCCTGGATATCGTGGCGCAGCGGCTCCTCGGCGGAGCCCTTCCGGGAGGGGCCTGCGTCACGTCCTCCGTATCGGCGAGCCGCTGCGCAATACTGGTCAAGATCGTGTGGGGGACTTACGTTCCCCAGGTGCTCCTCGGGCTTCTCGTCGGAGCGGCGCTCGGCGTGTCGGGCGCTTCGCTTCAGGGAACGTTCCGAAATCCGCTCGCGGATCCCTATCTGCTCGGGCTCTCTTCCGGCGCGGCAGTCGGTGCCGCGCTGCTTTTCGTCCTCCATATCGGGCTGGGCGTGGCGAATCTGTCCCTCCCGTTGTTCGCGTTCGCCGGGGCCCTGTTCAGCGGGCTAGTGGTCCTGCTGGCCGCCCGGAGCCCCAAGAGCACGGTAACGACCCTTCTCCTCACCGGCGTGGCGTTGAGCTCGTTCTTCTCGGCGCTACTGGTACTGGCCCTGCTGTACAACGTGAACGGCGACCTGCAGGTCAGCTTCTGGCTCCTGGGAGGGCTGGAAGGCGCCACGTGGACCCAGGTGGGCATCGTACTGTCGGGAGTCGCCACGACGGGTGCTCTGCTGGCCATCTATGGTAGGGACCTGAACCTGCTGCAACTGGGTCCCGACGTGGCCCAGAGTCTTGGCGTCAACGCGCGGCGGGTCCGGATTCGAACGATCCTGCTCGCGTCGTTGTGCACCTCCTTTGCCGTAGCGTTCGCTGGCGTCATCGGGTTCGTGGGCCTGGTCTCGCCGCACGTGGTGCGTCGGCTGCTCGGAGTGGACTACCGTCGGGTGATCCCCGCCTCCGCTGCGGTGGGAGCCATCTTCGTGCTGGGCGCCCGGGACCTGGCCCTTGTGGCGTTCCCGGGTACCGAGGTCCCGGTCGGCGTGCCGATGGCGTTCGCCGGCGCGATTTTCTTCCTGTACCTGCTGTACCGCCGGCCGACCACCCTAGGGACCCCGACGAGCGCATGACCGAGTCGAAGCCGCTCTTAGAGGTCGCCGGTCTGACGGTTCGTTACGGGCCACGGACCGGCGTCCAGAACGTAACGCTGTCGATTCGTCCGGGGGAACTGGTCGCGCTCGCCGGCCCGAACGGCGCCGGAAAGACTACGTTCGTCCGGGCGGTCCTTGGCCTGGTCCCAGCGGCCGAGGGAAGAATCTCGATCCAGGGCACTCCCCTCTCGGAGCTCTCGTTCCGGGAACGCGCCCGGCGAATGGCATGGCTCCCGCAAGAAGAACAGCCCCAGGAAAACGTCCCGATCCTCGATTACGTTCTCTTTGGAAGGTACGCCCACGTTCCCCCCTTCTACTCCGAGGGCTCTCGGGACTTCGCTCGCGCCGAGGAGGCTCTGCGCTCCGTCGACCTGTGGGACCGGCGGGATTCGGGGATATGGGAGGTGAGCGGAGGGGAGCGACAACGGGTCCTACTCGCCCGGGCGCTCACCCAGGACGCACCGATACTGCTGCTGGACGAACCGACCTCCCATCTGGACATCGCCCACCAGCTCGAGCTGCTCGACCGGCTGAAGCGGTGGCGGCAGGGCGCCGACCGCTGTGTGGTGACGGCCTTGCACGATCTCAACCTCGCGACGCGGTACGCCGACCGAGTGGTGGTGTTCTCCCGGGGTCGGCTCGTGGAGGATGGTCCCCCGAACGAGGTGCTCTCCGCCGCCCTCCTCCGTTCCGTTTGGAACGTCGATGCCGAGATCCGCCGGGACGCTCGCACCGGTCTCCCGTACATCATCCCGATGATTCCCCACCATCTCGAGGCTCCTCGCGGCGCCTCCGGGCGCTTGCTCGGCCCTATCCATGTCGTCGGCGGCGGAGGAGCCGCCTCAGCCTGCCTTCGCGCGCTCCACGAAGAAGGGTTCCTGCTCACGGCGGGCGTTCTAGCCCTCCTCGACACCGACACGCAGACGGCGGAGGAGATGGGACTGCCCATGGCGGTGGAGGCCCCGTTCTCCCCGATCGGAGAGGAGGCCCGGCAAGAGAACCGCCAGCTCTTGGCCGCCGCTCAGGCGATCGTGCTGGCTCCGTTCGCCGTCGGTCCCGCCAACCTGGCCAACTTAGAAGAAGTTCTCCCGTTCGCCGGGCAGTGTCCCGTATACTTCCTCGACGGCGCGTCCTTGGAGCAGCGGGATTTCACGGACGGACAAGCCACCCGCGTACGCGATCGGATGCTCGCGGCGGGAGCGAAGGATCTCGAAAGCGTCTCCGAACTGACTGAGCGACTTCGCGCGGACCTGGGCCGCCCCTATCGGGCTCTCGGTAATCCAGCGACCCCGGCTTCCGCGTCACCCTCGTAACCGCCGAACGGTAATCGGCGGTGGCTGGGGCTGGTCGAACCGCGCCAGCAGCCGGGGCAGGTCGCTCTCCAGTACCACGAGGGTCGTCGGGACGCCGACCTTGGACGCTTCGATGGCCGCCGCCGCCACCGCGTAGCGGAGGATGGGCCGACGAGACGCTTTCTGGAGCCAGTGAGAGGCCTCGACGCCGGAAGCGGCGAGCAGGCCCTCGGGCGTTTCTCGAATGAGGCGGCGTAGCTGACCGAGCCGTGGCTGCTCCGACACGCCGGAGTCCGGGAGCGTCACGATCCGGACCTCGGCCGGTTGAAGCGAGACGATCCCCTCCAAATCCACGACCTCCACCAGCTCCCCGCTCCGGGCCGCGGTGCGGGCCCGGCCCCGGGAGGAACCCCGAGTTCCGGTTCGGGCTTCGAGAACGCCGTGCCGGACCTCGAGCACTACGCGGGCGTTCGCGGATACAGGCCCGCGCGCAACGGCCCGCGTCGACCGGATGATGTGCAAGCGCTGGATTCGTTCATCCAAATCCTCCCGCACGGATCCGAAGGCGGCGTGGAGCCACGCCATGCCCGCGACGGTCGGCCGGTACCGGTCCCCCCTCACCTCGGCCAGGCCCCGCTGGTGGAGTTGGCGAAAGATGTGGGAGGCCGCCTGGACGGTGAGGCCGAGCCGTTGGGCGACCGGCCGGAGCTGGGTGACCTCGCGCGTCGCACACTCATGCAAGAATAGCAGCTCGGTCACGGCGCCGCTGCGGCGGAGGAGTCCCAATCCCGTCGAGCGGTCCACCGGATGCGTTCGGGAGGCCACGTCAGCCGGACCGGTGCCGGCTCAAAAGAGGCTCGCCGGTCCACCCAGGACGGCGCGCGGCCCGCAAATAGGCCCCGGTCGTCAGGGACGAAAGGGGATGCCGACCGCGGTACCGCCGGGCACCCCGACAGGCTTCGCGGGACCCGGTCCGGGCTAGGCCGACGCGCGGGCGGAGGGGCGCATCGCGCGGGAAAGCCCCGCCTTCCGCTCGATCTCCCGGATCCGGTCGCGGATGCGGGCCGCCTCCTCGAAGTCGAGCCGCTCCGCGGCGAGTCGCATCTCCTCCTCGAGGTTCGCCATCAGGACCGGCAGCTTGTCCTTCCAGTACCGCCCAAGGCCGGAGGTCGAGAGCTCGCCCGACTCCGCTTCCGCCGAGGGGGCGAGCAGGGAGCGGACTTCTTTCACGATGGTTTCTGGCACGATGCCGTGCTCTCGGTTGTAGGCGAGCTGGAGCTCGCGTCGACGCGTGGTCTCGGCGATGGCGCGGGCCATCGAGCCGGTCACTCGGTCCGCGTAGAGGAGGACCCGACCGGAGACGTTGCGGCTCGCCCGGCCGGCGGTCTGGATGAGGGAGGTGTCGCTGCGGAGGTATCCTTCCTTGTCGGCGTCGAGGATCGCCACGAGGCTCACCTCGGGTAGGTCCAACCCTTCCCGAAGCAGGTTGATCCCGACCAGGATATCGAACCGGCCCACCCGGAGGTCACGCAGAATCTCGACGCGTTTCAACGTCTCCACGTCGGAATGAAGGTAGCGGACCTTGAAATTCAGGTTCGCCAGATACGACGACAGTTCCTCCGCCGTCGCCTTGGTCAGCGTGGTCACCAACGACCGCTCGCCCCGCCCCACCTGACGGCGCAGCTCCTCGATCAGGTCGGCGATATGCCCCTTGAGCGGGCGCACGTCGATGACCGGGTCGACGAGCCCGGTCGGCCGGATAATCTGCTCCACGACCCCGACGGAGTGCTTGAGTTCGAACGGCCCCGGCGTCGCAGAGACGAAGACCATCGGACCGACGTGGGAGAGGAACTCGGGAAACCTCAGGGGCCGGTTGTCGCGGCACGATGGAAGCCGCCAGCCGAACTCGACGAGGTTGTCCTTACGGCTCCGGTCGCCCTTGTACATTCCCTGGATCTGCGGGAGGGTGACGTGAGACTCGTCGATGAACGTCAGGAAATCCGGCGGGAAGAAGTCGAGGAGGGTGTACGGCGGCTCGCCCGCTTTACGACCCGAGAAGTACCGGGAATAGTTCTCGATCCCGTTGCAGTAGCCGGTCTCCCGGATCATCTCCAAATCGTACTCGGTACGGCTCTTGAGGCGCTGGGCCTCGACGAGGTGGCCCCCGGCCTGGAGCTCCTTTACCCGCTCGACCTTTTCCGCATCGATCTGGGCGAGCACCTCCTCCAGATGAGTGTCAATGGTCAGGAAGTGGGTCGCCGGGAAGACCGTGAAAGTGCTGACCTCCCGGACCTCCTCCTGGGTCACGTGGTCCAGCTCGTAAAGGCCGGCGATCGTGTCGCCCTCGAGGAGGACCCGATGGACGGACTCGCCGGCGCCTTGGATGTCGATGGTGCCCCCGCGGACCCGGAAGCGACCCCGCTGGAACTCCGTGTCGTTCCGTGAATACTTGAGCCGGACCAGGTGGTCCAGGAGGGACTGGCGGCCAATCGACTCTCCCTTGCGCAGGATGAGGGTGTTCTCCCGGTACTCCTCTGGTGAACCGAGGCCGTAGATGCAGCTCACGGAGGAGACGATCAAAACGTCTCGACGGGTCAGCAGCGCTTGAGTGGCCCGGTGCCGCAGCTTGTCGATCTCCTCGTTGATCGACGCATCCTTCTCGATGTAGAGGTCGATCTGGGGAACGTACGCCTCAGGCTGGTAGTAGTCATAGTAACTCACGAAGTACTCCACCGCGTTGCGCGGGAACAGCGCCCGGAACTCGCTCACGAGCTGGGCGGCGAGGGTCTTGTTGTGCGAAACGACCAGCGTGGGTCGCTGCAGCTGCTGGATGACGTGCGCCATGGTGAACGTCTTTCCTGACCCGGTCACGCCGAGCAGGGTCTCGAACCGCTCGCCAGCGCTTAATCGCCGGACGAGCTCGGCGATCGCCTTCGGCTGGTCACCCTGGGGAATGAGCTCGGTGTCGAGCTGGAACTGCTGGCTCGTGTCCAGCTGGGGGGGAGCCCGGCCCCGAAGCTGGGAGGCGCGACGGGCAGGCGTCATGCGTTCGACCGGGACCGGTAGCCGTTCGGGTCGATCTCTACCGAGACGAATCCGAGATCCGACAGCGCTTCCCGCAGCAAGCCGGCTTCGGATTGGAGATGCGAAACCTCCTCGGGAGCCACCTCGACTCGGGCCCTAGCACCGTCGACCCGCACCCGCACGCGCCGGTAGCCCCGAGCAGTCACCCACTCTTCTGCTCGGGCGACCTGGTCCAGCAGCGGCGCGGTAATCCACTGGCCGTGCGCGATTCGGGAGGCCAAGCACGCGTTTGAGGGCCGGTCCGACGTCGGGAGTCCAGCAGAGCGGGCGAAGGCCCGAACGTCGGCTTTCGTCCAGCCCGCCTCGGCCAACGGGTGACGGAAGCCGTGCTCGTTCATGGCCTGCACGCCGGGCCGGTCGTCGCCAAGGTCGTCGAGCTGGACCCCGTCGAGGTACACCTCGATGGCGTGTTCCTGGCCCCAGGACCGCAGCAGGTCCCCCTCGTGATCCCGACAGAAATAGCACCGGTTGGCCGGATTTCCCGCGTACCGGGGATCCGACAATGGATCGGAGGAGAGCTGGACGTGTTCGATTCCTATGGCGCGGGCAACCCTCGTGGCGCTTTCGAGCTCGTCCGCCGACACAGCTGGGCCGGTGAGGGTGACCGCGACGGCGTTGGAACCGAGGGCCCGATAGGCCAACAGCGCGACCACCGACGAGTCCACGCCGCCCGACAGCGCGATGAGCGCCCGGCCAATGCCGGACAAACTTTCCACAATAGCGGAAGCAGGAACCGGCTCGCGGTCGGAGCCGGCGACGGTTACCAGAGCCATCGTTCCACTAACAATCTTGGGCCGACCATTACGGTTTGCCCGAGGGGTGGCGAAACACCATTAACTTGAAGCCGTGCTGAGGCGGCCGATGCAAGCGGTTGCCGAAGGGACCCGCTGGATGCTCCGACTGGACCAGGGCCAGGACCTGTTCGTGGCGCTGAGCGATTTTGCTAAGCAACATGAGATCCGCGCGGCGGCCGTCGTCTCGGGCATCGGGATGCTGCGCGATTTCGCCATCGGTTACTGGAACGGCTCCCAATACGTGCGGAAGGATATCGCGGAACCCCACGAACTCGTCGGACTGCACGGCTCCATCGCGGAGGCCGATGGCCCGTCGGTCCATCTGCACGCCGCGCTGGCCGCCCCGAACCATCAACTGGTCGGCGGCCATCTGATGCAAGCCACGGTCTGGGTACTCAACGAGGTACTGATCGAGACATTTCCGGGGCGGACGTTCGCTCGTCCGATTGACGAGACGCTGGGGCTCCGGAAGCTTGACCTGGAACCGAACCGCCTGTCGCCGGCCCCGTAGGATCGCCGACGGTAACGGAGCCGTTTTCCCGCCGGGGGGCTGACGAGCCCATCTCCATGGCCGCCGTCCTTGCACCGACGTTTAGCGCGCTCGATCCGCACCTCCAGGCCTACTTGGAGACACACGGGATCACCCTCCCTACGGAGATCCAACGGCTCTCTCTCGAATTGCTTCTTGAGAGCGACCACGACGCCCTCCTGGTGGCCCCGACCGGTACGGGCAAGACCGAGGCCGCGCTCCTCCCACTACTATCCCGTCGGCTCCGCCAGCCCTCCCCGCCCACCGCATTGCTGTACGTCACCCCGTTACGCGCGCTCAACCGCGATCTCGAGCATCGGATGATCTCTCTGGTGGAAGCCGCCGGATTGACCGCCGGCGTGCGCCACGGCGATACGCCGGCGAGCGAGCGACTCCGCCAGTCCGGGCATCCGAGAGACCTCCTGATCACGACGCCGGAGACGCTGCAGCTGCTGCTCGTGGGCAAGCGTCTGCGAGAGAGCCTTCGGGGCCTGATGGCCGTCATCGTGGACGAGGTGCACGAGCTGTTCCCGTCGGACCGGGGTGCGCAACTCGCCGTCACCCTCGAGCGACTGGATGCCTTCGTGGGCCGACCGGTCCGCCGGGTCGGTCTCTCAGCCACGATAGGGAACCCCGACGAGGTCGCGCGGTTCCTCTCCCCGAAGCCGCGCAAGGTTGAGACCCGGATCGCGAAAGAGCCGAGGGATCTCCAGATCGAGGTGCGCTGGCCCCGGTCGTCGCCGGAGCGGGGGGACCCGGCACTCGAGGCGGAGATGCGGGTAGACTCCCGCTATCTTGGCGCACTGCGCGAAGTGGAGCGCGCGGTGCGGGCCCACCACACCACGCTCATCTTCGTCAACACCCGGCCCACGGCGGAAGGACTGGCCGCTCGACTCCGTCGGCTGGCCCCAGACCTCCCGATTGCAGTACACCACGGTTCTCTGTCGCGGGAGGTCCGAGAGGAGGCGGAACGGGAGTTCCGGGCCGGCGCGCTGCGCGCCCTCGTGGCCACCTCTTCCCTCGAGCTCGGTATCGATGTGGGGGCCGTGGACCTCGTGCTGCAATTCGGGTCCCCCCGGCAAGCGACCCGGCTGTTGCAACGCGTGGGCCGAGCCGGCCACCGATTGGACCGAACCTCCCAGGGCATCGTGGTCGCCCAGGACGACGAGGACCTCGAAGAGGCCGCCGTGCTAGCCCGGCGGGCTCTCACCGGAGAGGTTGAGCCCACAACCTGGCGGACCCGGAACCGCCTAGCCGCGGCGCAACAGATCCTCGGGACCCTGCGGGCCGAGGGAACCGTGGACCCGAAGGAGATCGGCCATCGGCTCCGCCACGCTGCCGCGCTTCACGACCTCAATGACGCGGATTGGCGGGACCTGGCCAACTACCTCGAGCGGCTCGGGCTGGTTCGCCACGCCGGGGGCCGGCTCCGGTCCGGCCGGGGAACCTTGGACCGGTTCTACTCCACCCTTTCCCTCATCCCCGAAGAGCGGACCTATCGGCTCCGGGACATCGGAACCCGGAAGGTCATCGGTACGCTCGATGAGCGCTTCGTGATGACCCAGGTCATCGGCCAGCCGGACCTCGTCTTCCTTCTCCACGGAACTCCCTGGCGCGTCGTCGAGTTCCGGGACGGAGAGATGCTGGTCGAGGCGGCCGCCGAATTCGGCCAGGAACCCCGATGGGTAGGTGAGGAGCTCCCGGTCCCGTTCGAAGCCGCGCAAGAAGTGGGTCGGCTCCGACGGCTAGGCGATTACTCCGGCTACCCAGTCACTCCCGAAGCGCGGACGCGGCTCGAGGAGCGGGTCTTGAAGCCGTCCGAATCGGTTCACTTCGCCACCGATCGTAAGGTCGTGATGCAAACGCACGGCCGACTCGTGACGGTCAGCGCCTGCTTCGGCAGCCGGACCAACACGACGCTGAGCCTTGTCATGTCGGGTCTGTTGACTGCACGACTCGGGGCCCGGGTCGAGGTCCTCGACGTCGAGCCGACCTGGTTCGTTCTTGGGCTCCCGGTCGCGCTCGACAACGAAGCGCTGCGACAGAGCCTCTCCATCCCGCCAGACCACCTCGACACACTGCTCGACCGGCTCGTGCCGTCCAGCCTCGAGTACCGCTGGATCTTCATTACCGTGGCCCGGAAGCTCGGGGTACTTCCGGCCTCTGCGGACGCCAGGGACCTTCGGATCGTCGATTCCCTCATGGAGCAGTCGCGGGCGACTCCCCTCGGCGATGAGGCGCTCGAGAAAACCCTCCACGACCGACACGACGTCGTGCACGCCCGAGAGGTCCTGGAACGGATCCGCGACCAAGCCCTCGAAGTGGTCACGGCACCGGCCGACCGGTGGAGTGACCGTATCCTCGAGACGCTCCGGTGGCAGTTCCTTCCGGACGTCCCCCCTCCCACGCTCCTCAAGGCGATCCGGGAGCGCCTACAGAACGAGGAGCTGACGCTCGTTTGCTTGCGGTGCGGCTTCACCCGCACGACGACGCCCGCGCGATCCGCCACCGACGGGTCTCGGAATTGCCGCCTCTGCCATGGCACGCTGTCGGCAGTGCTCTCTCCACGGCGTACCGAGGAGATCGCGGCAATCTCGAGGTACGCGCGAGAGAAACACAAGGGAACCGCCAAGCGGAAGGGACCCTCCGCCGGACTAACGGCACGGTTGCGGGCCGCGTACACGTCCGCGGAACTGCTCGCGACGTATGGAGAGCGCGCCCTGCTGTGCCTGGCCGGGCGCGGGATCGGACCTGATACCGCGCGGCGTCTGTTGGCCCGCCACTACCGGGACGAGGATGCGCTGCTCGCGGAGATCCTGCGGGCGGAACGGAGTTACGCTCGTACCCGGGCGTTTTGGGATTAGCGATTGGGACGTTGCTGCTGCGCCGTGGTTTCAACGACCGGTCGCGGAGCGGTCGTCCGGAACGCGCTCGGTCGAACGTGGCTGCGAGCGGCGATGAATCCCTTCGCGCGCAGCGCGTCGAGTAGCGCGGCCAAGGGGGGCGGTTCCGGTAGATGCAATGTGGACGCGAGAGTGTTCGGTTCGTAGTAGAACGGTCGATCGACCGAGCTCTCCTCCCGGATCCGCTCCAGGAATCGTCGCAGCTCCTCGGGCCGCGCCGAAGTGGGCGGCACCTCCAATCGAGCCACGAGTTCCGGATCAAACAGCGGCCCGAGCCACATCGGTCCGAACGGCCCGGATCCGGCGATCTTGGGGACGGCGTCTCCGAGGACCGTCGGGTCACCAATCTGACTGGTCTCGTCGGGATGGCTGTCCAGAGGGCTAAATCTGAGAAAGACCCGGACGTAATGGTCGTGAAGGTAGCCGAAAATCGGCGCGAGCCCAAGGGACCGGTTCGCGGCTGACCGCACTAGATACGCGATGAGAATCCTCAACCCTCCTTCGGGGCCTTGCGCGCCCCGGATGGGCCGACCGCCGTAGCGCCGCTCGCATACCCCGTGGGCCACCCCGGTCAACACCGGCATGTCGGTGGCGGTAACCGCCAACACACCGACCGGTGCGAGGGCGCGCAGTGCCGCATCAAGATACGGTACGGGAGTGCCGAAAGGGTCTACGTCGACGTAATCGAACGCCCGAAGCTCGACCGGCCCCTTCGCGTCGCCGAGATGAGTACCTAGGCCCGCGTGTCCCGATTCATGGACGTTTCGTTCCAGGACGGCAAACGCCGCCGGATTTTGCTCGGTGAAGTCGAACCCGGCAAACGCATCTGTCTCCTCCACCAGCCGAAGCCCCCGGACGCCGGTGGCCGCGAGCATCTCCCATCCCCGTCGGGTCCCGGGTCCCGGCGGATAGAGGGCGCGGACCACCGCCACGTTGAGGTCGCGATCGAACTGCATCGCGGCGTTGTAGAATACCGCCTGACGGCGCGCGGGTCCCCGCTGGGTCGGCGAGGGAGGAAGCCAGAGCCGGGTGCCGCCCTCTCGACCGAGGGCGAGCGGCTCGGTCAGCGCGTGCGCTCCGTCAGGAGCTTCACGATCTTGAACGCCAGGAGGTTCTTGTTGACCGGCGTGACCTCGAGGAGCCGTAGCTCGTCCCTCCGACGAATGTCCTGCAGGAGCGGGTTCCGGGACTTCTTGTGGAGCGTCATGATAATCGACTTGTCTTGGTCGAGGGTGTCGACCACCGCCTTGGTAAAGGCCTCGCTTTCGACCTCCATCTTCCCGACCTCGTCGATCACGACCACATCCGCGTTCTGCCGCGCGTCCATGAGGGCCCGAATCCCGAGGTCCTCGAGCGCCGCCAGGTTCACGCCGTAGCGACCGGACCGGACGCGGGACTTCATCCCCTCGTGAGCGAAGACCATGCTTTCCTTGGAGAGCCAGTCGACGATCTGGAAGCCGCTACGCCGCTGCTTCTCCACGATCGGCTCGGTAATCATCCCGCCGACCTTGATCCCCTCCTCCTCGAGAAGGTTGATGATGCGCAGGAGCGTTTCGGTCTTCCCGGACCCCGGGAGCCCGGTGATCCCGATCTTTACCGGAGCCAGATGCGAAGCCATGGCTGGTCTACTCTCCCGTTCACGTCATCGATAGGCGCGCGAACGCTATAGGGTATTCGGGGCGCGACGGTGAGCACGGCATTCCGACGACTCGGAACTCGCGTGCGAGCGGTCCCCGAGGTGTACCCCGTGCGCGAGGATTCCCGGCTCCTCGCCCGATTTGCCCGTCCTCGCCAGGGCCGCCGCGTGCTCGAAGTGGGATGCGGCCGAGGGTTCGCAACCCTCGCTTCAGCACGACGCGGCGCCGGCCGAGTGGTGGCCACCGACCTGAACCCCGCCGCGCTGCGAGCCGTTTTACAGCGGGCCCGGCGAGAGGGGCTTCCGGTCGACACTGTGCGAACCGACCTGGCGAATGGCCTGCGACGGTTCGACCTCATTCTCTCGAACCCGCCGTATCTTCCGACGCGTGCCCCACAACGGGATCCTAACCCATGGGTGAACCTCGCCCTGGACGGTGGGCCCGACGGCTGTCGCGTTTTGGCGCGGCTGATCGCCACCCTGGCGAGGCATCTTACCCCCGAGGGCCAGGCGTACGTGCTGGTCTCCTCCCTCCAATCCATTCAATCGCTCGCGGAAATCCGCCGTCGCTGGCGTCGAGAAGGAGGCGTGTGCCGAACCGTGGCGCGCGAGCGGTGGGGCGATGAAGTGCTCTCGGTATGGCGACTTAGTCGTGCGTCTCGGCATACCGCACGATCGACTCGAGAAACAAATGCCCGTCGCCGGGTCCTTCGGGCCCGCCGGTCCGGGTCCAATCGGGATGCTGGATCCGGTAGAACGATCGCTCGGGATGGGGCATGATCCCGAAGACGTTGCCCTTCGGGTTGGTGATCGCCGCAATGTCCCCGACGGAGCCGTTCGGGTTCCAGGGGTACTCGGCGGCTCCGCCGTCGGGCTGGACGTAGCGGAACAATATCTGCCCGTTCCGTTCGAGGTCTTCGAGCCGGGCGCCGGGGTCGTCCGACAGCACCAGCTTCCCCTCGCCGTGCGATGAGGGTATCAGATACCGCTGGCCCGGCGGGAGCGATTGCAGGGGAGCGAACCGACCCCCTTCCCATCGCAGGAACGTCGGTCGGCACTCGTGGTGGCCCGAATCGTTCGTCATCAGGGCCGCCTGGGGCTTGCCGAGCGAGCCGTCCGGTCGACCCGGCAGCAGGCCGAGCTCCGTCAGGACCTGGAACCCGTTGCATACGCCGCCCACCAGGTGGCCGGACCGCACGAACTCCTCCAGCGACGGTCCCATCGCTGCCCGGACCCGTGCCGCGAAGATCGCTCCGGCGCGGACGTAATCGCCCGCTGAGAAGCCGCCGGGAAAGAAGAGCGCTCGAAAGTCGAAGAGATCCCGCCGCTGGGATCGCTCCACATCCCGCCCCTCGAACTGTTTGAGCTGCACCACCTCCGCTGACACGCCGAGGGCCTGGAGCGCCGCGAGAAGCTCCTCGTCGTTGTTCGTTCCCTCAATCGACATGAGGGCGATGCAAAGCTGGTCCCGGCGCACGGCCTGCGGTACTGATGCGCGCGTAAAGCGTTGCGGAGGTCAGTCGCTCGGGAGCGACTGCGGGGGCGCCCCCACCGGTTCCGGAAGGAGATGCACGGCCAACCGCTGCCCTCGTCGAAGCGCCTTCGAACCGGGGGGCAGAATCGCGAAGGCGTTGACTCCGCGCAGCCCGGTCACAGCGTGGGAGCCGTGATAGCTGGGATAGCCCCAGCCATCCACCACCCGGAGCGCGAGCACAACCGACAGGTCGCGCGAGGGATGGTCACCGGACCGGGCGAGGCGGCAGCTCCCCTCGACCCACCCCGGGCCCGGGAGGCGTCCGAGGCGACGCAGTAGTGGGCCGAGCAGCCAGAAACTGTTGGCCAGCGCCGACGTCGGATGGCCAGGCATGCCGAGGACCAACCGTCCGCCGGTCACCGCGGCAATCGTCGGTTTGCCGGGCCGCACCGCGATCCCGTGGAACAGCACCCGTCCTACCCGGGGGAGCACCTCGGGGGCGTAGTCGTGCTCCCCGACAGAACTCCCGCCGGTCAACAGGACCAGGTCGCTCTCGGTCAGGGCCTGCCGCACCGCGGCCTCGATCTGGTCCGCGTCGTCCGGCAGCGGCGAGTGGGGGACCGGGATCGCCCCGTTCGCAAGGATGATCGCTCCGATGGTCAGGTTGTTCGTTTCGTAGATCTGGTCCCCATGAATCGGGTGACCCGGGACCACGAGCTCGTTCCCGTTGGGCAGGATGGATACCCTGGGACAGGCGAACACACGGACCTCGGTTTGGCCGGCGGCGCCGAGAGAGCCGACGGTGGCCGGATCCAGCGCATCGTTACGCCGCACGAGAACCTGGCCTCGCCGGAAATCCGCAGCCATCCCGGCGATGCGGTTGCCGGCCCGAATGTAACGGGAAACCGCGACCTCTTGGTCGTGGAGTCCGACCTCCTCGAAGATCGCCATAGTATCGGCGCCCGGAGGGAGTCGACCCCCGGCCGCGATCGCGACCGTCTCGCCCGTACCCAGCGGCCGGTTGTACCCTCGGTCCGCAAACACTTCCCCCACAATCCGAAACCGGGCAGGGTGCCGGCTCGTCGCGCCGCGAGTCGAGGCGGAACGGAAGGCGTAGCCGTCCCACGTGGCCCGGTCACATTGGGGCACCGGGAACGGGGCCCGGAATGCCTCGGCGCTGACCCGGCCCAGCGACTCCGTCAGGGGCACACTCTCGGTCCGTGCAACCGGACGTGCCACGGCCAGAATCCGGCGCATAGCTACATCGATGGAGACGAGCTTGCCAAACGGCCGCATCTCCATCCTCGCTCCGACCTCCGCTCACAGTGTCGACAGGTCCGGCGGTGGACGTGGGCGGGGGAGCCAAGGACGCAACCTCGATGGGTCCCCGGTTTCCAGCCACCGCGCCGCGGCCCAATTGCCGTAGCGCAGGCAATCTCGGAGAGAGTCGCCGCGGAACCAACCTGCATAGAATCCTCCGCGGAAGCCATCGCCCGCACCGGTCACTTGGCGGACCGCTCGAGGACGGACCGGGGGGGCCTCAACGCGCCCGGCGCGGGTCCAGGCCGTGGCGCCACCGGGCCCGAGCGTCTCCACGACCGTGGGAACGATCCCGAGGAGTTCGCCCACGCTCTTGAGCCGGAGCAGCTTGAGCGCTTGGGCCAGTTCGCTGCGGTTGGCGAAGAACAACTCGGATCCCTCCAGAAGCTGCCGAAGTGGGTCTGCATCCCACCGGTAGAAAATCTCCTGCGCCGGGTCCGCGACCGCTCGCACGCCCCTCTGTCGCGCCGCCGCGAGCACCCGGAGATGGTGACGAGGATTTCCCGTGGCGAGGTGGACCCAACCGGCCCGCGACAGCAACGCCTCCGGAATTTCCGTTCCGCGGTCCGCTTCCATTGGACCTTGATCGATCAATGTCACTTGTTCTCCGCGGGAGGACTCTACGATGAAGCACGCCGGGGAATGCGTAGCTGGTACAGATTCAAAGCCGGTGAGGTCCACGCCTTCCTGGATCATCAGGTGACGGAACCGGCTGGGAAAATCGGGGCCCACCAATGATACCAGTGCAGTACGTACGCCCAATTTGGCAGCCGAGCGGGCGATGTTCGCCGCGGTGCCCCCGAGCCGGACCTCCCGGCCCTTCAACGGCACCGTCCGGTCGGTGGCGGGAAGCCTCTCGACACGAAAGAAGTGATCGAGATTCGTGTGGCCTACGACCACGAGGTCGAGAGTCCGGGCACTCGGGCGCCAGGAGCTAGAGATCGCCCTCGGCGGACGGCGGTTCACCATGGGTCACCGCGTCCACCACCGGCGGGGAGATTTAGATACACTGGGTGGTAGGCCGCCTAGGGAACCACGGATGATCGTCGAGGGAGCCGTCGTGGACGTCGACGGAGCCCGTCCCGCCTACGTGCGGTTTAGGAAAGGACGGGTCGTCGAGGTCGGCACCCCCGGCACCGATTCTCGGCGGGGCACGGAACGACGGATCCACGGTATCGTCGCGCCCCGACCCGTGAATTCGCACACACATCTCGGAGATGCCGCGGCGGCCCGGGAACCGCCCCGCACTAGGGTTTCGGAGGTGGTGGGCCCAGGAGGGCTCAAGTTCCGTCTGCTGGCCTCGCTGTCGCCGGCCGAGAAGGAACGGGCCATGCGGGCGGCGCTGGAACGGATGGTACGAGAGGGCGTGGGCGCGGTCGTGGACTTCCGGGAGGAAGGCGTCCAGGGCGTTGAGCAACTCCGGCGGGCGGCCCGGGGGCTTCCAATCGAGGTGCGAATTCTCGGGCGACCGACCCAGCGGCCGGTCGAGGGAGGAGAACTCTCGCGGCTCCTTCGTGTCAGCGAGGGGATCGGAATCAGCTCCGCCCGCGAGGAGAATCCCCTCACCCGCACCCTTCTCGCCGACCGAACTCATCGGGCCGGGAAATGGTTCGCCCTGCACGCGAGTGAGGAGGTGCGCGAGAAACCAGAGGTCTACCTGCTCCCTCGCCCCGATCTGTTGGTTCATTTGACGAAGGCGACTCCGGACGACCTCGAGACGGTGGCCAAAGCCCGAATCCCGGTGGCCGTCTGCGTGCGCTCGAACGCGCTCTTCGGACGGAGCCCCGACCTCTCGGCGTTCGCGCGGGCCGGCGTCCGGCTCCTCATCGGGTCGGACAACGCCATGCTGAACGCTCCGTCGATCTTCCACGAAACAGAGTTCGCTTATCTTTCAGGCCGGCTGCTCGGCCACCCGGTCGACCCCGAATACCTCGTGCGGGCGGCGTACGTGGAGCCGTGGCTCTGGCTCGAGGAACCCGGACGCGCCCGGGTAGGACCCGGGATGGCCGGGACCCCGCTCGTGCTCCGTCTACCGCCGGAAGACCCGGCGTACCAATTGGTCACGCGGGCCACCGAACAGCTTATCGTCCCGACCGGGGCCGACTGAGTGGAACGTGCCGGAATGAAGTACGAGGAGCTCTACGCCCTTCTCCGTCGACGCGGCGTACTCTGGCCTACCGCTGAGATCTACGGGGGGGCGCAGGGGCTGTACGACTACGGCCCCGCCGGCACGCTCGTGAAGCGCCTCCTCGAGGAGGCCTGGGCAGCCTGGTTCGTGGGACTCTCCGACGATTTCTACCGGATCGACGCGACGGACATCCTTCCCGAGGCCGTCGTGCGCGCCTCCGGGCACCTGGAGAACTTCACCGACCCGGGGGTCACCTGCGCGAAGTGCGGGAACCACTTCCGGGCCGAAACGATCCTGGAGCAATTTCGACCCGAGGGAGTGGACGGTCTCTCCCCCGCGCAGATTGGCGAGCTCCTGAAGCAATACCCGGTTCGGTGCCCGCAGTGCGGCTCGAACGAGATGTCGGTTCCCCGGCCATTCAATCTCATGTTCGGCTTCGACTTCGGAGCTGCCGGCGGGGAGAAAGCCTACCTGAGGCCGGAGACGGCCCAAAGCAGCTACCTTGCCTTCTCCCGCATGTGGGACGTCGGACGGCGTGCCCTCCCGCTCGGCATCGCGGTCATCGGCAAGGCGTACCGGAACGAGATCGCACCCCGGCAGGTCCTGTTCCGGATGCGCGCGTTCACGCAGGCGGAGCTCCAGATCTTCTTCAATCCGGCCGCATTCCCGCTCCCCTTCGCGTCGGTCGCGGAGGAGCAGCTGCCGGTGCTGCGAGTGGCGCGACGTGCCGCCGGCGAGGAAACGCCGGAACCTCGCAGCGCCCGATCGCTCGCCGATGAGGGCCTCCCGGAATTCTACGTGTTCTTCCTCGTCCACATGTACCGATTCTTTCGCGATGTGCTGCGCTACCCCGCGGATGCCATCCGCCTCTTCGAGAAGTCCGACACCGAGCGAGCCTTCTACAACCGGATCCAGTTCGACTTCGAGGTCAAGCTCGAGAGCCTGGGCGGGTACAAGGAGCTCGGGGCAGTCCACTACCGGGGCGACTATGATCTGAGTCGCCATTCGGCGGGGTCCGGCAAGGACCTCTCCGTGGCCGTCTCCGGCGGAGAGCGCCTCCTCCCCCACGTGCTCGAAACCACCTTCGGGGTGGACCGCAACGTCTGGGCCCTCGCCGACCTGGGGCTCGTCATTGATGGGGAGCGGACCGTATGGCGGCTCCCGCCGTACCTGGCGCCTTCCGTCGTGGGGGTCTTCCCGCTCATGAAGAAGGAGCACACGACCGAGGCCCGCCGGTGGCAGGCTCGCCTCCGGGACTCGGGGATCGAGGCCGAGTTCGACTCGAGCGGTTCCATCGGCCGACGGTACGCCCGCATGGACGAGCTCGGGGTCCCCTACTGTATCACGGTGGACCGGGAAAGCCTCGGTGCGCCGTCGCTCGAAGCGCGGACCGTTACACTCCGCGACCGCGATACCAAACAACAGGAACGGGTGACCCTCGATGCGCTCATCGTCCGGCTCCGGGCCAGCCGGGTCGCCCCCCGGCCGATTCCGTTGAACGCTGTGGAATGAGCCGGGGGGCCCTACCGGGCCCGCTCCGACTGAGGAACGCATATATGCCGCATCCCCCGTGACAACAGACGGGTAGCATGCGAGGAGATGAAGCGCCTCCTCCAGCGACCTCCCCCACTCCGTCCGTTCACCTCACCGGGACGTCCCGGTGGCTAGGCGGGGAGGCTTTCGCCGATATCACGAAACTCCGCGAGCTGTCGGCCAAGTACGAACGGCTCGCCGCCAAAATCCAGGCCCGCGTCGCGCGGTTGCACACCAAGATCGAGCGGCTGCGGCACCAGGCGACGCTGCTCCGGGAAAAGGCCGGGAAGGTACTCGAGCGGATCCCGGAGTACCAGCAGGAGATGGCCCAGCACGAGCGGACGATCCAGGCCTCCACTTCACAACAGACCACCCATACGGTGGGCTCGGATATCACGGGCTTGCACTACCGCATCCGTCAGCTCCAGCAGAAGATCGTTGACCTCCAGCATCGGGCACGCCGGATCGAGCATCGCGCGGCTGTGAAGACCCAACAGAGCGCCGTGCTCAAGGTAAAGGCCGACCGTCTGAACGACCAGGTACGGGCCGCCCAGGTCGAGGCCCAGAACTATCAGAAACGGGCGGACCGCCTCCAGATGGCCACGGAGTCCGAAGCGGCACCGTACGCTGCCGCTCCTCCGCCCCCCCCGCCTCCGCCGCCCCCCGAAACGGCGCCTGCGACGCATGCCGACGCCAACGAAACGCCGGGGGAGCACGACCAGCTGTGAAGCTCATCGTCACCGTCGGGATGCCGGGCTCGGGCAAGGACGAACTCATCGCCGTCGCCCGGTCGATCGGGCTCGCCACGCTCAAAATGGGCGACCTAGTCCGCGAGGAGACGCGGCGACGCGGATTCCCGCTCAATAACACCAACCTCGGTCGGGTGGCAAACGAGGAGCGCGAGAAGCACGGCCCGGGCGTGTGGGCCCAGCGAGCCATCCCGAAGCTCACGGAGACTAAGATGCTCGTCGACGGGTGCCGTTCCGACCACGAGGTCACCGTATTCCGGCACAACTTCGGCGACCTGTTCGTCCTCGGGATCTTCGCCTCGCCCGAGACCCGCTACGACCGGATGATCAAGCGAAGCCGGGGGGACGACGGGATGTCGCTCCAGGAATTCTACGACCGGGACCGGCGCGAGCTCAAGTGGGGAATCGGCAACGCGTTCGCCCTCGCCGACGGCATGCTGATCAACGAAGGGACGCTCGACGAATTCAAGCGCGCGGCCCGTGAACGGCTCGAGGAGATTCTCGAGTCGGAGCTGTGAGGCGGCGTCGCGAAACGACCGCTACGGTGACGCGCCGCTGGACGCGAAGGCACGGCGGAACGACGCGTATCGCTCGCGGTCGACTACGAGGGCCACCTTCGGAAAGCTCCGGCCCAGCCCGCGAACTTGGTCCGCGGCATATTCGTCGCGTGCCCGGGCGAGCCGCTCCGAGCCGGCGCCGGGCTGCATCGCGCGGTCCCAGGTGAGGGCGTACTCGTCCGCCGTTTCTACCTCCGGTGGACGCTTGACCAGATTTCGCTCGCGCAACGTTCGGCGCACCAGCTCGAAGTACCCGATGTGCGCCGCAAACATCTCGGCGTAGGTATCCTCCGGTGGGTCGACCCCCACCACGGGACGACCCCCGCGTGTGGCCCAGTCGACGGCCCCGAGGAGGGCCGGCGCCGGTACCTGCACCTCGGTGATCCGGGCCAACCCTACCGCATGAGACGCTTCCGAGGCGCTGAGGGGAACGATCGGCTCTGTAGTGGTCCCGACGAAGTACTGTCCCAGCGTCTCCGCCTCTTCGGGAGATAGGCTCACCGCGACGGCGCCCGGGTCGAACTTCTCGAGCTGCTCCTGGACCGGCGCTATCTCGTCGGCCACGCCTCGCACGCTACCGATGAGGAGGATCGTCGGGCGACCGGGGAGTCGCTCCGCGATCACCGGGATTCCCTTTCCTCTACGAGCTCGAAGAACTCGTCGCGGGCGCGGGTCCGGCGCAGCTCCTGGGTGGTCACGACCGGTACGCCATCGATCGTGGTGTGCTTGGCGGCCTCCCCTACGACGAACACGGCGTGTCCTTCCGCGACCCGAGCGAGGCCGGAAAGCGCCTCGGCCCGGTGCTGCGCACTGCGGAGCGTCCCTACCCCGGTGAGCAGGAACTCCCTCTCACCGCCCGGAGTACCCCGGGTGAAGGCGTCGAACGGACAGCGAATGGTCACGTGGACCTCCCAGCCCATCCCATCGAGTTGGCGGAACACTCCATCCCGAAGCGGATCCCCGGTCCGAGCCAGCTTGTGCGGCCCTTGGGGCGGGGAGGGGCCGACCTCGCCGGAATCGGACGGCATGTAGGAGGTTCCGGGCGAAGCGTCCGTGGCCCGCTTGCGCGGAGCCACGCCCTCGAGCGCGGAGAGCAGGTCGATCGCCTCGGCGATCGGCTCTTTCAGGAAGCGCTCCAACCGCTCGACGACATCGACCTCGGCCCCCGCTCCCCCTTCGTAAAGCTGGATCGTCCGGCGAGAGACCCCCGCCACGGAGGCCAAGGCGCCAAGGGAGAGCTGAGACGCCTCGCGGAGCTCCCGGAGCCGGCCCCCGTCCACGCGGACGAAGATCCCCCCGGGACTCGAGAAGAGGAACGGGGGCACCCCTCCGAGCAGGTACTCCTCGAGGCTCGCCTCCGTGATAATCGGGACCCCGTACCGGTAGTACACGACGCCCGGCTCGAGTTCGGTGGCCCCGGACGAGTGGCCGATGACAAGGACCTGCGCCCCGAACAGCCTCGACAGTTCGCGCAACCGGTCCGCTTCGGGGGAGTCGAGCGCGTCGATGTTCTTGAGAATCTTCAGAATCACGAGCGTCGAGTCACGGCGCGCCATGAGATCGAAGCTGGTCGGCCGCACGCTGTGCGTGTCGGTCACGAAGAAGCCGGCCTTCTCTAGGACCGACTGGATGGCCGAAACCGACCGGTCGCGGATTCCCTCCATCGTCAGCTCCAGATAGAATCAGCCAAGGGTTGTATATAAACAACGACTGTCGGTGCCCCCGAGCTCGGACGTTCCCACCGTGCCATCGCGCCCCGGGAACCCTCATGGAGGCGTCGGGGGTCGGCGGGCCCGTGGAGGCGGAGAAGGTTCGACCGGTGCCGGGTCACCCTATCCTTCACGTGACTCCGACCGGAGCGTCGGAGGGAGGATGGCTGGTCGCCGCCGACGCCCATCTCGGTCTCGGAAGCTTTCACCCGGGCCAACCGAGTCCTCCTGGATCTCGGGCCGAAGAGATGGCGGAGGAGCTCCTAAACGTTGCGCGGCGGACACGCGTGCGGGGGGTGATTTTCGCCGGCGACCTCAAGCAGCCGATCGTGGGTATGTCCCCTCCCTTGCGACGCGAAGTGTTCGACTTCTGCGCGACCCTGCTGTCCGCCGGTCTATCCGTCGACGCGGTTCCGGGGAATCACGATGTGGGCCTGGCTCGCGGTCTGCCCCGGGAGGTACGGCTGCATCCCGTGGGGGGCCTCCGGGTGGGAAAGGTCGGAATCTTCCACGGCCACGCGTGGCCGTCCAACCCGGTGCTGCGCTCGACGACCCTGGTCGCCGGCCACCTGCACCCCGGATTCCGGCTCGCTCCCTCGCCCACCGGTCCCGGAGGCAAATCTCGATGCTGGCTGCGGGTGGAGTTCCCCCCGCCGGTCCCGGCACGTCGTCGCCGGAAGCATGGTCCGATTCTTGCCCGGGAGCTCGTTGTGATGCCGGCCTTGAATCCGCTCACGGGGACCGAGTCGCTCAACCGGTCAGCGCCGGCTCGTTTTCGAACCTTCCTGTGGAAGCGTTTCGTTCTCCGCGGGGCAACCCGGGCGTACCTACTGGACGGTACGGACCTGGGTCCCCTCAGGCATCCATCGATGGCGGCGACCGGCTCGCGATGAGGTTCCGCAGCCGCTCTGGGTCCGTCACGGGAGGGGCGCAACGCACTCCCCAGCAGACCAAGGCTCGAACCACCTGGGGACCTGCCGCGGCGACCGCCAGCTCCTCCGGCAGAGAAAAAGGGGCGGGAGGGGTCCCTCGGAAGACCCGGACGTTAGGATTCCAAGCCAGGCACGCCGACCTCCAGAGAGCGTCGGCCTCGGGACCATCTCCTTGAATCACTACTCGCACCGGGTCGCTCTCCAATATCCCGGCCGCGAGGGCCATACCCGCCCCGAAGAGTCCCGCGCGCTCGAGGCGAGGCAGGCACGCGCCGATGAGTTGCCTCGCCTCGGTGCGCCAGCGATCCTGCCCCGTGAGCGAGGACAGACGGAGCAATCCCAGCGCCACGGTGGAGTTGGCGGACAGATGCGGCATATCCTCGACGGGGAACACCGGGTCCCCCACGGCCCCGATCGACGGCCCATCATAGAGGTCGGGAGCAATGTCCCTTAACGGCATTCCATCGATCCAGAACTTGGAGAGAATGAGCTCGTAGAGCTCGATGGCCCGGTCCAAGTACGCGGGCTCCACGGCGTGGCCCGCGAGTTCGACCAGCCCCCAGGCGAACTCGGCTTGGTCCTCCAAGTGGCCGAACCCTTGAGCGCCGGGCGCGGCAATCTGGTGAGCCACCCCTCGTCCCGAGGAGTATCCTTCGTTGAGGAAGCGGTCGGCAGTTCGTCGCGCGGCAGCCATCAACGACGGATCGTCCAACATCACCGACGCCGCCGTCAAGGCCCGGATGAAACTCCCGTTCAGGCTAGCGTAGAGCGCCGGGTCCACCGTGGGCCGAGGACGGCGAAGTCGGGCGGCGGCCAGTTTCCGGATCGCGCCCTCGAGCGTCGTCTGGGCCTGCGGGGCGTCCAGGCCGGTTCCCTCGGCGGATTCCTCTACGGACATCAGCCGGAAGAGGACGTTCCGCTCAGGATCGTGGGGCATCCGGCCCTGGCTCCCGACACCGAAGTACCGGGTAACGAGACGCAGTTCCGTCGCATCCAGGGCCGACTTGAGCTCCGGTCGGCTCCAGGTAAAGTATCCTCCATCGTCGCCAGGAGCGTTGTCCGCGTCCTGGCTAGCGCCGAAGCCCCCCTTTTCTTCCGCGAGGGTGCCCTGAATCCAATCGACGGTTCCCCGGATGACGGAAAGGAAGCGGTCGTCCCGGAACCGGCAGTACCCCTCCGAGTACGCGGATAGCAGAGCCGCGTTGTCGATGCTCATTTTCTCGAAGTGAGGGATGTGCCATCCTTCGTCGACGGAATATCGGTGAAACCCTCCCCCGATGTGGTCGTAAATGCCCCCGTCCGCCATGCGGGTAAGCGTCAGCCGGGCGCGTTGCGCAGGGGCCTCGTCGCCCGAGGCGAAAGCGTCCCAGAGCAGGAACGAGACAGCGGTGGGGTGGGGGAATTTGGGGGCCATCCCAAACCCACCGTTGACCGGATCATACACGGAGAGCACCGAGCCGCGAACGGTTTCGACGAACGCCGAGCTCGACAACGACGACTCGCGTCCGGTGCCATGGTGCTCGTGAGTCAGCGCAGTCGCCAGCGCCTGCGTATTCTCTCGGATCTTGTCCGGCTCCTCACGCCACAGTCGCGATATTTCGAGCAAGACCTGGCGGAAACCGGGGCGGCCGAGCCCGGACTGTGGCGGAAAATACGTGCCGCCGAAGAAGGTCTCACCTCTCGGGGTCAGGAACGCGGTCAACGGCCAACCACCTTCACCGGTCAGCGCATTGACTTGGCGCTGATACCGGCGATCGACCTCGGGATTCGCGTCGCGGTCGACCTTCACGGCCACGAAGTGTTGACCGATCAGTCGGGCCACCGTGTCATCGGAGTACGTTCCTTCATCCATGACGTGGCACCAGTGGCACCAGACCGCCCCGATGTCCAGCAGGATTGGGCGGTTGAGCCGTTTCGCGGCCTCGAAGGCCTCCTCGCCCCACGGGTACCAATCGATCGCTTGCTCACGAGCTCCTCTCAGGTAGACGGAGTTCGACTCGGCGAGGCGCCAAGCGCCCTCGCGCTCGGAATGTTCCTTGGATTTTACCGCCACAACTTACGGATGCCGCCCGGATGATTAGAGGACTCGCTCTTTCCTCGCCGGAGCGCTTCGATTACGCGCGGTTCGGGTATCACTTATAAACCCCCCATTGGTGGCCCCGCAACCGAGGCACCACTTCATGGAGATGCAGCCGGGCCAGATGGCCTACGACCGGGCGATCACGGTCTTTTCGCCCGATGGCCGGCTCTTCCAGGTCGAGTACGCCCGGGAGGCGGTCCGCCGGGGCGCGACCACGGCCGGAGTGATTTTCAAGAACGGCGTCGTGCTGGTAGCGGACCGGCGGATCCCTAACCCCAAGCTGGCCGAGCCCACCAGCCTCGAGAAAGTACACCAGATCGACGAGCACGTCGCGTGCGCGACCGCCGGGCTCGTCGCCGATGCGCGGGTCTTGGTCGACTACGCCCGCCTCGCGGCGCAGATCAATCGAGTGACCTACGCAGAGCCGATGCCCGTCGAGCTGCTGGTTCGACGGATCTGCGACTACAAGCAACAGTACACTCAGTTCGGCGGCGTCCGCCCGTTCGGAACCGCCCTCCTCGTCGGGGGATACGATGACGTGGGTTTCCACCTGTTCGAGACTGAACCCTCGGGCTCGCTCACGAGCTTCTCGGCGACGGCGACGGGCGGGAACAAGGGCCCGGCCATGGAACTGTTCGAGCACAAGTACCGGGAAGGAATGGACACCGACGAGGCGATCCTCCTCGCGCTCGAAGGCCTTCGGCAATCGCTGGATGAGGGAGCCAATCTCTCCACGGTCGAGGTCTGCACACTCATCGAAGGGCAGGGATTCGCTCGGCTCCTGCCCGAGGAAATCCAGAAGTACGCCTCCCGACTGCCGACGCCGTCGGGTGGCGCCAAGTCGGGCCGATCCTAGGCCGACCCGCGATCCGGCGGCGGCAGGCCGCAGAGAAATCCGATGTCAAAGGACGCGGGACGGGAACGGCCGGCACGGCGCGAGGCCGACGACGCCGTAGTGGCCCGCTGGGACCACGAAGGGTCGCGCTTCGAAGTCCTCGTCGACCCGATGGCGGTGCAGGAGATCCGCGACGGCAAGCCGGTCGAGCTCCGTGAGCGGCTTTCGAGCGAACATATCTATAAGGACGCCCGAAAGGGCGACAAGATCTCGGAGGAATACCTTCAGAAGGTCTTCCACACCTCTGACCCGATTGAGATCGCGCGGCAGATCATTCTGAAGGGCGAGGCGCAGGTCACCACCGAACAGCGCCACCAGCTGCAAGCCGCGAAGCGCCGGCAGATCGTCGCGCTGATCGCTCGCAATGCGATGAATCCTCAGACCGGGGCACCGCATCCGCCGGCCCGCATCGAAGCGGCGATGGAGGAGGCGAAGGTCCACGTCGATCCGTTCCGCTCCGCCGACTCGCAGATTCAGGACATCCTCACGAAGCTGCGGCCGCTACTGCCGATCCGATTCGACACGGTCAAGATGAAGCTCCGCGTCCCGGGGCAGTACTATCCCCGGGTGATCGGCGAGCTGAAGGGAATGGGCAAGCTCTCCGAGGAGGCCTGGGGCAGCGACGGAAGCTGGAGCGCGGTGCTCGAAATCCCCGCCGGAGTGCAAACCGAGCTCCTCGAGAAGCTCAACGCGCGGACGAAAGGCGCCGCCGAAGCCGCTCGCGTTAAATAGCGACCTCCGGTCCGACTCGCCGGTGACAGGAACGCAATGGGCAACGGTCATGGGCCGCGCCATCGTGGGCGCGACCGCGGGGAGAGACCTCCGCGCAGTGAGCCGAAAGTTCTAGTTCTTCCGGGCGACGAGATCCCCCACCGGGGTCTTCAACCGGGGTTCGGAACGTATCGCGTGGGCAAGCGAGTCTTCGCGAGCGTCATGGGGTACGTCACGTGGCGTGAGCCGTTCGTCCGGATCGTCCCGTTCGCCGGTCGGTACGTCCCCAAGCCACACGACGTCATCGTCGGCATCGTACAGGACGTCCAGAAGACGTTCTACCTTCTCGACATCGACGCCTCCCGGTGGGCTCCCCTGCACACCAGCGGGACCCCATGGGAACCGGGACCGGGCGAGCTCGACCAATACCTGCGGATCGGCGACGCCGTCCTTGTGGCCGTCGAGAATCTCGATGCGACCGGGAAGATCGGCGTGACCATGAAGGGCGAGGACCTCGGCAAGCTGACCGGGGGAACGATACTGACCATCTCGCCGGCAAAGATTCCCCGCGTGATCGGCAAGGGCGGTTCGATGATCCACACCATCACCCACCTCACGGGCACTCGGGTGGCGGTCGGACAGAACGGCCGCATCTGGGTCGAGGGCACGCCCGGCGGAATTCAGCGGGTGCGCGACGTGCTGCGCATCATCGAAGAGGAGGGCCAGCGGCCGGGCCTGACCGAGCGCATCGAGGGATACCTCCAGATGACCGGACCCACCGACGAAACAGGGCCTCAGGCCCCCGGCGATCCCTCGGCGGACCGGACAGAGCCCCACCGGACGAACGAACCGCCCCCCCTGTCCTTCCCGGAGCAAGGAGGCGGCTCGTCCCGGATTCAAATTCCAGAGCAGGAAACCGACGAAGGAGAAGAACCATGGGAAACGTAGGAGCGAAAGAAATCCCCCGGCTGCTCACCGCCGAGGGCCGTCGCATCGACGGACGCCGGCTCGACGAGCTTCGACCGATCTCGATGAAGGTCGGACCCCTCACGCGCGCCGACGGCTCGGCGTTCGTCGAGTGGGGAGATAACAAGGTCATGGCGGCGGTGTACGGCCCGCGCGAAGTGCACCCCCGCCACTTGATGCAGACTCAGAAGGCAATCATCCAGTGTCGGTACAACATGGCGGCCTTCTCGGTCGACGAGCGGAAGCGCCCCGGGCAGGACCGACGGTCGCAGGAGATCTCCAAAGTCATCACGGAGGCTTTCGAATCCGTGGTCTTCACGGAGGAGTTCCCGAAAACGAGCATCGACATCTACATCGAAGTCCTGCAGGCCAACGCCGGCACCCGGTGCGCAGGCCTGGTCGCCGCCTCGCTCGCCTTGGCGGACGCGGGTATTCCGATGGCCGACCTCGTTGCCTCCGTGGCCGTGGGGAAGGTCGGCGGCCGGATCGCCCTCGATCTCAAGAAGGAGGAGGACAACTTCGGCGAGGCGGATATGCCCCTTGCGCTCGTCCCCCAGTCCGGTCGACTCGTGCTGACCCAGATGGAGGGACACATGACGCGCGACGAGCTTCGCGAGGCGCTCGACCTCGGCACCAAGGGGTGCCGGGAGATCTACGAGCGCATGCGCCAGGCGCTCCGGGATAAGTACGACGTGACCTCGGCCGCGCCCCTGCAGGAGGCCGCGGCATGAGCGAGGCGGTCGCCGCCGAAATCCAGACGACGCACATCATCGATCTGGCTCGCACCGGGCACCGGCTCGATGGCCGGGGCATCGACGAGTGGCGGCCGGTCACCGTCGAGCCGGGCTTCGTGAAAAGCGCGGACGGGTCCGCGATGGTCCACATCGGGGACACGGCGGTGCTCTGCGGCGTCAAGCTCGAGATCGGGAAGCCGTTTCCCGACACCCCGAACGCCGGCGTCCTCACGACCAACGCCGAACTGATCGCTCTCTCCTCGCCGACCTTCGAGCCCGGTCCCCCTCAGCCCGAGGCGATCGAGCTGTCGCGGGTCGTCGACCGGTCCATCCGGGCGGCGGAGACGATCGACCTGACCAAGCTCTGCGTCAGCCCGTCCGAGAAATGCTGGACGTGCTACGTGGACATCCACTGCCTCGACCACTCCGGCAACCTGATCGACGCGGCCCAGCTCGCGGCCCTCGGCGCGCTGACGCACTCCACGGTGCCGGCCAAGCGGTTCGAAGTGGGCGAACACGACTATCCGCTCGAGGTCAGCCACTTCCCGATCGAGTGCACCTTCGTCCGACTGGGCGACAAGATCGTCGCCGACCCCACCTTCGAAGAGGAGACCGCGGGACAGGGGCGCCTGACGGTCGCCACCGATGAGACGGGCCACCTTGTGGCCATGCAAAAGGGTAAAGTCGGGGCGTTCTCCCCCGACGAGATCATAGAGACCGTCGAACGAGCGTTCCGGCACGGCGACCGCCTTCGGAATATCGTCCGCGGTGCGTAGGAACGATGCGGCGAACCAAGAAGGTCGGCTCCACGGGCTGGATGGGTCCCCGGTACGGGATCCGCATCCGGCGACGGATCCTGGACATCGACAAGGCGCAGCGCAAGGCCAACATCTGCCCCCACTGCTCCACCGTCACCTTGTGGCGCGTCGCCTCGGGGATCTACGAGTGCCAACGGTGCGGTACCCGCGTCTCGTCGGCGGCGTACGTCTACGCCCCGCCGCCCCCCATCACCCGGCAGGAACGAGCGTCCACCGATGAGGAAGCGGCGAAACCCGCGCGTAAGCGTTAACTGAAGTATTCTGGGGAGGAGTACCGGGTATGTTCCGATGCATTCGCTGCGGAGAAGCGCTGCCCAGCGACGCGAACCTCTTCGGCGTCCGTTGCGACAACTGCGGCGGGAAAATCTTCACGAAGGAGCATCCCAACGTGAAGAAGGTTCTCAAGGCACGTTGAGGACCCAAGCTCATTCTGCGGAGTGTTCCTCCGCACCCCATGTTGAAGGGACTCCACCGGGCACACGTTGATTCCTCCGACGCTCGAGGTGGGTTAAGTATCGCGAGGGTCCGAAGCGAGGGATTATCGGAGCGCTCGCGATCGCAGAATCTACGAGAGCAGCTCCCCGGCCGAGCGAGGAGCGAGGCGGGCGCTCCCACATCGCCTGGATCCTCATACTCCTCGCCGGTTTCCTCGTCGTACTCACCCTCCTGCTCGGCTTCTCAAGTGAGCAGCTGTGCGCTCCCCCTCCCGTTCACCCTCCTCCCAGCTGTCAGGAGCCATTCCATGATCCCCTCGTGATCAGCCTGTTCGGCGGCGTCGGCCTCGGGCTACTGGTGACCGGTACGGTGGGACTCCTCGCACGGTCGGGGGCACGTCGCCGCAGGGACCGGGAACAGCCCTCCGCACCGTAGGTGGATCATGTCATGGGCGCTGGCCTCGATTGCTGCACCAAGTGGAATAGTGCGGCTAATGGGAATAGTTCCCACCGACCAAGGTGACCGGAGACTTAGCGGGAGCTTGATTCAGTGCCGGTGCGACGCCTGCGCTTCGTCTCCTCGAACTTCCGCCACGGTCCGCCCCGTCGCCGCCTCTTCATGGCATACCATCGAAACGAATCCGGTCGGATGTCCGCGAACACCCAACGTTCCGTCCGAAGGCCGCGGTTCTCCTCCTGTAGCACGATTTCGGACCTGACTGGGCGGCCGATGAAGCGGCGCACATCCCTCTGTGTGGGCGAGAGCCATGTGCTCCGCCACGCGTTAATGACGGGGTCAAAATAGCGTATCGTCGTGCCGACAGGGATGAGACGTTTCGTCCTCGGATCGGTGGGTCCCCAGACGCCCTGTATGGCCCGCCCTCCCAAGATCCAGTTGAAGTGAACTTCGCCGGCCTGGGAAGGTCCGCCCGAGGGAGAGGAACGGAAACGTGGCGCGAGGATGTCCCGGCTTCCGATGAGCTGCCCGAAGAGACGGAGCTCACGACGAAGGTCGCGGGCCGGCCCACGGGCCGGGAGTCCCTCGAGTCGCCGCGTGGACGGGTCCGCCGGTCCACTTCGAGACGGGCCTCTCTTGAGCATAACTCTGGGGAATACCGGAAACCCGAACCCCCTTCGCGTTCGCGCTATTGACCCGCGACGGCCGGCCCCTATTCCTTCTTTACCGGGCTCTGGACCTCGATCCAAAGTCCATCCGGGTCCCGGACGTACCCGATCCAGTAGCGGTCCTGCTCGAGCCACGGCTCAATCGCCGGGGTCGCTCCGAGAAGGAGAAGGCGCTGGCACGTGGCCCGGGCATCCTCCACCTCGAACCCGAGGTGGTCTAGCCCCTCCCCGACCGAATACGGTGTGTTGTAGGGAGAGTCCGCCGGGTACCAATTGAGCTCGAGCTGCTGCATCGTGCTCGGGTCCTGGAGCTCGATGAACAACCCCCCATGGCTCATCCGGCCGCGGCTCATCTCTTTGAGACCCAGCCCCTCGGTGTAGAACCGGACAGACCGTTCGGGGTCCACGACCCGGATACCGGAGTAGACGAGCGCCACGGGATTCCTCCTACGAGGCCTCGGTCGGCGTCGCGGTTTCGGTGCGAGGAAGCGGTAGGCCCTTCGCGGAGTGCGTCGCGGTCGAGTAGAGCTCGAGGTACGGCACGAGGGCGGTCAGGATCCGGTTCTCCGCCTTGCGGAGGTGCTCCTCGTAGGTCGACCGGCTCAGGCCGAGCCCCTTCGCGATGTTCTCGGTCTTGATCTGCCGAGGCGTCGCGTAGTATCCGTACCGGTGCGCTTGCAGCATCGCGTCCCGCTGTTTGGGCGTCAGTTCGCTGAACAGTCCGTGAACCCAGATGTTGGTGGGGAGCGAATTGAGCGGGAGCTCCCGCTTCCGGATGAGCTCGGTCGGCCCCATCCGATTCATCTCCTGGAAGAGCGACCGGGTCCGGCCGTCGTTCAAGCTCAGCATCCGGAAGTACCCCCAGCCGTCGCGGTAGACCGCCGGCGGGGCGTCCAGGCATTCGTGCTTCTCCTCGATGGTCCAGATGCTGCGGTACTTGTCGCAGGTGCAGTTCAGCAGGAAGATCCGGCCCTGGCCGGCATCGACCCACTCCTCGATGACGTGGCCAGCCTTCCGGATTCCCTTCTCGAGGCCGATGAGCGTTCGCGGGTCGCGGGTGGGTACCTGGAGCAGCTCCTTGTCCCAGAGACACCACATCGAGATCGGGGTCTCGGGAAACTGCCTCGAGAGGTCGATGAACGGGTAGTCGTACCGGCTGCGGAAGGAGATCTCCCAGAGCGCCATCGGTCGTCTTACTACTTGTGGGTAGATAGGTGTTGAGCCGTCGTACGACGGCCGCCATATGCGGGTCGAGAACCATCGGTCGGTGCGTCTTGTGGACCGTGAGGACGCCCATGTTGGGATACCACGAAGCCAGGGTAGCCGAGCGGAGCCGACCCAATTACACCCCCGAACTCATGGAGTACGCCCGACTCGAGTTTCCCCACGAGGACCCGCAATCCGTGACTCTGCTGGCCATTGCGGTGGCCAAAGAGAAGACGAGGCCCGTCCATCGGCGCTTCCGGTTTTTTCGGAAGGCAATGCCGAGCCCGGAGGCGGCTTGCGCAAAGGCCTAACGGAACCGCCGAGTCCGTCGCGGGATGCCGGGTCCGTCGGTCACGTTTCTGGGAGGAGTACGGGAAATCGGCGGCAACAAGATCCTAATCGAGGACGGTCCGGAGCGGATACTCTTCGACTTCGGACCATCCTTTTCACCCCGCTACGACGAGTTCTACCTGAACTATCTGAAGCCCCGATCGACGAGCCCGGTCAAGGACCTGCTGGAGTTCGACTTGATCCCGCGCGTCCCGGGTCTCTATTCGCGGGAGGCCCTCCACGGGGCGGACCTCAAGCACGAAGCGCCGAAAATCGATGCGGTTTTCCTCACCCACGCGCACTTCGACCACGCCGGGTACCTTGAATTCATTGATCCGGACATACCGGTTTACCTTGGCGCCGACACGAAGGTGCTCCTAGAAGCGATCGAAGGCTCGGGAACCAACGGGTACGGACAGCATCCCTGGAAGCTCCTCTCTCCCGACGCACCGGTCGAGCTGGGCAATCTCGAGGTCGTTCCCCATCCGGTCGACCACTCGATTCCGGGGGCCTACGCGTATCTGGTCCGGACCTCGTCGGGCACCGTCGCCTATACCGGGGATTTCCGGAAGCACGGGCCTCGGGCCGAGTTGACTGAGCGATTCCTGGAGAGGACGGCGAAGGAGCAGCCCGAGGTCCTGATCACGGAAGGAACCCGACTAGGCCCGGACCCGAGGAAAAACTTCACCGAGCAGACGGTCCGCTCCGAGGTCGACAGCCTGCTGGAACGGACTACCGACCTCGTCCTCGGAACGTGCTATCCGCGCGACATCGATCGGATCACCACCTTGTATGAAGCCGCGCAAACGGCGGGCCGGTCGTTTGTCGTGTCGCTGAAGACCGCGTTCCTGCTCACCGCGGTGGCCGGCCAGCCGGGATTCCCCCCGGTGCCGGTGCCGGGCCAGTCCCCTGACCTCCTAGTTTACGGCCGTCCCAAGCGCCGGTACTACCACTGGGAAGAGCCGTTCCTGAGCGGCGCCGTAGACGCCGATTACGTTCGCTCGAATGGGAAGCGGCTCTTCTTGATGCTCGAGATGATGCACTTCCCGGAGCTCATCGACCTGCGGCCGCCGAAGGGCAGCCCCTTCGTCTACTCGATGAGCGAGCCGTTTTCGGAGGAGGATCTCGAGGCCGAGGTACTCCAGAACTGGCTCGACCATTTCGAGCTGCGGAAGCACTCCTTGCACGCCTCCGGGCACTGCTCCGAAACGGAACTGCTCGCAATCGCGCACCATCTCAAGCCGACCACAACGTACCCGATTCACACCGAGCACCCCGACGAATTCCACCCGAAAGGGACACTCGTCGTCTCTCCGAAGCTGGGCGTGCCGTACCCCATCGGCACGCCGTAGCGGGCCGACGCCCTACGACTTAAGGGCCCCGTTCTCTCTGCCGCCTTCTCATGCCCACCGACCGACTTTCCACCGGGCTCCCCGCTCTGGACGGGCTCTTGGGCGGGGGCCTCGACACCGACGCGGTCACGGAGGTCTACGGGGAGGGCGGGACCGGGAAGACGATCCTCTGCTTGCAGGTGGCCGTCCGTGTCGCCCTGGATGGAAAGTGGGTGGTTTACGTGGATACCGAGGGCCTCTCGGTCGACAAGCTCGAGGCGATGGCCGGGCCGAAGCTCCCGGACGTCCTCCAGCACCTCTTGATCTCTTCCCCCTCCAATCTGGCCGAGCAGAGCCGGGCCGTGGACAAGGCAACGCGTCTCGCGAGGGACGGTTCCCGCACGGTGGGCTTGATCGCGGTCGACTCCGCGACCATGCACTACCGTCTCGAGCTTGGGGGTAGGGAGGAGGAGACGGCGCGTCGAGAGTTGGGCTTGCAGCTGGCCCAGCTGGTCTCGGCGGCGCTTCAGGTCCCTGTTCCGGTGCTCGTCACGAACCAGGTCTGGCGAAAGGTCGGCGACGGCACGCTCGAGCCGGTCGGCGGGGCGTTCCTCAACCATGCCGCCAAGACGATCCTGCGGTTCGACCGATTGCAAGGCGAGTGGCGACGGGCGGTGTTGATGAAGCACCGGTCTCAGCCGGAGGGGTCGATCGAGTTCAGGATCTCGGAAAAAGGCCTCGTCTAGGCCCGCATGGGTCCGGGCCCGGGCTCCAGTTTTGCTCGGCCTTCCAAGAGTAACTCCCGAAACCCCGGCACGTCGTGGCGCTGGACGATCCGTTCGAGGCGGTCGAGTGCCGCCCGAAGCTCCGAATAGACCTCGGGGGAGTGCGGGTTGAGCGACTGGATGTCCAGGTAGAGCTCGGGTCCCTCCTGCGCTACCGCGGCGGCGAGCGAGGATTGGCGGTGAAAGGTTGTGCTCGCCGCGGCGGCGAGGTCCGGGGGAGCGAATGGGTCCGACGCCAGCGCGGAGAGAAACAGCAGGTTCACCGCGTGGGCCAGACCCAGTGATTCCGCGACCAGTTGATCGTGCTGTTCGATCGGAATGTCGCTGAGGGTGAGCGCCGATCCTGAGAAGAGGGCTCGCACCGTTTCGTCCGCGGCACGATCCCCGCAGGAGACCAGCAGCAAGTTCCGGCCCGAGAGCGTGCGCGCCGACGGTCCGAACATCGGATGCGCGCTCGTGACATGGCAGCCCCTCCGGTGGGCGGCTCGGAGGATGGGAACGATCGGGGCCTTGACGCTCAGGATGTCGAAGACGACCGTGTCGGAAGCGTGCTCGAGACATTTCTCCAAAAGTGGCGGCGTCGCCCGGATGGGCGTTGCGAACGCGACAATGTCCCCCCATTCCATCGCCGCTTCGACCGTCGGAAGAGTTTGGGGAGATCCCGGATCGGCTTCCGGGTCTACGATTCGCACTTCATGTCCATCGTCGGTGAGGAATCCGTCGAGCCACCGGCCCATACGGCCGTGGCCCCCGATGATGGCGACCCTCGCCGACGAAGATCGCCGAGATCGCGCCCTCGCCGGAATGGACTCTTGAACACGCAAGGACTCCTCGATGAGCCATCGAGCAAGAGCGGCGCTCCGGGCGGGCGGCACTCCGGCTTGCGTGAGCCTTTCCTGCCAACGGGCCAGCACCCGTTCCTCGGTGGCATAGTCCCTCAACGGGGCATTACGTCGAGATTTGGTGAGGCCGATCTCGCGCGCGAGTTTGAGTCGCCGGCCGATCGCCGCCGCGATCTCTTGGTCGGTTTTGTCGACCCCGTCTCGAAGCTGCTCCAGGGTCGGCGGACTTCGCGACACCTCTTTCTGCGAGCTGCTTGGGCTCTTAAGCGCCGTGCTAGCACGACGCACGGCCAGAGCCCTGCCCAGACCTAACGAAAAGACCCACCCGGCGCGTGCCTAGTGACCGCGGATCTCGCGGAGCCGACGGACCATCTTAACGACGGAGCGCACGGCGACCGCCGCGTTCTCGATACGGTCTTGGGCCTGGAGACGGGTTTCGCCCGGTCCCGAGATGCCGAGCCCGAGCGGCTTCGAAAACTCGACGCTCAGGTCGGCAAGCTTCCGGGCCGCTTGGTTCATGATCACCTCGTCGTGGTTCGTCTCCCCCTCGATGACCGCGCCGAGCGTGACCACAGCGTCGACGTCCTTCCGGCCCATCAGCGCCTGCACGGCGATCGGCATGTCGTAGACCCCGGGCGTCTTCACCACGGGACCGAGCTCGGCGCCGAGAAAATCGATCTCCTCCCGTGCGCGCTCGATCATCACGGTCGTGATGTCGTAGTTGAACTCGCTGCCCACAATGGCGATTCGGATCCCGTCTCCTTCTCGTTCCTTCTTCGGCATCTTCGTGATCCCTTCCTGGAATGTTCCGGTGCGGTACGTTTCCTACTTCCGCGGGCGCACCGGCCCCGCGTCGGCGAATCCCTGCCGGAGGCCCTCCCCCGCGTGGCGGGCGAGCTCTTCCGGCCGGAACAAGAGTTGGTACGCGTTGAGCGCATGTTCCTCGGCCCGCCGTCGGGCGAGCCGGTCGAGTTCTGTCGCGTTGGAGGCCTCGCTCTCATGAACGAAGCACTCGACGATCGGCTTTCCTTCGAGAACCTCGGCGAACTGGAGGCCCAGCGAGGCGATCATCGCCGAGCTCTGATCGAGCTCGGCCGGACCCGGCATGCCCAGCGCGAGGCAAAGGTCGGCGCCGTCCTCCTGGAACAGCCGCCGGCACGCGACGGCCAGGTCCTTGATACCGGGGACGGTCCGCCGGTAGATCCGAAAGCCGGTCCCGGCGCTCTTGAGCGCCGTAAGCGCCGCCGACGCCATGTCGACCCGGGCGAACGTCGTGTCCGCGACGCCGATGCGCTTCACGACGTCGTTTCCTCCGGTGTCCGGGCGCGCTCGAGGATCCGCTCGACCAGACGTTTCGTCGCCAGGTGGTCGTGCGGAATCTCGGGCAGCCGCACGACCTTGACCTTCACGCCGCGGCGTGCAGCCTCCGCCTCGACCTCGTGCTCGTCCCACATCTGATCGTAGCCGAGCGCGATGATGTCCGGCCGGAGATCGACGACGGTCTGGTAGATGTCCGTCGGAGAACCCAGGATGGCCCGGTCGACCGGCTTGAGCGCCTGGACGACCTGGAGACGGAGGTGCTCGGGCACGAACGGTTCGTGCTTGAGCCGCTTCGCGGTGGCGTCGCGCGCCACCACGACGATGAGCTCGTCCCCGAGCTTCTTCGCCTCTTCCAGGAAGTACACGTGACCCGGATGGAGGAGGTCGAAGACCCCGGTGGCCATCACCCGGACCATGCCGGCCACGCCCGATGGATCTCGCGCCCCTCGAGGAAGACCCACCCGTGGGTCTCCGCGTACCGGCGCGCGGCCTCCGGAGACCTCGGGCCTCCCGAGTCCCCGAGCATCTCGCAAACGACCGCCGCCTCCGAGAGGCCTGTCATCCGGGCCAGCGAGATGGCGAGTTCCGTATGGCCCTTTCGTTCGAGGACGAGGCCCGGCGCGGCGTACAGGATCGGCACGTGGCCCGGCGAAGAGAATTCGGAGGTGAACCGGTGCATGAGCTCGAGATCGGTCAGCACCGGAGCGTCGCGGGCGAGCTCGCCCAGCGCGCGAATCGTCGTCGCGCGGTCCGAGTCGGGCACGCCGGTGAAATTGGTCCGGTGGTTGACCGTGACCCCGAAGGCGCTCCGGACGTCGTACTGGAGGTCCTGGCGACGGAGCGCGCGAAGCGCCGGGAACCTCGGCTCCGAGAGCTCGAGCATTTCGGACTGGAACGGAAGGCCGATCCGGCGACGAAGCTCGTCGGGGATCGCCACGCAGAGGAGGCCACCGGCATCCTTCCGGAGAAGGCGGACCAACTCGGGTGTGGCGCGCTCCGCCAGCACGACGAGGTCGGTCTCTCCCTCCCGGTCCGGCGCGTCGTAAATGAGGATCGGCTCGCCGTGGGAGAGGCACTCCCCGGCGAGGAGAAGCCGAGAGGGAAGAGACACCGGGGGCCGCGTCGCCGCGATCATCGGCCGTGCCAGCCGAGAGGGGGTTATAAAAAAATGGTAACTACTCAAGAATGGGTTAATGGCCCGAAGAGCGAGGCGGTAGAGGGTTCGCCAGTCCGAGCGATTCGGCGGTCTTGCACGTCTCCGAACGGGGCCTTGCAAAAAGGCCGGCGTTCTAGGAGGTGATCCATCTGCAGGTTCCCCTACAGATACCTTGTTACGACTTAGTCCCCCTTGCTGAACCGAAGTTCGAGCGACCCAACGAGAGTCACCCTCACTCCGACCCAACTCGGATGACTTGACGGGCGGTGTGTGCAAAGAGCAGGGGCACATTCACCGCGGGATGTTGACCCGCGATTACTACGGAATCCATCTTCATGGGGGTGAGTTACAACCCCCAATCCGAACTACGATTGGGTTTCAGGATTGCCTTCCCCTCTCGGGGTCGGATCCCATTGTCCCAACCTTTGTAGCGCGCGTGTTGCCCGGGAGATTCGGGGCATACGGACCTACCGTAGACCTCACCTTCCTCTGCTTTAGCAGCAGCGATCCCCCCAGTGTGCTCTCGGGGTCCCCCCCGAAATCGCGACTGAAGGCGAGGGTCTCGTTCGTTATCTGACTTAACAGAACGCCTTACGGTACGAACTGACGACGGCCATGCACCACCTCTCGGAGAATCGGGCAAGGTCTTCAGCCTGGCTTTCATCCCTCCGTCGCCCCCGGTGAGTTTTCCGGCGTTGAATCCAATTGAACCGCACGCTCCTCCCGTTGCGGTGCTCTCCCGCCAATT